>NZ_CM132929.1:2019764-2357146 GCF_054031195.1 Algorimicrobium bowmanii
TAAGTGGTGAGAACTATTATTGGGCAGGCTTGAGTTATCGTTTTTTAAACGATCAAATCATGGAACCTTTAAATATAGGTCCTATGGCAGGAGTTAAAGTTTCTAACTTTTACTTTGCCTACTCCTACCAAGTTATAACAAACGATTTAATAGACAACAACAGTGGTACACATATGATTACTATTGGAGTTGATATCTTTCAAGGAATTAGCAATTGCCGTTGCGCACTGTAAGCTATAAACTTACTTATTTAATAAGCCATAATGTTGCAAAACCTTATGGCTTATTTTTTTGTCAGCATATTTAATTAGTATTATTTTACAATCCGTTGTATTTTCGGCACAATAAATGTTTCAACTATCTTTAAATATCTATTATGCGCTATTTATATCTTTTATTTTGTTTTGTAATAAGCCAAACTAGCTTTTCTCAAAACACAGCTATTTCAAATAACGAGACATTAAAATTTACAGCAGCTTATAATATGTCTGGGATTATGACAGACCTTGCTGAGGTAACAATGGCTACTAATGCCATTAAAACATCAAAAGCCACATTATTACAATTAAAATGTACAGCTACAACCTATAGTAAATGGGATAGTTTTTTTAAAATTCGTGATTTATATGAGAGCTACGTAAGTCCAACCACATTAAAACCTTATTTATACAAACGCGATATTAATGAAGGTGGCTATTATAAGTTTATGCAATACAAATACATTCATAAAACAAATACGATTGAAAGCATTAAGAAAAAGAAACGAAGTGATGGTGGTATTTGGGAAGAGAAAAAAAACATAAATTTTGGCAACAACACCGCTGATATTGTTACGACTATCTATAAAATAAGAAACCTTAATTTATCTGAAGCTAGTAACGGAACCCAGTTTCCTTTAATGGTCGTTTTTGATAATACCGAATTTAAAATAACTGCAACTTATTTAGGTACCGAATCCATCAATACAAGTTTGGGGAACAAAACATGTCATAAATTAAGTATAGCTGTCAATAACAGTGATGTCCTTAAAGGAACTAACAATAACTTACTATGGTTAACTGCAGACGCCAATAAAATACCCGTATTTGCTAAATTTAAAATTGCTGTTGGAAACGGCGAATTACGGATTAAATCTGCTACTGGCCTAAAACATTAATCCTATTATGAGAAAACTATTTATAATTTTAAGTTTAATTGCGGCTATATTTGCCGTTATCCTTTCAGTGTTACCTCTCTCTAATTTGGCTTTCATACCAGCCGTATGTGGGTTTATTTTTGCATTAATAAGTTTTTACTTATCCAACAAACAAGAAAAACCCAATCACAGTGCTAAACTTGCTATGCTGCTTATAATTATAGCTTTATCGCTAGCTACTTATAAAGCACTATTCAACACTTCAGAAGTTGGAAATACCGAAGAGCTTATAGAAACAGAACAACAATCTGAAGAAGAAGCTATTGAAGAATTGGAAGGTTTGGAAATAGATATGGAATAATCTGTTTACTTTTATACATGAACTCTTTTTTAAGCTTTATATCCTTATAAATGAAAGCAACCCTTATCGTATCTGTATTAACCTTAATAGGTTCATGCGCAACAACACGTTATTCTTCCAAAATTGAAAACATTAAAAATAATATTCAATTTACAGATAGCGTAGCAATGACTCACTATGCTCATACAATAACACCTCAAGAGTTAGAAACACACTTATATAGTTATGCATCGGATGAATTTGAAGGTCGAAAAACAGGCGAAATTGGACAAAAAAAAGCGGTTCAGTTTTTAGAAAATTTCTATAAAACTGAAAAAATAGCTTCCCCTCTTAACGATTCGACGTACTTTCAAACCGTACCAGCAACATTCTTACCGAAGAACATAAAAAGCTCAGAAAATGTCCTAGCCTATATTAAAGGTTCAGAAAAACCAGATGAGGTATTAATAATTTCGGCACACCTAGACCATTTAGGTATTGAAAATGGTGAAATTTATAATGGTGCCGATGATAACGCGTCAGGAACAACGGCTATTATGGAAATAGCTCAAGCATTTAAATTAGCCGCTCAAGACGGATTTAGACCTAAGCGAAGTATTTTATTCTTACACCTTACAGGTGAAGAATTAGGCTTATATGGTTCTCAATACTACATTGAAAACCCCATTTTTGAACATCACAATACAATAGCCGACTTGAACATTGATATGATTGGACGCATAGACGAAAAACACAAAGACAATCCCAACTACCTGTATTTAATTGGCTCCGATAGAATAAGTAAAGAATTACATTTTATTTCCGAAAAAATTAATTCGCAGTTTTTCAATATAGAGTTAGATTACACCTTCAATGAAAAATCAGATCCTAATCGCTATTATTACAGGTCTGACCATTATAAATTTGCCCAAAATGATATTCCTGTTATTTTCTATTTTAATGGCACTCACGAAGACTACCATAAACATACCGATACGGCAGATAAAATTAACTACAATTTATTAGCGAAACGCACCCAATTAATTTTTATCACAGCGTGGTATTTAGCTAATAAAGAAGACCTACTAATACATAACAAAGACATATAAATTGCTTGTTAAAATTTGTTAAAATAAAAAGCCCTTTTCTACCAAAATGCGGGGTTTTTCGTATTATAGCAAAAGTAGCTTAACGCTACATCAAATAAATATCATTACGTACACATGAAAAAATCAGTCATTCTATTAAGTGCTTCCTTATTAGCATTTAGTTGTGGAACTACTCAAAAAAGAGATACCACAAAAACACAAAAACCTGCAAACCCTATAGAATACGGTAACACTATTACTTCTGCCGAATTAAAGGATATGCTTTACACCTATGCTTCCGATGAATTTGAAGGTCGCCTAACAGGTGCTAAAGGTCAGAAATTGGCTGTAGAATATTTAAAAAAACAATATGAAAACCTTGAGGTTTCTGCAGCAAAATCTGACGGAGACTACTTTCAAGAAGTGCCTTTAGAAATTTCAAAAGCACCACAAGTATCATTGACAGTAAATGGTAAGGATTTTACAATTATAGATGATTTTGTTTCTGTAAACTCGGTAAATAGCGGTTCATTAAATACTAATGATGTCGTGTTTGTTGATTATGGAATTGAAGATGATGCCTATAATAGCTATGAAAATTTAGATGTTACAGGTAAAGTTGTTTTAATTAAGTCGGGTGAGCCTAAAGATGCCGAAGGAAACTACGTAATTAGTGGTACTACAGAAAGCTCTAACTGGTCTAATTTTAGAAATGAATTTTCCGCTAAACGCGATATTGCTAAAGAAAAAGGAGCTGCTGCTGTATTATTTTATAATCCTGAAATATACAGTATGGCTGCAAATCGATTTGGTGGATCAAGCGGTAGAATGTCTTTAAAAGGTGATAAAGAAACTATGTATTACTTTTTAATTAATACCGATTTAGCAAAAGCGATTATGCCTAGCATTGAAACAGCTACAAAAACAGAAACATTAAATGTAGCTATGCAATTAGACTACAAGAACAATTCAGAACAAATTATGTCTGAGAATGTTGCTGCATTTATAAAAGGTTCAGAAAAACCAGATGAGATTATCGTGCTTTCAGCTCATTTAGATCATGAAGGTGTTAAAAATGGCGAAATTTATAATGGTGCTGATGATGATGGTTCGGGAACTGTTGCACTTATAGAAATAGCAGAAGCTTTTAAAACGGCTATAAAAAATGGACATGCACCTAAACGTTCTATATTATTCTTACACGTTACCGGAGAAGAAAAAGGTTTATTAGGATCGCGTTACTATACAGATATAGATCCTTTATTTCCTTTAGAAAATACTGTTGCTAATTTAAATATAGATATGATTGGACGTACAGATCCAACACGAGAAGGAAATGACAACTATATATACTTAATAGGTAGTGATAAATTAAGTACAGAATTACACAATATTTCTGAAGAGATGAATCAAACTTATATGAATATTGATTTAGATTATAAATTTAACGCTGAAAACGATCCTAATCGTTTTTACTACCGTTCTGATCATTATAATTTTGCAAAAAATAATATTCCTGTAATCTTTTATTTTAACGGAACACATGCTGATTACCACAAACCAAGTGATACACCAGATAAAATCCGTTACGATTTATTAGAAAACAGAACACGTTTAGTATTCTATACTGCTTGGGAACTAGCAAATCGTAGAAACCGTATAGTTGTAGATAAAGCTGCTGAATAACAGAATTATCTCACCTAAATAAAAAAGCCTTTTAGATCTTTCTAAAAGGCTTTTTTATTTTACCTCTATTGTATTATTAAAAACTTCATCTAATACACACTAAGAGCTTCATTTAAGTACTTACACTAAAGATTAAGACATTATTAGTTTTGACTCTCCGTTTCCTTATTCTTATTATACTTTTTGTGGGTAATATTTTTAGTTTCTAAAATTGCATAAAACTTTCTAGGTGAAATTTTTAAATCCTTAGTAATTTCACTCACTTTTTTCTGTCCTTTTTTATACAGTTTTAAATTTTCGTTGACCTTCTTATTAAAAAAATGCTTTTCTAATTTTTCAACTATTTGTAAAGCCGTATAATTAGATGATTCTGCATACTTTTCAATATCAGATTTAATATTAGTTAATTTACTCATAGGGAATTTATTTATAAGCGCTAACGCAGTTATTTAACTAAATTAACAAATAATAAACCGAACATAAAATCCCATTAAATTTTTAACAAAAAAATATGAGTCTAATATAATAAGGAATGTAGCTTATCAGTGCGTGTAAATGATTTAAATTTCCTTAGATAAAACGAAATAAAGTGCACAAAAAAAGCCTTTCAGATATCTGAAAGGCTTTCTAATTTTGGGTGGAAGACGGGATTCGAACCCGCGACCCTTGGTACCACAAACCAATGCTCTAACCAGCTGAGCTACAACCACCATTTTAATAGGCTGCAAATATAATTGATTTCCTATTTCTGGCAAACTATTTTTGAAAAATTATTTCAAATCAAACAAACTATTTACACAAGGGTAACGTTCTACCGTATAACCTTCGGCATAATCTACGCCTACAATACGACCTAAATCTCGAGACCTATATGCCACACTATCAGTAAAATTCCTACTTGAAATAGGTGTTTCTGGCTCCTTACTTTTAGGGTCAAAAAACTGTGTTTTATACGCATAAACAGCCTCTAATTTTTTTTCAATAAAATCTGAAATATCTACTACAAAATCCGGTTCAAGGTACTTCCATTGAATATAATGATGAATTTGCTTTGGTCTCCATGGTTTCTGAGCGGTAGTTTCAGTGTCTAAAAACGTCTCTATTTTAATTAATCCACTCAAAAAACAAGCATCACTAACAGCACTACTCCCCTTTCCATGATCAATATGCCTATCTGTAACCGCATTGCACAACACAATTTCAGGTTGATATTTACGAATCATTTTTATTATTTCAATTTGATGAGCTTTATCATTTAGAAAAAAGCCATCAGCAAAGCCTAAATTCTCACGTACAGAAACTCCTAATATTTTTGCTGCTTCGGTTGCTTCTGCATCTCGTGTTTTAGCTGTACCACGGGTTCCTAATTCCCCTCGTGTTAAATCTATTATTCCTACTGTTTTACCATTTGCAATCTCTTTAGCAATGGTACCGCCACAGCCCAATTCTACATCATCAGGATGCGCACCTATGGCTAAAATATCTAACTTCATAATTATTGTATTTTTTTAAAAGCTTGTTCTAAATCTGTTATTAAATCCTTTTTAGATTCTATCCCTACTGAAAACCGAATTAATTGATCTGAAATTCCTACTGCATCACGCTCCTCTTGAGATAACAAAGCATGTGATGTTAAATAAGGAGAAAGGACGGTACTTTCAACACCAGCTAAACTCATAGATGATTTTATTAGCTTTAATTCTTTTTGAAACTTTAAAGCCTCTAAACCGTCTTGAAGTTCGAAAGATAGCATACCTCCAAATCCATGCATTTGCTTTTTTGCTAATGGATACTGCGGGTGGGATTTAAGTCCCGGATAATACACCGTTTTAACAAGTGGGTGCTTTTCTAAATATTTAGCTAGTTTCTTAGCATTTCTACTTTGTGCTTTAACGCGTAAGGCCAAAGTTTTAATACTGCGTTCTAACATCCATACTGTAATCTCACTTAAATTACCTCCAAAATTTTTGGCTACATGCCATATGTCACCTATTAACGCTTCAGACCCTACCAAAGCACCTGCTAAAATATCACTATGACCACCTAAATATTTAGTAGCCGAATGCATAACAATATCCACACCCAAATCTATTGGTGTTTGATTTATAGGGCTAGCAAAAGTATTATCACAACTAGTAAGAATTTCCTGCGATTTTGCTAAATCACAAACCGCTTGAATATCTGTAAGTGTTAATAATGGATTAGACGGCGTTTCTATATGAATAAGTTTTGTATTCGGTTGAATGGCATCCTTAAAATCTGCTATATCATAGCCATTGGTAAACGTAAACTCGATACCAAATTTTGGAAACTCTTCACGTATAAAGTTACTCGTTCCTCCATACAGTGTATTCTGAACCACCAGGTGATCTCCTGATTTTAAAAATGAAAAAAATAAAGCACTTAATGCAGCCATACCAGAACCAAAAATCAATCCGCTTTCTGTATGTTCTAAAGCAGCAATTTTTTGCGATAAATGTTCTTGATTCGGTGTATTAAAATACCGCGGATATCTCTTAACATCTACTTCATCAAACTCATAAGATGTTGCCATATAAATTGGAGAAACAGCCCCTTTAAATTGCTTGTCTACAACATCACCTACATGTGTACAAATGGTATTAATACCGTATTGGGAATCCTTCATAAAATTCTATTTATTAAAGTAGCAAATTACAAATAATCTAGGGCTTGACTATGACGATAATAGCGCATTTTTAATTTTTTTAATAATTTAAATAACCAAGAAAGAAAAACCCTTAGAGTAGCACCTTGTAAATCAATATTTTAACATGAATTTCAATGAAACCCGCAAAATTTTAACTATATTTACAATTATGACTACAACTGAAAGACAAGAAAACGCAACATTTTTAAAAGAATCCTTAAGCTATTTAGAAAATCTGGGATATGATAATATCCGTGCTGACGTAGATGGCTATGAAACACCGAAATCTTACCACAAAAAAGGTTCGGATGTAACAATAACACCAGATATTGTGGCAGAAAAAGCTGGTAGAAAGCACTATTTTGAAATCAGTTTAAAATCTGAAGAGCCTATTCTATTAAAATCTAAATGGCGCTTTTTAGATGTTCTTACACGAATGAAAGATCATCGGTTTAGAATTATTACTCGTCGTGGTCATTACAAATTCACGCAAGATATGCTTGACGATTTAAATATGGATAAAAATCCTATTAAGCTATAAATCTTTTTTACTAGACTTTAATAAGTTGTTTTGTTCTTCCATCAAACCTGTTAGTTTGGTGAGCAGCTCTATGTCCTTTGGTGTTTTAACTGCTTTATTTTTTGGGTCGTGAGACTTATTACGTAGTCGATTCATAAATTTAACAATTATAAATATTGTTAGACCTACAATCATAAAGTCTAAAAAGGCTTCCGTAAAAGCACCATAACCAATGGCAACTTCGTCTGTAGTTATATCTCCAGCTGCATCAATTACTTCATTGCGAAGAATAATACGTCTATCAGATAAATTTACACCTTCTACTAACAAAGATAAAGGAGGTAGTAGCACTTGTTTAACTAAAACATCTACTAACTTATTAAATGCCGCTCCTATAATAATACCGATGGCCATATCCATCATATTACCTTTAACGGCAAACTCTTTAAACTCCTTTATAAACTTCACAATAACCTTGCTTTATTTTTTATAATATTTAGCGTATTTTCTGTAGGCAAAAAATCCTAATACAGCAACAATACCAAAAGCAATAGCTATAAACTTCACACTTACAATTTGATCACCACTAGCATAAGAATGTAAACCTGCTAGATAGAAGTTAACACCAAAATAAGTCATCATAATACTTGAAAAAGCAATTATAGAGGCTAAATTAAAGCCAAAACGACTACGTAGTCCTGGAACCAAACGCATGTGTATAACAAAAGCATATATCATAATACTGATTAAAGCCCAAGTTTCTTTCGGGTCCCAACCCCAATAACGTCCCCAACTTTCATTAGCCCACATACCTCCTAGAAAGTTTCCTATAGTTAGTAAAACTAAGCCTACAGTTAGAGCCATTTCATTTATAATAGTTAACTCCTTAATATTGATAAGCATTTTATCTTTATTCTCTTTGGTTGTAAAAATCATTAAGAATAAAACCACAACACCTAAAATCATACCTAAGGTAAAAGGTCCGTAACTAGCAACAATTACTGCAACATGTATCATTAACCAATAGCTATCTAATACAGGTTGCAAATTAGCAATAGCAGGATCCATCCAGTTCCAATGTGCTACCATTAATATTATAGCGGTTACAAAGGCCGTAGCTGCAATAGTTAAATCGCTACGTTTTCCAAACGCTAACCCGAAAAACATAGTTGCCCATGCAACATAAATCATAGACTCATAAGCATCACTCCAAGGTGCGTGCCCTGAAATATACCAACGTACAATTAAACCAGCTGTGTGTAGTAAAAATAAACACAGAACTATAACTTTAAAGACGTTTACAGAGATATTAATTGCTTTATTATCTTCTTTAAAAATTTGTATAATTAATACGATGAACATTAAAGTTGCAGCGTACATATACCAACTAAATAGGTTTTTAAAAATATCGTAATGGTTATAAAGTATTTCTGTTTTTACTTTTTTATCAGAAAGCATCACTTCCCCGCCATACTTCTTCTGTGTTTTGGTAAACGATGTTAAGATATCTTCTACTTGCGAATAATCACCTGTTTTTTTAGCATTATTCAACGTCATTAAATAAGCACTAAATCCATTATTAATAAAGTTACCGTAAAGGGTATCTTGAATGCTTTCACGATAACCATCGCGTCTAAATTCTACCGATGAAATCCATTTATTATTCTCATCATCCGGAACAGGGAATATTCGTAAAGCATAACCATCAATCGTATTATATAATAAATTAACACGCTGATCGGTTTCTTTAAACTCTTTTTGAATACCACTTGGAATTTGAGCTTTATAGGCATCTTCTAAGTATGGTGCCAACTTATAATTACCATCAGGAGTAAAGAAATCTACTAAAGCAATATATTTTTGATCTTTAGGAATACCAATAAGTGTACGGATTGAATCTCCTTTCTGTGGAGCCAAATATATAATTGGTACGTTATACCATAATAAAGGACTTTCGTGAATAGAAAGAAATATCTGATTCGCATCTAAATCTTCATAGCTGTCATGCTTACTTAATTTTCTAAGCATTTCAGAAGCAAATGTATTTACAGGCATCATACGCCCTCCTATATCCTGAATAACTATATGTCCAAATTTATCAGCATGTTCTTTAGGTGTAATATTGGCTTTTAAAACCGAATCGATTTGCGTCTTAGAAGGTCTAGAACTTGTATGGTCATGACCGTCATTAGGCCCGTGTCCTTGAGCAAAACCAGTTAAAGTACCTGCTAAAATTAATAACGCTGCTCCTTTGTTTTTCAGCCTATTAACCTTTTTCTTTTTAATAGCTGTTAGTTGTTTTTCTAAAGCTCCAAAACGGGTGTTTTTATCAAATAATATAGCCATTAGTCCTAAATACAATAAAATATATCCTATATAAGTAACCCATGTTCCTAACATATCATGATTTACAGATAACTTGGTACCTAATTCATCTGGATCAAAGCCAGATTGAAAAAAGCGATAACCACGGTGGTCTAGAATATTATTCATAAATATGCGATAATCAAAATCGCCTTGTTCTTTATCAAGAATAGTAACCTCACTAGCAAAAGCAGAATAACTATTATCTGTTCCTGGATATTTATCAGCAATAAAATCGTTAAGTTTAATACTAAAAGGGAGTTCTAAAACTTTTGAACCATACTTTACGGCGATATCTAAACCGCCTACTTTTACTTGCTCGAAAGGCTTACTATATCCTGGACCTCCTAATAGCTTAACACGTTTTGTTTCACCACCCGAAGTTACTTTTAAAACCACACCATCTTCATCACCACGAAGCATTTGAGATTTCTTTACAATATCAAAATTACCTCTAACTACAGGTTTTGGAAATACCATAGTCATATTTCCAATAATATATCGAGACCTTAATACTAAAGGCTGAATACTATCTTTAACTAACACCCCTGTTTTTCCGGTTGCCATAGTCATATAATCACCATCAAAAGGAGAGTTGATAGTTAGATTATCATCTGTATAATTAATATTTATAGCGCCATCCACTTCATTATTTAAAGAAAACAGCACGTTATGTATACTCTGAACTTCACCTGATTTTAAAAAGTGATTATGAGGCATACCATCACCAGCTTCAACTATTTTTAAGTACTGTTCTCCTGTTTCGTCAGGAATAACATCTAGTTCAGCACCACCAATGAATTTTTCTAATTCAAAAGAAACATCTTGCGTATCATAATCTGTGTTATATGTAAAATCATTGTCCAAACGTGGAGAAAAATCAACTTCTTCTTCTACTATTTTGCGCTGTGCCATTCCATCCACCATATAATCTCCATCTATATAGGCTGTGATATATGTTTTTTGAGAAAGAAAAGTGTTTTCGGTTTCGCCTTCACGAATAGCCATCATTCCTTCGAAACCAATATACCTAGTAATACCAGCCCCTAGAATAATAAGAACAAACGATAAATGCAATGTTAATGTAGCCCACTGCTCTTTACGCCATAAACGGTAGCGTTTAATATTACCAATAAAATTAATTACAAAAATGATCATGATAGCCTCAAACCACCACGTATTATAAATAAGGTTACGGGTATATGGTGTTGGCGATGTTTCCTGACCAGCATCCATGAATGTGCCAATTGCCATAGCAGCAGCAAAAACAATAAATAATACAGACGTTAATCGGGTTGAAAAAAGGAATTTAGCGAGTTTATTTTGCATAACTTGAGACTCAAAAATTGAATTGTGCAAATTTAAGGTTTTGTTTTATAATTAATAGCAAATAAATCAAGACTTTTATAGATATCTTTTTGATTGGAAGCCTTGCTATAATTAATAGAAAAACCTAAGTCGCTGATGGTCTTGCTTGAAAGATACTTAAATACAAAAAGGTTCCCATTTTTCTAGCGCGTCTTTTTGCTTTATCCGCTATATCTCCCTCAAAATGCGAATCGATCGTTTCAAACCACAAGTTTAACCAAGCACCAAAATGATGTTCTGAAATAACATGGTTATTTTCTTCATCAACTTTCACATGTACCTCAAGTGGGTTACCAATATATTTTTTGTCTAATTTCCGCCCCATGAATAAGCTACTTTCCCAAAAAGTAGTCAAACGCTCAATATGTGCATCCCAATCGGTAATTACCTTATTAAAAAAAGGTCCTAAAAACTCATCAGATCGTACTTTATCATAAAATGATGATACTAATAAAAATACATCATCACGTGTTTCAATATTTTTTCTCATATGCTAATTTACAACAATTACAGAACTTTACAGCTCTATATCTAGTATCAATATCTTACATTTCTCGTATTAGAAACTAAATATATATCGGCAAGACAATCTTTTAAGAATGACACCCTTTATATTTAAAAATTATTACTAAAACCCTTTAAAATATTTTTATAATTATGTGTATTTTCGCCTTATGATTACAACAACTATTATCGGAGCTGGCAATGTTGCCACTCATCTATACAAAGCTTTTACAAAAGCTGAAAACATTTCTGTTACGCAATGGTACAATCGGGATATTAGAAAATTAGCTATGTTTCAATCTGAAGTCGATACGATTGACGATTTAACACAGTTAAAACCTGCTGACATATATATAATAGCTGTTAGCGATGATGCCATAGCTGATATATCAAAAGCATTACCTTTTGAAGATCGGTTTGTTGTTCATACCTCTGGTAGTGTCAGTGTTTATGATTTAGATAAAAAAAATAAGCGTGGTGTATTTTACCCTTTACAATCCTTTTCCAAGGATGTACCTATTCCTATAGAAACTGTACCTATTTGCATTGAAACTATTGGTAAAAAAAATGCCCCATTACTAAAATCTTTAGGTGATAATTTAGGCTGCCAAACCTATAAAGTTAATAGTGACCAACGTCGCGCCTTACATTTAGCGGCTGTTTTTGTTAATAATTTCACCAATCAACTTTATCGTGTTGCTCATGAAATAACAGAATCTGAAGGTGTAGAATTCGATATTTTAAAACCACTTATACTAGAAACAGCGAATAAAGTTCAGACTATTTCTCCTTATCTAGCCCAAACGGGGCCCGCAAAGCGTAACGACAAAAAAACAATTAAAAAACATTTAAAATTACTTGAAAGTGAGCAACATCAAGCAATTTATAAATTATTAACTAGCTCAATAAAAAAAACGCAAGGTGTTTATCCAGCAGCTAACACCGAAAAGTAAAATATTATGGAAGAAAAAAGCTATAAAGAATACTTAGAACATATTACAACCTTCATTTTTGATGTAGATGGCGTATTAACCGATGGCACAGTAACTGTATTAACTTCTGGTGAAATGCTAAGAACCATGAATATAAAGGATGGTTACGCTTTAAAAACAGCTATTGACAGAGGTTATAATATTTGTATAATTTCTGGTGGCTCCAATGAAGGGGTGCGCGCCCGTTTAGAAGGATTGGGTATAACAGATATTTTCTTAAAATCGCATGACAAAATAAAAGAGCTTAACCAATACCTATCGGAAAAGGATATTAAACTAGAGCACGTTTTATATATGGGTGATGACATACCAGACTACCCTGTAATGAAACTAGTAGGGTTACCGTGTTGCCCTCAGGATGCTGTTCCTGAAATTAAAGTTGCATCAAAATATATCTCTCATAAAAATGGTGGTCAAGGTGCTGTTCGTGATGTTATTGAACAAGTTTTAAAAGTTCAAGACAATTGGCAAGGCAGCTTTAATGCACAATACGATTAAATTACAAACAAACTAAACGCCCCTATTTTACGCGTATGCAAAATATTTTATCATTAATTCGTTGGAAAAATTTACTCATGATTGCCTTGGTGCAATTATTACTAAAATATGCCCTACTAGAACCTTTTGGGGTGCGGATAACTCTAAATGGATTCGGTTTTTCTTTACTCATAATAGCTACGATATGTTTAGCGGCAGCTGGTAATATTATTAATGATATTTTTGATCAAGACACCGATTCTATTAATAAACCAGAAAGCGTAATAGTAGGAAAAGTTATTTCAGAAAAACTAGCCTACAATCTGTTTTTCATTCTTAATATTATTGGCGTTTTAATTGGCTTTTACTTATCCCATTTAGTTGGTAAATCTGGTTTTTTTGCCATTTTTGTTTTAGTTTCTGGATTACTATACATTTATGCTTCTTATTTAAAGCAACTTATTTTAATTGGCAACATTGTTGTCTCTTTATTAGTCGCATTAAGCATCATTATTGTCGGACTTTTTGAATTACTTCCGGCCATAACACCACAAAATCAAGAAACGCAACTAACGTTTTTTAAAATTATCTGCGATTATGCCATTTTTGCTTTTAGCTTAAACCTAATACGTGAAATGGTTAAAGATATTGAAGACACCAACGGTGATTACAAGTTTGGAATGAACACACTACCTATAGCTTTAGGCCGCGTTCGTGCAACCCATATTACACTAGCACTTACTTTTGTTCCGCTATTTGCTGTAACATATTATGTTGTAACTTATATGTATCAAAATTTATGGATTGTAGGATACTTTCTGCTCTTTGTAATTGCACCATTAGTTTATGTTATTATCCGTTTATTTCAAGCCAAACAAAAAAGTGATTACAGTACTATTAGTGCGCTATTAAAACTGATTATGTTTTTCGGTATGATTTCTTTAGTAATGTATCAATTTAAACTACTCTACTAATGCTTAAAGAACAACTACAAAACAAACGTATAGTTTTAGCTTCAGGATCACCAAGAAGACAACAATTTTTCAAAGATTTAGGCTTAGATTTTGAGATTATTTTAAAACCGGTTGACGAAGTATATCCTGAGGAGCTCAAACATGCTGAAATTAGCGATTATTTAGCGCAATTAAAAGCACAGGCTTTTCAGAATGAAATACAAGCGAACACAATATTAATAACAAGCGACACCATAGTTTGGCATCAAGAAAAAGCTTTAGGAAAACCTGAAAACCCAATCGATGCTTTTAATATGATTAAATCTATGAGTAATACAACACATGATGTTATTACTTCAGTTTGTTTTACAACTTCCGAAAAACAAAAAACCGTAAATGCGATAACGAAAGTTACTTTTAAAGAACTATCGGATGCCGAAATAAACCATTACGTAAACACCTGCAAACCATTTGACAAAGCAGGTGCTTATGGCATTCAGGAATGGATTGGCCAAGTAGGAATAACCAATATTGAGGGCTCCTATTTTAATGTCGTAGGCCTTCCTACACATTTAGTTTATCAAACATTACAAGAATTTATTGCACAGTAAATAATTTGAAAATTATCATATAGTCAGGTTTTTCTATTTTATCTTTACGAGAAACAAACACATGACTTCAATGTCCAATATAAACTTATATCAATCTGAAATTTTCGCTAGTATAATCTTAATTCTTATACTGCTATTTATTCGTTTTATTGCCAAAACTCTAATTAGAAAAATTGGTCGTAAAGCTGGTATCAACGAGGCTAGAATACAACTTATTTCTCGTTATGCCACAGCAACAATATTACTGTTAGGACTACTAATTGAAACCATAATTTTAGGAGCTAAATTTGAAGAAATTGCTTTAGTTTTTTCATCCCTATTTGCTGTGATTGGAATTGCGCTTTTTGCTATTTGGTCTATTTTAAGCAATATTACATCTGGAATAATTATGTTCTTTAACTTCCCATACAAGGTTGGCGATAAAATTTTCATTCACGATAAAGACTTTCCTATAGAAGCTATTATTGAAGATATTGCAGCTTTCCAACTACATTTGCGTTTAAATAACGGGGATTTAGTAACCTACCCCAACAATTTAATCCTTCAAAAACCAGTTACTTTATTAAAAAAAGATGCAATTGATTTAACTTCAGAAGAACTTGATAACACCCTATAGTTTTAAATAATTTATTGTAAATTTCACTATTATGGGTAAAAAGCGCACTTCAAAATACAAGAAACACGTTGGGAAATCTCCAGGAACATTAACATATACCGGGAATAAAGACACTCAAAGACTTTTTATAGAATCATTTGATTATAGTTCGCAATTTGTAAACGAACAGGAACTGTTTAACATTGATGATGCCTTTAATTTTAAAAACACAAATTCTATAACATGGATTAATATTAATGGATTAAACCATATAAACGAAATTGAAAAAATTGGTACCCATTACAATCTCCACCCACTAGTTTTAGAAGATATCGTAAATACATCTCAACGCCCTAAAATTGATGAATACGAAGAATATATTTTCATCGTTTTAAAAATGTTATATTATGATGCTGATGAAAACATTACTATTGAGCAAGTTAGTTTTATACTTGGAAAAAATTATGTCATAACGTTTCAGGAATCAGAAGGCGATGTTTTTGATACAGTTCGGGAGCGTCTTAGAGCTGGTAAAGGAAGAATTCGCAGTCTAGGCTCAGATTACTTACTTTATGCGCTAATGGATGCGGTAGTAGATCATTATTACATTGTAAGCGAAACCATGGGTAATAAAGTAGAAGATTTAGAAGATTTACTTTTCAGTGGAAATATTAAAGACGATTTAAGTCAGCAAGTATTAAGTCTAAAAAAAGAACTCCTAAAAGTACGTCGTGCTATTTTCCCCCTTCGCGAAATAATTAGTCGTATAGAAAAAAGTGATAGTGATTTAATTCTTAAAAAAAATCTTCAGTTCTATAATGATGTCTACGATCATATCATTCAATTATCAGACAGTATTGATATTTACCGCGAAATGATATGGAGTTTAATGGATATGTATATGACCACCATTAGCAATAAAATGAATGAGGTCATGAAAGTATTAACCATTATTGCTACTATTTTTATTCCACTAACATTTATTGCCGGTATTTATGGTATGAATTTCAACCATATGCCTGAACTTCAGTACAAATACAGCTATTATATTCTTTGGGCTGTAATGATTCTAATTTTTATTGGTATGTTGTATTATTTTAAACGAAAGAAGTGGTTATGAAACAAAGAAAAAGGAGCTATTTATAACTCCTTTAAAGTTATAATTGATATTTATTAACAAGTAGTTACTCTTAAATCTTCATTATACCCAACACAATGAATAGTGTAATTATTCATTTTCTTTAAAAAGTATTCTTAATAATCTTAGAGTACAGCTTAAGGTGTTTAGTTAAAAAACCATTAAAACCGTTAGTCTTAACTACTGACTTTATTATATTTGGTCTTTTAGCAAAACCATTATGACAAAACTAGTACGTGCCCTTTTTTTTATCCTATTAAGTACCACACTCACCTACGCCCAAAAACCCAAAAAACCTAATAGTTCTGAGATTTACGAATCCATTAAAAAACTTAATTTTTTAGGCTCTGTTCTATACGTAGCAGCACATCCAGATGATGAAAACACACGCCTTATTTCTTATATGGCAAATAATATTCATGCACGAACGGCCTATTTATCGCTAACACGAGGCGATGGTGGCCAAAACCTAATTGGTCCTGAAATTCGTGAGCTTCTCGGTGTTATTAGAACCCAAGAACTCCTTACTGCCAGAGCTATTGATGGTGGCGAACAACGTTTTACACGTGCAAACGATTTTGGTTATTCTAAGCACCCCGATGAAACTTTAGCTATATGGAATAAAGAAGCCGTTTTAAGTGATGTGGTTTTAGCTATTCGTCAATTTCAGCCAGATATCATCATAAACCGTTTTGACCACAGAAGCCCAGGAACAACTCACGGGCATCATACAACTTCAGCCATGTTAAGCGTGGAAGCTTTTGATATTACCAATGATAATTCAAAATTCTCTGAACAACTAAAAACTACATCTACATGGCAACCAAAACGCCTGTTTTATAACACATCTTGGTGGTTTTATGGTAGTAAAGAAAAATTTAATAAAGCCGACAAAAGTAATCTCTTAAGCCTAGATACCGGAATTTATTATCCATCAAGCGGACTTAGTAATACCGAAATTGCATCCTTAAGTAGAAGTCAGCACAAATCGCAAGGGTTTGGTAACACCGGAACTCGTGGTTCTGAGTTAGAATATATCGAGCTTATAAAAGGAACAATGCCTACTGATCCAAATAATTTATTTGAAGGTATTGATACTTCTTGGAACCGAGTAAAAGGTGGCGCTGCTATTGGTGCAATATTAAAAGATGTAGAAACCAATTATAATTTTAATAATCCTTCTGCATCATTACCTAAACTAGTTGAAGCTTATGCTGCTATTCAGCAATTAGAAAACACACATTGGAAAACTATTAAAACTCAGGAATTAAAAGATATTATAGCTGCTTGTGCCGGTTTGTATGTAGAAGCTGTTTCTGAAACAAATCAAGCAACAGCTAACGAAACTATTTCTTTAAAACTTGAAGCTATAAATAGAAGTCCTATAAAAATGACTCTAGCGTCAATTACAAATCCTAATAACTTAAAAGTTGAGAAAGGAATTACCTTAAACGAAAACGAATCTATAAAAATTAGCGAATCGTTTAAAATTCCTAGCCTAGATAAAACACCTATCACAACACCTTACTGGCTAACAGAAAAAGGAACTTTAGGCATGTATCAAGTGTCTGATAAAGCATTAATAGGAAAAGCAGAAACACCAGAATATTTCAATGTCATTTTTCACTTGAACATAGCAGGTGTTAACATTCCTTATACCAAAGCTGTTGTTTATAAAATGAATGACCCCGTTAAAGGTGAAGTTTATAAGCCTTTTGAAATAATCCCGGAAGCATCGGTTAAAATTGCCGAAAAAGTAATCATTTTCGACACTAACAACCCTAGAAACATTCCCGTAAGCATTAAAGCAGGACGCGATAATTTAAAAGGTGACATACATTTATCTATACCTGATGGTTGGAGCGTTACACCCGAAAAACACCAAATAAGCATTAGTAATAAAGGTGATGAGCAAACTGTTTTGTTTTTGGTTACGCCTCCAAGTAAGCAAAATGAAGGCTCTATCAAACCTATTATATCTATTAACAACAACACCTACTCCAATGAGTTAATAGAAATAGATTACGATCATATTCCATATCAAACGGTATTGCTACCTAGCGAAAGTAAAGTGGTACGTTTAGATATTAAAAAGAAAGGTGAAAACATAGCCTACATTGCTGGTGCAGGTGATGTAGTTCCTGAAAGCTTACAACAAATAGGTTACCATGTAACAACACTAAGCCCTGATGCTATTACCCCTGAAAATTTAGAAGGTTTTGATGCCGTAGTCATAGGAATCCGTGCTTACAATACAGTTGAAGCCTTAAAATTTAAACAATCAATTTTATTTGATTTTGTAAAAAATGGCGGAAACATGATTGTTCAGTACAACACAAACCGCAGATTAGTAACAGATACATTAGCACCCTTTAAATTAGAATTATCAAGAGACCGGGTTACTGATGAATTTGCAAATGTGACATTTTTAGCTAAAAAACACCCCGTATTAAACACTCCTAATAAAATCACCCAATCTGATTTTGAAAATTGGACACAAGAGCGTGGCTTATACTTCCCTAATAAATGGAGTTCGGATTTCACCCCTATTTTATCAATGCATGATAAAGGTGAGTCTGCTAAAAAAGGAAGTTTACTTGTCGCTAAATACGGTAAAGGCTATTATGTTTATACAGGATTAAGTTTCTTTAGAGAGTTTCCTGCAGGCGTATCTGGAGCATACCGTTTATTTGCGAATATGTTATCTTTAGGAAAATAACCCAAAACACTACTCATGGAGCCCGAAAAATACAAATGGAAAAAAATGTATACGATACTACTCGTAGCTAACATTCTTTATTTTATTGCTTTTTATTTTATAATGCAAGCCTTTTAAATATGCAAACTCTCGATTGGATTATTCTATCCATTACCCTTATTACTATTGTTGCTTACGGAACATACCAAACCCGCGGCAGTAAAAACGTTCAAGATTTCCTAAAAGGAGGTAATTCTTCTAAGTGGTACACGATAGGATTATCCGTAATGGCTACACAAGCAAGTGCTATTACATTTTTATCGACACCAGGGCAAGCCTTTAACGACGGTATGGGCTTTGTACAATTCTATTTCGGACTTCCAATAGCCATGATTGTTATTTGTATGGTTTTTATCCCCTTGTATCACCGCTTAAATGTGTACACAGCTTACGAATTCTTAGAAAACCGTTTCGATTTAAAAACACGTACTTTAACTGCTATATTATTTCTTATTCAACGCGGGTTGGCTGCAGGTATCACTATTTTTGCTCCTGCAATTATTTTATCGGTTGTTTTAGGTTGGAATCTCCTATTACTTAATATTATTATAGGAATATTAGTCATTATTTATACCGTATCAGGTGGTACGAAAGCAGTAAATGTTACCCAGAAACATCAGATGGTTGTTATCTTTTCTGGGATGATTATTGCCTTTATTCTTATCGTAAATAAACTACCTGAAAATATCACTTTTACAAATGCATTAGATATTGCTGGCGCAAGTGGTAAAATGGATATTTTGGATTTCTCTTTCGATTTAAATAATCGTTATACTTTTTGGAGTGGTATTATAGGTGGTACTTTTTTAATGCTTTCTTATTTTGGAACAGACCAAAGCCAAGTACAACGTTATTTATCCGGAAAATCTGTTCGAGAAATGCAATTAGGGCTTATGTTTAACGGCCTATTTAAAGTTCCTATGCAATTCTTTATTCTACTTGTAGGCGTTATGGTTTTTGTTTTCTATCAGTTCAACAAAGCTCCCGTAAATTTTAACCCTGTAGCTACTGAAGTGGTTTTAGACACAGAATATGCTCAAGAATACAAAGAGCTTCAATTGGCTCAAGATGCTGTTTATAATGAAAAACAAGAATTAATAGCCAGTTTCATTGCTAATAAAAATGAAGCAACCTTGGCTGGTGTCGCAACTGCAAATGCTACAAATGATAGCATTAGAGCTCGTGCTCGTGTATTAATTGACAAAGCAGGAGAAACTAAAGGTATAAAAGTAGAAAGTAACGATAAGGATTATGTTTTTATAAACTTCATACTCAACAACTTACCTCGAGGT
Source organism: Algorimicrobium bowmanii (assembly GCF_054031195.1). The sequence continues at coordinate 2,040,254 of NZ_CM132929.1, forward strand.
TTAATTGGGTTACTATTAGCCGTTATATTAAGTGCTGCCATGTCTAGTACTTCTAGCGAGTTAAACGCGCTTGCATCTACTACAACAATAGATTTATACAAGCGAAATGCGCCTAATAAAAGCGACACAGAAATGGTTAAAATTTCTAGATTATTTACTTTAGGTTGGGGAATTATGGCAATAATAGTAGCCTGTCTCGCTAATTTGGCTGAGAATTTAATTCAGTTAGTAAATATTATTGGTTCGGTATTTTATGGTAATGTTTTAGGTATTTTCTTATTAGCCTTTTTTGTTAAAGCTGTTAAAGGTCGTGCCGTATTTATTGCCGCTATTATAACACAAATACTGGTGATTAGCTTATTTTTATTAAATCAATACGAATATATAAACTTACCTTTCTTATGGCTCAACTTTGTGGGGTGTGCTATTGTTATGACTATTGCGATACTAATTCAATTTACAAGTAAAAAATCAAGCTAAAACTAAAGGATAGTAACCTTAAGATTTAGCACCAAAAAAAAGCGACTAGATAAAAATCTAGTCGCTTTTCTATTTATTATTCGAATACTATTATATACAATTTTCGTATTGCAATAACGCTTCTAAAGCATCTTCTCGTTTTTCAACAGGTTCGGCAGCAGAAATATTGGCTGCGGAATTTTAACTTGACCTGTCTTTACGCAACCATCAACAAAGTGTAATTCTCCCGATAATCATTCTGTTTCTTGAGAAAACCTTATTGTTGAAACAGTTAGAATAAAGATGCAGAAAATAAAACGTAACTTCATTTTAGTTAGCGCCCCACTCTTCTAAAGAATCTTCATTAAATTTTACATACTGCATGTTACCAGCAGCTTTTGATGCTTCTAAAGATTTCTTAGCAATTTCAATAGCTTCCGCCTTATGACCCGCTTTAGCATAAATTAAAGACTGCTTTCTTAATTGATGAAAAGCAGGCTCTTTATCCATCATACTAAAAGCTTTATCAACCCAAACTTTAGCTTGCTTAATATCTTTGCCTTCTGTTAAATAATACACTGCTGAAGCATAATAATCAGCTGATGTAGGCGTACCATTTAAAGCATCGTTAATAGACTTCAGTACCTTATCATCTGTTGGAACAGAAAAAGGAACACCTATGTATGTATTTTCCCATAATAACTCTAATCTAGCTCCACTTGTTTGAATATTGTTAATATCAATAGTAAAAGTTTCAACTAAGAAAGGTACTTGTTCTGCTTTAACCTTAACAATTGCAGCTACTTTACTTTCATCCCATTTTTTTGGTGCTCCCCAATTATCCGTTGCTGTATAAAAATATACTTCCCAAATAGATGCTCCTGGCTTTGTGTATAACGCATAAGAACCAGCGTCCAATTGATACTCATTAATTGTTACGGGATCACTAAAAGTAATAACCGTATTTTTATTAGCTCCGGTTCTCCAAATCTTATCAAAAGCCTCTAAGCCTCCAAATATTTTTCTGCCTTTCACACTTGGACGAGAATATTCAATAGTCACATCGGTTAAACCAACCTTTTGCTCAACTTTACTAAAAGGGCTAGATTGAGGTGTTTCAACCTGTGCTTGTGTATTAAATGCCACAACAAACGCAGCAATAAGTAATAATGTCTTTTTCATGGATAATATATTATTAATTTAAATTGTTATTTATAAGAATTACTTTATAAACGTCTTGTTAATTACTAAATGTATTTAATCTTCAAAATTCCATCTTCTATAAACACTACGTTGTATTTGTCCAAAGTTTTCTAAATGATTAATGTACTGGTCTGAAGTTAAAATTGGTTTAATTTCGTTGTTCATTCTATCTACAAGTGCATTAAATTTTTCATGTATTTCATCACGTGTAAAATCGTGATCCGAATCATTTAAGCGCCCCATTTGAAAAACATAATTGTTTACAATACGATCATAATCATCACGCACTTCAGGCTTTAATTTCATTTCGTTAACACGTTCATAAAACCAACGTTGAATATTGGCACGTTCTTGAACCGAATAAACGGTATCAACTTTAGCTTCTTGTAATTCCGCATCTTTTACAGAACGCGATTGAGAAAAACCGGTGCTAAACACCATTAAAAATAGTCCTAAACATAGGATTTGACTTGCTTTCATGTTTTTAAATTTTTGAAATACGAAGATACTATTTTTTCTGTTTGTAGAGAATTTAAATTGTATCACAGTATTTTTTGTTTAACTTTTTAGATTATTTGTTAAACATTTTGTATCTTTACGTCATAATATTGAAATCATGGCTAAGAAAAAGAACATAACAAACGATAAACTCATAACATTTTACATGGATTATGTTTTAACTCATAATCAAGAGCCTGAATCTGTATATGCGTTTGCTAAAGCGTTTAATTTTAACGAATCTGATTTCTACAAACACTTTACAACGTTTAAAGTTTTAGAAAAAACTATTTTTAAAACGTTTCTGGAAAATACTATAAACCTTTTAGAGCAAAACGAATCGTATTTACAATTTGATGCCCGTAATAAGCTATTAAGTTTCTATTTTACATTATTTGAAAATTTAACAGCTAATAGAAGTTATGGTGTTTACGCTCTAGAATCTAAAAATTTAAAGTCGCTCACTACCCTTTCTGAATTGAGAAAAGCATTTAAAGAATATATTAACTCATTACCAATTGATATGGTAGAAATTAAAGAACCACGCATAACTAAAATTCAAAATATGTCTGTTCAAGAAAGTTTTTGGGTTCAGTTTCTTGTCGTTTTAAAATTTTGGTTAAATGATGAGTCGCCAGCATTTGAGAAAACCGATTTATTCATTGAAAAATCGGTACAAGCAAGTTTCGACTTGATGGAGATAAAACCATTAAAAAGTGTGCTTGATTTAGGTAAATTTATCTATAAAGAGACCATGCAATAAGAGCATATGAAAACAATTGATAAAATACCTACAGGAAAAATACAACGTGCTAGTAAATTAGTTAAAACAGGCGCAAAAGTTGGCGTTAATTACCTTAAATATTATGGTGATAAACTCACTAAAGATGACAATGAGGCTAGAGAAACATTAAATAAAAATAATGCTGATGATATTTATGATGGATTAAAGCAACTTAAAGGAAGTGCACTTAAAGTAGCACAAATGCTAAGCATGGAAAAGAGCATTTTACCACAAGCTTATGTTGAAAAATTTTCTTTATCACAGTTTTCTGTGCCGCCATTATCTCCCCCTTTAGTCGCTAAAACTTTTAAGGCTTATTTTGGAAAACCACCCGAATCTATTTTTGATAATTTTAATCCGGTTTCAGTTAATGCAGCAAGTATTGGTCAAGTACACATTGCAGAAAAAAATGGAAAGCAATTGGCCGTTAAAATACAGTACCCAGGAGTTGCACAAAGTATTCAATCAGATTTAGCAATGGTGAAACCCATAGCTATTAAAATGTTTAATATTAAAGGTGCAGATTCTGATAAGTATTTTAAAGAAGTAGAAAACAAGCTAATTGAAGAAACCAATTACCAATTAGAACTCCAGCAGAGTCAAGAAATAGCACAAGCTTGTGCCCATATACCAAACCTGAAGTTCCCAAAGTATTACCCAGATTTATCTTCAGACCGGATTATTACTATGGATTATATGAAAGGGAAACACCTTTCTGAATTTGCGCCAATAAATACAAATAAAGACCTTGCTACGAAAATCGGACAATCTTTATGGGATTTTTATATGTTTCAAATTCATAAATTAAAAAAGGTACATGCCGATCCACACCCCGGAAATTTTCTAATTTCTGAAACAGGACAGCTAATAGCGCTGGATTTTGGTTGCATGAAAATTATTCCAAATAGTTTTTATATTCCTTACTTTGAGTTAGCTACAAAAGAATGTATTGATAATCCAATCATTTTTCAAGATAAACTGTATGAGTTAGAAATTTTAAAACCAGAAGATTCGCTGGAAGAAATTAAATTCTTTTCAGATATGTTTCATGAGCTATTAAGTATTTTCACACGTCCGTTACATTCTGAGGTTTTTAATTTTTCAGATGCTTCATTTTTTAGTCGTATTGCCGATTTAGGTGAAAAATACTCCAAAAATACAGATTTACGGAAAATGAATGGAAATCGCGGTTCACAACATTTTATATACATAAACCGAACCTTTTTTGGTTTGTATAATTTAATGTTTGACTTGAAAGCTGATGGCATTAAAATTTCAAACTATAAATTATTACAAACGCCCTAAGCATTAAAGTGTGAAATATGTAGGAAACCAATTATATTTTAACTTAAAATTAATAAATAGTAGAAAAACAGTTATTATATTTCATTAATTAGTAAAATGCAGTTGTTTTAGAATAACACCGTGTTAAAGTAGTGCTTAAAATACAACCTTAACCCTAGAGCAACCTATTTAAAGCTAAATTAAAACTATTAAATTTTTAAACTATGGACACAATAGATCGTGCATTAGAATTCGAGCAAACAAAATTAAAATCTTTATCAACAAGTGATAGAATTAAAATCTCAAGAGAGGCAAAAGCCCTTATTTTGGATTTAAATCAAATTTATAAAACCAAAAAAGATGAGCGTATCATGGATATCATGAAGCGTTTAACAGCAATAAAACAAAAAGTAGAAAAACGTCTTAACGGGAAACCTTTAAGTGCTTAATGCAAAAAGGTTGGTCATAGTAACAGAGCTATAAGCATAAAATGTAGCTCTGTTAACTATGTAAATACCAGTCAAAAACCCATCATATTATGCTAAGTATCTTTCAATCGAAAAAAACAGAATCACAACCTACCACTAGCTTATATGATGTTAAATTATCCGCTTTAGATGGCTCAGCTATCGACCTACACAAATTTAAAGGACAATATATATTGTTCGTTAATGTAGCTTCTCATTGTGGTTTCACGAAGCAATACACTGAATTGCAAGAACTTTATGAAACCTACCAAAACAAACTAGTTATAATTGGTGTTCCTTGTAATCAATTTGGAAATCAAGAACCTGGTTCAGCAGAACATATTCAATCATTTTGTCAAAAAAATTACGGAGTAACATTCCTTATTGCCAAGAAAACAATAGTAAAAGGAAAAGAACAACATCCGTTATACCAATGGCTAACTAAAAAGTCATTAAATGGAAAAGTAAACTCGTCAGTTACATGGAATTTCCAAAAATATCTCATTAATAAAAAAGGACATTTAGTGGATTATTACTACTCAATAACCAAACCTTTAAGTCCTAAAATAACAAAACACCTAAATTCATAACCGTATTAATATAAAACGTTATTCCCTGTCGCCTTATGAAACATATAACATTATTAATACTGTTTTTAATAATTAATTTTGGAAGCTTAGCTTTAGGCAGTTGGCTAATGGGAGATGGTGCATCTTCAGCATGGTACACAAATTTAAATAAAGCACCATGGACTCCTCCGGGTTGGGTATTTGGAGCAGCTTGGACATTAATAATGATTTGTTTTTCTGTTTACTTAAGTTTCTTATTTAAAGACTACAAATCCAATTATTTAATTGGGGTGTTTGCACTTCAAGTAGCACTTAATGTAGGATGGAATTTTCTATTTTTTAATCAACAGCTAGTCCTACCAGCATTCATTGTTATCCTCTTACTAACAGGTTTAATATGCTATTTATTTTTCACCTATCGTATGGACGCTATTAATTTATGGCGTTATTTACTAATACCTTATATAGTTTGGCTTTTTGTAGCAAGCTCATTAAACGGTTATATTTTACTTTATAATTAATGAAAATTTACACACTTAATAAAAAACAACAGTTACCTATTTCTGTTGAGCAGGCATGGTCATTTTTGTCGGACCCTAAAAATTTAAAAACTATAACACCTGAATATATGGGTTTTAATATTATTTCTGGTGCTGACAAACCTATGTATGCTGGTCAGATAATTCAATATATTGTTACACCTGTTTTGGGTATTAAAACAAAATGGGTTACAGAAATCACCCATAGCGTTACTAATGAATATTTTGTTGACGAACAGCGTTTTGGTCCTTATGCCTTATGGCATCACAAACATTTTATTAGAGAGATACCTGGAGGCGTAGAAATGAACGATATTATAGACTATAAACTGCCTTTCGGTTTTCTAGGACAAATGGCACACCCTTTTATAGTAAAGCCAAAATTAGAAGAGATTTTTAACTATAGAGAAAAAAAATTAACTGAACTTTTCGGTTCCATATAATCATGAAAGAACCCTTAAACATATTTTGGTTTCGTAGAGACCTACGTCTTGATGATAATACCGGTTTTTATAAAGCTTTAGAAAGCGACAATCCAGTATTGCCTATTTTTATCTTTGATTCTGAAATTTTAGATTCCTTAAACTCAAACGATGCACGTGTTACCTTTATTTATAATACAATACAAGAAATGCGCAGCGCACTTCAAAAGGAATATAACAGTAGTATTGCATTGTATTTTGGCACACCGAAAACTGTATTTGAAGATTTATTAAAATCTTACGATATATCGGCTGTTTACACGAACCATGACTATGAACCTTATGCGCAAAAACGAGATCAAGAAATTGAGCAAATATTAAATCAGAAAAACGTTTCATTTCATACATTTAAAGATCAAGTTATTTTTGAAAAATCTGAAATAGTAAAAAACGACGGCACACCATACCGTGTTTACACACCTTATATGCGTAGTTGGAAATCTGCATTTAATGATTTGAAATTATCCATTTATGATACCCATTCACTTTTTAATAATTTGGTTAAAAATACACGCTTACCAAATTTAACATTATCCGATATTGGTTTTGATAAGTCTGAACAACACATAATCCCTTACCAACTTTCCAATTCAATTATTACTGATTATGAAGCCAAACGCAATTTTCCTGCACTTGATGCTACGTCCCATTTAGGGACACATTTACGGTTTGGTACTGTAAGCATTCGTAAAATAGTGCAAAAAGCGGCCAATAAAACAAATGATACTTTTTTAAAAGAATTAATATGGCGTGAATTTTTTATGCAAGTCCTATGGCATTTCCCACATACACTTACCGAAAGTTTTAAAGCCAAATACGATGCCATAAAATGGCGGAATAACGAGGCAGAATTTAAAGCTTGGTGTGAAGGCAAAACTGGTTACCCACTAGTAGATGCAGGCATGCGAGAACTAAACACAACCGGATTTATGCATAATCGGGTTCGGATGTTAGTAGGTAGTTTTTTATGTAAACATCTACTTATTGACTGGCGTTGGGGTGAAGCATATTTTGCTGAAAAATTGCATGATTACGAAATGGCTAGTAATATTGGAAATTGGCAATGGGTAGCGGGATCAGGTGTTGATGCTGCACCCTACTTCAGAATATTTAATCCAACAACACAAATTGAAAAGTTTGATAAAGGCTTAGAATACATAAAAAAGTGGGTTCCTGAATTTCAAGAATTGGATTATACACCAAAAATAGTTGATCATAAAGAAGCTAGAGAACGCTGCTTAAAAGTTTATAAAGCTGCAGTTAGTTAATTAAAATAGTTAGAGTAAATTATGTTCACAAAAAAAGCTTCTCAATAAATTGAGAAGCTTTTTTTATACGAATACGATATTAAGAATTAATCGTTTTCTTTATGTCTAGTAATGTTAGCACCAATAGCACGTAAACGCGAATCGATATTTTCATAACCACGATCTATCTGTTCAATATTATGTATTGTTGAAGTTCCTTTGGCCGACAAAGATGCTATTAACAATGATACACCGGCACGAATATCAGGTGAGGTCATTGTTGTAGCTTTTAACTGTGATTTAAAATCATGACCAATTACAACGGCACGATGTGGATCACAAAGAATTATTTTAGCCCCCATATCAATTAGTTTATCAACAAAAAACAAGCGGCTCTCAAACATTTTTTGGTGAATTAACACCGAACCTCGAGCTTGTGTCGCTACAACGAGTATAATACTCAATAAATCGGGCGTAAACCCAGGCCAAGGCGCATCGGAAATCGTTAATATAGATCCATCAATATAGTTTTGAATTTCATACCCATCAGTATGAGCAGGAATAAAAATGTCGTCGCCACGTTTTTCAACGGTAATTCCAAGTTTACGGAACACATTTGGTATCTGACCTAAATCATCCCAACTTACATTAGTAATAGTTAACTCACTTTTAGTCATGGCCGCTAAACCAATCCAACTACCAATTTCAATCATATCAGGTAGCATTGTATGACTCGTACCTCCAAGCTCATCAACACCTTCTATGCTTAACATATTAGACCCAATACCACTAATTTTGGCTCCCATTCTATTTAGCATATTACAAAGCTGTTGTAAATAAGGTTCACAAGCTGCATTATAAATTGTAGTAACACCTTCAGCTAAAACGGCAGCCATTACAATATTGGCTGTACCTGTTACTGAGGCTTCATCAAGCAACATATAAGCACCTTTAAGCTTATCAGCTTCAACACCGTAAAAATATTCTTCACGGTTATATCTAAATTTAGCACCTAAATTAATAAATCCTTCAAAGTGTGTATCTAAACGACGTCTACCAATTTTATCACCTCCTGGTTTTGGAATATATCCTTTACCAAAGCGCGCTAATAATGGACCAACAATCATGATAGAACCACGTAATCCACGACCATCTTGTTTAAAAGCTTCAGACTCTAAATATTCAAGATTTATAGCATCTGCTTGAAACGTGTAAGTCCCCTGCTCTATCTTTTCAATTTTAACACCTAAATTTCTTAATAAATCTATTAGCTTATTCACATCCACAATATCGGGGATGTTATGAATTGTTACTTTCTCTGGAGTTAATAAAACAGCACATAAAATTTGTAATGCTTCATTTTTAGCTCCTTGAGGTTGAATTTTTCCTTTTAATTGCTGTCCGCCTTCAATTTTAAATATACCCATAACGTGTCTTAGTAGCGTTTTCTACTTCTATTAGAATTATTTTTCTTTTGGTGTCCTTTTTTATTGTTGTTATTGTTGGAACTGTACTTTTTCTTACTACGCATTAAACTAGAAGCGTCTGTTAGGTCTTCATCCGTATTAAGTAAGTTTATTTTTCCATCTGACAACTCACGTAAATGCTCAAAAATAACACTATCTTCAACAGTATCTTTATTCCAATTAAGGAAACATTTTTTCATGTGATTAGCTATGGTAAAAACCAAAGCTTCCTTAAGTTCACCGTCTTCCCAAGTGTTAGCTACATCAATCATTGTTTTAATATTATTTCCGTAGAAACGATATTTAGGGAAATTCTGAGGATATGGTAAATGTTCAGGACGTTCTTTTAAAGTGTCTTTAGAAGGCACTTCATAAGGTGAATCGGCATCCAATTCAAAATTAGACATGATAAATAACTGATCCCATAGTTTGTGCTGAAAATCTGGCACATCACGTAAATGAGGTTGTAAATTCCCCATTACCGAAATTATGGCATTTGCTAATTTATTACGTTCTTCTTTTGTTTCGCGTGTTTTAGCATAATTAATCATTTTTTGAAGATGACGTCCGTATTCCGGAATAATTAAATGCTCACGTTCTGAATTGTATTCTAAATGATCTATCAAAATATGTGTTTGTGTAGAGTTTACTTAAGGCACGTAGTTTTGTGCAAGCGCAAAATACAAAAAAAAACTAAAGACTTATAACGCCTTTAACGTTTTCTGTGACTTCTTTATATTTAGCAATGACATCTTCAGGTAATTTCATTTTTACATTGATAGAAACACTGGTATATTTTCCGTTTTTAGATTCTTTATTATGTATCACAGCGCCCATATTATCAAAAATACTTTCAATTTCTTTAATTGAATCCCCTGATGTTTTTACTATAAATTTATATAAATACTCTGATGGCCAACTTGCCGTATCGTATAATTGACTCTTTAATTTTTGATAAAACTCTTCTGATTTATTCGCGTCTTCCATTGTTATTTTTTAGTTGTACAAAGATAGTATTTCCTTGTCATTTTTTAGTTTCCTTTTTAATTCCGATTTTTACATCCAAAATACTGCCAAATTGAATTTAAATAAAATAGTTATTACCGGAGGGCCGGGTACTGGAAAAACATCTATTATAAACGAACTCCTTAATCGTGAGTTTATTTGTTTAGAAGAAATATCACGCCAAATAACGCTTAAAGCTAGAGAAGACGGTGTTGACCAGCTTTTTTTAACGCAACCACTTTTGTTTAGTGAGATGTTATTAGAAGGAAGAGAAGCACAATTCCATGAAGCGCATTCTAAGGCAGAAAACCTTATTTTTCTAGATCGTGGTATTCCCGACGTTTTGGCATATATGGACTTTATTGGCGATAATTATCCCGAAAAATTCATTGAAAGCTGCCAAAAACACCGTTACGACCATGTTTTTATTTTAAAACCTTGGAAAGATATATTTATTAGCGATAGTGAACGCTATGAAAATTTTGAACAAGCTGAACAAATACATGATAACCTATTAAATACATATAAAAAATATGGTTACCAGCTTGTAGATGTACCTTTTGATACTGTTGAAAATCGTACCGATTTTATATTGAATGTTGTTAATAAGCTATAATGCAACACCCCATAAAAATCCTTGAGCACTATTGGAACTACACCAGTTTTAAGCCGCTACAAGAACATGTTATCGAAGCTGTCTTAGATGGCGAGGATACCTTTGCGCTTATGCCAACTGGAGGCGGTAAATCTTTATGTTTTCAGATTCCTGCACTTGCCAAGGATGGTATTTGCATTGTTGTTTCTCCATTAATTGCTTTAATGAAGGATCAGGTTCAAGCCCTGAAAGCCAAAGGTATTAAAGCTATGGCATTAACTAGCGGGATTCATTATAACGAATTAGATACCATGCTAGACAATTGCATTTATGGCAATTACAAATTCCTGTATTTATCTCCCGAACGTTTACAGCAAGAATTAGTACAAGATCGAATTCGTCAAATGCCAGTAAACCTAATAGCTATTGATGAGGCGCATTGTATTTCACAATGGGGTAATGATTTTCGTCCAGCATATAAAAACATTAAAATCCTTCGTGAATTACAGCCAACAGTAAACTGCATTGCTTTAACCGCTTCAGCAACACCCGAGGTGGTTGACGATATTATAAAAGAACTCGATTTTATTAGTCCAAAAATTCTTAAGCAATCTTTCAAGCGTGATAATTTGGCGTATATGACTTTTGATGCTACGGACAAACATTATCATTTAGAACGCATTTTAAAGAAAAATCCTGCACCTTCCATAATTTATGTCCGCAACCGTTTAGCTACAATTGAAATCAGTCGTTTTTTAGAAAGCAAAGGGTTTCCTGCTACGTTTTTTCATGGCGGTTTATCTAACAATGAAAAAGACACTAAACTCCAAGAGTGGCTACAAGAGCGAAAACTAATTATGGTAGCTACCAGCGCATTTGGAATGGGAATTGACAAACCCAATGTTAAAACCGTTATTCACTTAAATTTACCAGAAAGTATTGAAAGTTATTTTCAAGAAGCGGGACGCGCAGGAAGAGATGGCAATAAAGCTTTTGCGGTAATTTTAAAAAATAACACCGATACAAAAAAATTAGAAGATCAATTTCTAAAAGTATTACCGGATGTTAGTTTTATGAAACAGGTTTATAGAAAATTATGCAATTATTTTCAAATATCTTACGGTGAAGGTGTTGGTTTTGTTGAGGCTTTTAATTTTAATCACTTCTGCATAACCTATAAATTTAACCCATTAAAAACCTATAATGCTCTTCAAACATTAGATAGAACAAGTATTATAAGCTTAAGCCGACAGTTTAACAACCAAACAAGTGTTCAGTTTATAGTTACCGATACCCAATTATTCAAATATCTTCAAAAACACCAACGTTTAAGCGTCATTGTTAAATCGATTTTACGAAGTTATGGTGGTATTTTCGAGCATGAAACCAAAATAAACACGACTAAGATGGCTCTTAAAGCCTCTGTTTCAGAACCACAACTACTAGACGCTTTAAAACTTTTAGAAAAAGACGCTATTATAAGTTTATTAATTTCTAAAACGGATGCTCAGGTAACCTTTTTAGAACCTCGTGAAGATGAGAAAACTATTAATAGAATAACCCATGTTATTAATCAGCAAAACGAATTAAAACACAAACAGGTTACAGACATTCTAAACTATATATCCAATAATGACCTCTGCAAAAGTATACAGCTTCTCTCCTATTTTGGTGAAAAAAACCTTGAAAAATGTGGAATTTGCTCGGTTTGTATTGCTGAAAAAAATAAAAATAAAGCAACTGTAGATTTTAAAACGGTAAAAAATGCTATCATCTCAAAATTAGAAGAATGCCCTTGCAGTTCGCGCACACTAACAGAAACATTAGGTTTTAATGAAACTGTAATTCATAAAACCATACAGCTCCTATTAGAGCATGAAATTATTACATTAACAGATACCAACAGTTATAAACTATCACATTTATGAAAACCGATTTACGCATCGTTTTTATGGGCACACCAGATTTTGCCGTAGCCACTTTAAAAACCATTCTTGAAAACAACTATAATGTTGTAGGTGTTATAACAGCACCCGATAAACCAGCTGGCCGTGGTCGAAAAATAAACGAATCGGCGGTTAAAAAATATGCCAAAGAACAAAGCTTAACCATTTTACAGCCTACCAACTTAAAGGATCCTGAATTTTTAGAAGGACTTAAAGCACTTCAAGCCAACGTACAGGTAGTTGTAGCATTTAGAATGCTCCCAAAACAAGTGTGGCAAATGCCAGAATTAGGAACTTTTAACTTACATGCATCACTACTGCCAAACTATCGTGGTGCAGCTCCAATAAACTGGGCTATTATTAATGGAGAAACAGAAACGGGCGTTTCAACCTTCTTTATTGACGACAAAATTGATACGGGCGATATGATTCTTCAAGAAACTGTAGCTATCTCAGAAACAGATACAGCAGGGACACTTCACGACCGATTGATGGATACTGGTAGCCAGTTAGTAGCAGAAACCCTGAAGCAAATAGCTTCTGGTAGTGTAAAAACTACAAAACAACAAGAAAGTGGTCGTTTAAAAGATGCTAATAAACTAAATAGAGAGAACTGTAAAATAGACTGGCATGCGGGATTATCACAAATTCATAATTTAATCCGTGGACTAAACCCCTATCCTTCGGCTTGGAGTTATTTGCAAAACGGTGAAGACACCTTAGATGTCAAAATTTATGAAACTCGTAAAGAAGTTATTTCTCATTCCGAAGCTATAGGAACGATTACGACAACCAAAAAAACGTTAAAAATTGCAGTAACAGATGGTTACCTTTATATAGAAAGTTTAAAACTTCCTGGAAAGCGAAAAATGGCAATTCAAGACTTATTAAATGGTTATGAATTTGAAGTTGGGTCTAAAATGCTCTAAACCCTTATGAATGCTCATATTAGAAAAAAATCGATGAAATACATCATCGTTATTAACAATTGGGCGAAGTTATTAACAAAAACAGGTATTTCCCGTGCTATTACTTGCGTGGTACGATAATCCGTATAAATTTGTAGAGGATTTAACAAAAATGTTTAACCAACTATTATTAATAATTAAACTTTAAATTATGAACAAAACAGATTTAATCGATGCCATGGCAGAACACGCAGGAATTACTAAAGCAGCTGCAAAGAAAGCTTTAGAATGTGCGTTAATTGAAATTGAAGGTGCTTTACAAAAAGGTAACAGAGTTTCATTAGTAGGTTTCGGATCTTGGTCAGTTTCTAAAAGAGCTGCAAGAGATGGAAGAAACCCTCAAACAGGAAAAACTATCAAAATCCAAGCTAAAAACGTAGTTAAGTTTAAAGCAGGTTCAGATTTATCTAGAGCTGTAAACTAATTACAGTTTTAATGTATATTTATAAAAAGGTCTTCATGTTATGAAGGCCTTTTTTGGTTATTAATTATAGATAGTGTTTGTTTTTAAATAAAAAAATATTAGATTTATAATAGAAAATCTATAACCATATGATTTCAACACAACCAAAAAAAGGAAATTTACTAATAGCCGAGCCATCGATAATTGGTGATATATCCTTTAACCGATCGATAATCTTATTAGCCGACCATACAGACGAAGGCTCGATAGGATTCATACTGAATAAGCCATTAAAGTACACTATAAGCGATTTAATTCCAGAGTTGGATGCTAGCTTTAAAGTATACAATGGAGGTCCTGTAGAGCAAGATAATCTTTACTTTATTCACAGGATACCAGAGCTTATTCCAAACAGTGTAGAAATATCATTAGGAATTTATTGGGGTGGAGACTTTAATAGAGTTGCCGAACTTATTGCCAATGATAAGATTAATGAAAATAACATCCGTTTTTTCTTAGGCTATTCAGGTTGGGAAACAAACCAATTGAATAACGAATTAAAAACAAACTCTTGGGTTGTAACCGAAAACACCTATAAACAGGATATTATCGAAAAAAACTATCAGTCTTTTTGGAAGGAAAAAATGATCGAGTTTGGTGGTGAATATACCATTTGGTCCAATGCACCAGAAGACCCTAGCTTTAATTAGCCAACCTAATGCTTACCTGAAGTTTTTGTAGTAACATTTTAGAAATGATATTTGCAAAGGTTTTTTTACGATACATGCCTATTGGCTGAATACCTGTTATTACATTTGTAATAAATAACTCATCGGCTTTTTGCAACTCAAAAGGCGAAATAGATTCTTCAACCAAGTTATAATCTGGTAGTTTTTTCATTAAATCTATTAGTTGCTTTCGCATAACACCTTTCAAACAACCATCAGTAAGCGGTGGTGTTTTAATCGTATTCCCTTTAACAAGAAAAATATTTCCATTTAAAGCCTCTACTACTTTTTTATCCGTATTTAATAACAAGGCATTATTCAAGTTGTTTTCGCTCGCATAAACGCTTGCAACCACATTTATGGCCCGGTTATTAGTTTTTAAAGTAGATAATAAACCTGGTGCTATGTAAAAATCCTTAAATAAATCAACGTTATAAGCTTCTTCATTTAATAAATAAAAATCGGTATCCAATGCACTTACTTCTATGGTATAACCAACAGCTTTAGAAGTAGGCAGATATAAACCACCTTCATCACGAAATACCGTTAATTTCACACGTGCCGTTTTTGCATCTAAACTATTAGCCTCAAGTGCTTTTTGAATTTCAGCCTCTAGAAACTCCATAGTAAAGTCCATAGGAATTTCCATACGCATGATACGCATTGAAGCCATTAATCGGAAATAATGATCTTCCCAAAACAAGAGTTTTCCATGCGAAAATTTACACGTTTCAAATACGGCATCACCATAGGCGAAAGCGCGATTATGAATTGAAATTGTTTGTAAATTACCTGTAATAGTACCGTTAAAATTAATCATAAAAAAGTCCCAAATAAAATTCGGGACAAAGATAAGTTTTATAATAGAAAAGACCTTAAGCCGAACCTAATACTTGTTTTAAATCTGAGATTTGATTTTCCCACAGCATTTTAGCTTCATCAATTTCATCTTCTTCTGCAAAATCGACAATCATCACTGAAACATCTTTAGTAATTTCATCTACTTGTATACGCATTTCAAAAAAATAAGGTTCTCCTTCATCTGCATCCCAACGGAATTTAATACGTTCACCACTTTTTTTACTTACAAGACTAGCTTGTTCCTCACTACCATCCCATATAAATTTAAATAATTCGCCACGTGAATTAACATTCTCTGCAAACCATTCAGACAGTCCAGAAGGTGTTGATATATATTGATATAATAATTGAGGTGAAGCCTGAATAGGGAACTCCATTTCAAATTTTATTTTCTCACTCATAATTGATTAATTTATTTGCTCAAAATATACATTAATTTACGACAATTAAAACTATTTATTTTAAAAATTTTTAATTGAATTTTATTTGGATGATACAAAATAGTTGTTATATTTGCACCCTCGAAAATGGCGAGGTAGCTCAGTTGGTTAGAGCGTCGGATTCATAACCCGGAGGTCCCGAGTTCAAATCTCGGTCTCGCTACAAACGTGTAACAGCGATAAACAACGGTTTAGTTCACTCTAAACCGTTTTTTTATGCTTACATTAAATGAGTTTCTTACATTTGAACACGAACAGGAGTCCAATTTTGCACACGATTTGTCAGACAAAAAAGTATTTTCCACCCCTAAAATCTACATCGCTAACGGTAATCTTAAAATTTGTTGGAATCCACACGAACGCCATGCTCCGTACCTAAATATAATGGACCCCCGTGTTTTTCCGACCAAAAACCTTCTAAAACGTCTTTTGTTAAGCATTTATAAACCACTACTCCTTTGTAAACACGATTATCCTCACCGCGATAATTGAAATTTATAACCAGAATATTATCTTTAAAAAAGCCCATGCCTTTTTGCGTTTGACTTCCACCTATTTCCCAACTGGCATGAATTCTATTTGTAGCATCTAGAGTTAGTTTTAAAAATCCACTGTAAACAGATTGGTCTTCCGATTGATTACTACCACTAATTTTATAAATACCAGGTAATTGGGTTATAGTCATATAGAATTTAATTTAAAAAAGGATCTAAAACATATGTTTTAAAAGTTTTGAAACAATAAAAATTACGGATGTTTCAATTATCAAATATAACCATTTGTATAGTGTGCACGCTTCTTTATCCCGTATTAACTACTTATTATTTAGAGCTTCTTTTTTTTCATCTATTTTCTCCTCTGCCTCTTCCTCAGATAATAAAGGATGATCTTTTCCTAATCCTATAATGGCTATTAAGTTGGTAACAGCTGTATAAAGCATTAAAATAACCGTTATCATCATACCACTAATAATAGATGTCGATGCCAGCGTAACCCAATAAATAACCTCAAACCAAGTTATGGGCACCTTATCCGATTCTATGATAGGAATATTAAAAAATTGAAATAATATAAGTGCCGAGATAAATAGAACCACATCAAATTTTGCAATACTTAAAACCTGTATATAGTGTCGTTCTTTTAAGGTTGTTTTTGATCCAGAACTAATACTTAATAAGGTTAATAACAGAGCTAAAATAGTAGCCGATGCCAATACAATAGTATTACAAAGCATGTTTAAACCAGATAAGGAGCTTGCCAATAGTTTTTTAGCCTCATATCCCGTTAAATTTCCCATTAAAAAATACCAATACCTGTAATAAGCGTCGCTATTATACCGCCATAAACAGCACGGTGTTGATTCTTTAAAAATGTAAACATATTCGTATGGTTTCAGTTATTGTTTCCCATAAACTAACTCTTTTAAAACGGTGAATTGAACCGTATTAAAAATAATTATAACTCATTTATAATCTTACAATTAAAAATCTCGTACACTTATTTTTTCGAGCTAATTATTAAAGCATTTGCGTTTATTTATTCAGGACGTCCCTCCTAACTTTGTTTATAACCTAAAGCGTTTAAATCATCTATAAAATCATACTATTTAAATATATAACATACACCTAAAAAACCAACCCATGGAAACTCTAAGTAAAGGAAGTGAAATTAGTAACGATGTAATAGCTACAACTTTTAATCAGTTTATTCTAGAAAAGAAACACCCATGCGTAATGGCTAAAACGGTTTTTATGATGTCTAACTACCATTTACATAGCTATTCCGATATGCATTCGGATTCGGCCTTATTGAATTTACTAAACGACCTAGAAAATTACATTAACAATTACGATTTTGAGTCGCCTGATTTTGAGTCATTCATAGCTGTGTTTCCGAATAATCATTTTAATTCCGAACAGTCTTTTGAAGACGCTTTATGGAACACACTTATGAAACTCTACAACCTTGACGATTGTACATGGGATCCAGATGTTAGCAACGATCCTAATAGTCCAAATTTTAGTTTCAGCTTAAAAGGAAAAGCCTTTTACATTGTAGGCTTACACCCTGAAAGCTCACGATTAGCTAGGCAAAGTCCGTATACCGCATTGGTATTTAATTTGCATTGGCAATTTGAACGCCTGAGAGAAATGGGAACTTATAAAAAGATAAAAAAACGAATACGCAAACGCGATAAAAAACTACAAGGCTCTATTAATCCTGTTTTAAAAGACTACGGAAAAGACACGGAAACAAAACAGTATAGCGGACGTCATGTAGAATCCCATTGGAAATGTCCGTTTAACCCAAACAATTAAGATATGAATCCAGTAAATATTATTGATAAACAAAGCGGAAAAGCCTTTGAATTGAATAAAGGCGATATCCTTTCGGTTATAGACCCGAAAGGTGGTCAGGTTAGTGATATGGTTTTATTTAACAAACATGATCATGCCGAAAAACTATCCTCAGGGAAAACCCTAGATTTTGAAGCCAGCATACTATTAACTAAAGGGCATTTTTTATGGAGTAACCGTTCTAATAAAATGGCTGAAATTATTG
Organism: Algorimicrobium bowmanii; assembly: GCF_054031195.1. Next base: position 2,058,760 of record NZ_CM132929.1, read on the forward strand.
AAGACACTAATGGTAGAAATGATTTCTTATTAGCACCTTGTAGTAAAGAAACTTTTGAAATTATGTACAACCATGAAGGCTACCACCCATCCTGTTTAGAAAATCTTACAACCAATCTAAAATCCGAAGGCATCCAACAAGACGACATACCTACGGCTTTTAATATTTTTATGAATGTACAATTTGATGAAAATGGCGCTTTATCGGTTTTACCTCCTACTTCCAAACCCGGAGATTATATCCAATTTAGAGCCGAAATGGACTTACTTGTTTGCTTAACAGCCTGCTCAGCTGAAGATAGTAATGGCGGTAGTTTTAAGCCCATACATTTTACAATTGCGACACCCAAAAAGAACGCCAAATAATTAAAAACGTTAAAACAAAAATCATTACCACTAATTTACTGATAATTTCAGTCTTACCTTATGGTATTATTAACCTAAAAATTTAAAATCATGTCATTATTAACTATTATTTTAAACATATTTATTCCACCATTATCTGTTTTCTTACAGAAAGGTTTAGGAGGCGCATTTTTTCTAAATTTACTTTTAACATTAGTCGGTTGGCTTCCTGGTGTCATTCATGCTTTTATCGTATCGGACTAACTAAAAACACGTATATTTCGCTTAAAATTTACACTATTAGCTATGGAGTATAAAATTCTTGAAGAATCTATAATTTTCGATGCACATTTCAAGATAAAACAAGCGAAAATTAAACACGACTTATTCAATTCCGGATCAATTGAAGTTACAAGGCTTAGTTTTGAACGTGGCAATTCGGTAGCCATTCTGCTTTATGAAAGCGACACAGATTCTTTTTTATTTACTAAACAGTTTCGGTATCCTACAATTACGAATGGTTCGGGTTGGATTTTAGAATTAACTGCAGGCTCACTTGAAGGCTCAGAATGTCCTGAATATCGAGTTTGCAAAGAGGTTGAAGAAGAAATAGGCTACCAAATTTCTGAGCCAGAATTAATAAGCACGTTTTTTGTATCTCACGGGGGTAGTTCTGAGCAAGTTCACTTGTACTACGCTACTGTAAAAAGCACAGATAAACTTTATAAAGGTGGCGGCATGCCATCGGAAAAAGAAGATATTCAATTGGTGAAAATCAAAAAATCGGAGCTTATAAAGCAATTTAAGGCTCACGAATTTCAAGACGCTAAAACACTTATTGCTATACAATGGTATTTAGCTAACAAAATCCAATAAACAAGACTATTTATAAAAATTATTAAATAAAAAAAGCTTCATAAATTATGAAGCTTTTTTTTATCATTAAAGACGTTATTAATTTATAATAAGCTTTTTCACTGCTTTCTTATGGTCTCCTATAAATTCAAGAACATACATACCAGAATTTAATGGAATAAACATATCTGAATTACCAAGTGTTAATGCTTTCTCATAAACTAACTTTCCATCCAAACTATATACTTTTAGCCCTTTATACTCTAAGTTATTAGAAACATTAAGCAATCCATTTGTTGGATTTGGGTAAATAGAAACAGTATTAAGTTTCGTTTCATCAACACTTAAAAAACCACAATCAACCGGATCGAAAGTAACAAGACCTAAAGAAGACATATCCGTTTCATGAACAATAACCGCCTCAGCATCAGCTAAAGTTATAGGCGCATTATCTTCATCCCAACAATTATTTAAAGCCCATATAGAGTTTGGCGTGTTATTATAAAGCGCATAAATTTCCCCGCCGTTTCCGTTATTAGAAAACACATTTTGACCATCATTTCCTGCCGTATCACCTAAGTTTATAGCAGCTTGTCCGATAACAGTAATACCCCATAAATTTCCACGAATTTGATTGCCACTAGCAATAACATCCATTCCTGCGGAACTTGTATTTAAGGATATACCAGAACCGCCTAAATTGGGTAAGTTTTGAGTATTATTATTTTCAATAATATTTCCACGTACATAGGCAAAAGAATTATTTCCTAGTATAGAAATACCATACCTGTTATCTCTTATTATATTATCATCAATAACCGCATTAATACTTCCTCCAACAAAATTAGAAATACCAATACCACCAACCATATCTAAATCACGATCACCTAAAATGGTATTTTGAACAATTTGAATTGGATCGGAATCCATAGTAGTCCCCATATTAATTTGCGGACGGTTTGCGTTTGCTTGATTATTACCCTCAATATAATTATTAAAAATATAAGGCGAAACAGCACTATTAGCTCCTGAGCTTATTGCTGGTGTTTCATTAAAAGAAATAGTATTATTCGTTATTTGAGGCATCCCTCTAGATAACGCAATAACACTACCTGTTGCAACTCCTGAAACATTGTTTGTAATAACACTATTATTAATTGTGAAAGTTTCTGTTAATACACGTAATCCACCACCATACTGAATAGTGGCATTTTGAATATTAATATCTGAAAACTCTTCAAAACGAAAGCCATCATAAGGCGCTGTTGGATCAATAGCTGTAAATGTTGCATGAGATGCCGTTACATGAAATGTTCCAAACACCGTCACACGAATATCGGCTCCTATTTCTAATGTTAAATCGGAATCTATTTCTAGAATATCCGTTGCCGAAATGGTTAAATCTTCAACCAAAGTATAGGTCGTTCCCGATACCGAAATGGTAGACGGACTAGCAGCGACAAGGTCGTCCAAACTATAAGTTAAACCCGTATCTGGAGTGGTATATTCTTGAGCGGAAACCAAACCTACAATACCGATTATTGCAAAAAAATTGAGTAAAAATTGTTTCATAAATTATTGTTTTAATTCTTGCTAAAATTAAAAAATAATACCCGAAAAGACTGTTAAAATAATTTGTTTGTAAACTTTCTGAACCTTACTAGAGCACTACAAACAGCTATTAGTTGTTAATGTTTTTTTAAACAAGCAGCTATTTTAACAAAAAAACCTTATACTATTATTACAATGAAACTTACTTATATTTTACTATTTCTTATGAGCGTAAACCAGGCCTATTCCCAAATAAAATTCCCAAAATCCATTGAGAAAGAGGTCCAAACAGCCCTTAGTTTTTACCCTAATTTACAGGATGTATCTATTGAAGTGTCGTTTAAGAAAAATATAAAAAAATCAACTATGCAAGCCCAACCAAAATTTAGCAGTTTGTTTAGGCTACGTAAAAACCGATCGTATGTTATTTTTATAAGTGAAAAGTTTAAAATTTCCGACCAATCATTCCTGACTAAAGATATTCCATCGGATATTTTAATTGGTTGGATTGGACATGAATTAGGACATATAATGGATTACCAAAACCGAAGTAACTTAAACCTTATTTGGTTTGGCATTCGCTATTTATTGTCCGATAATCATATCATTGAGGCGGAACGTGCTGCTGACACCTATGCTGTTTCGCAAGGTATGGAAGCTTATATTTTAAAGACTAAGAATTTTATATTGAATAATTCGGCTATAACACCTTCTTATAAATTACGTATAGAAAAATATTATTTATCACCGGAGGAAATTATGGAAATTGTAAATAAACGTGATGGCATAATTCCTGACGCGGCTATATCAGAGAAGTAACAAAGGTTTCCCATTTTTCAAATTTTGTTTCGTCCATAACACGTTCCATTTTTACCTGACCACCTTTTTTCTTATTAACAGCATTCCATTCATGGAAAACTTGAGGTTTTATTAATGTTACACGCACACCTTGTAGAGCTTTACTTCTAGCAACTCGGTAATTTTTATTGGCAGATTTCAAATAAGTATCAAGCGATTCGGCTAGCGCATCAGTATTCAAATTAGCATCAGTCCCTAAGTACCAACAATGGTAAAACTCATCATCTTCACATCGTTTCGCACAAATGGTATATTCCTTAATTTTAGTGCCAAATTCATTTTCTAAATGTAGCATGGCTTGATCCATCTTGTTTACCGATAATTGTGAACCAACTGTATTTAAGAAAAATTTGGTACGCCCAGTAATTTTTATTTCTGCGCGTTGAATGTTTGTAAATTCTATGGTGTCGCCTATTTCATAACGCCAAGCTCCGCTTACTGTACTAATAACAAGCACGTAATCCTGATGTAATTTTACATCCTTAAGGGAAATAGCAGGTGCATTTGAAACTAAAGAGCCATCTTCATTAATGTATTCGGGCTTAAAAGGAACAAATTCAAAAAAGATACCATTATCTGTAACTAACTGCATAGCATTCGTTTCAGGTCGGGACTGAAAAGCTATAAACCCTTCAGATGCCAAATACGTATCGATTATAGTAATTGGATGCCCTAATAAAGCGTTGAAACTTTTCTTATAAGGACTAAAAGCAACACCTCCCGAAGTATAAACCTGTAGGTTTGGCCAAATTTCATGAATATGATTTAAATTATGATAAGAAATTACTTTTTGCAACATCAATTCTATCCACGATGGAATACCACTTAAGGCTCCTATATCCCATTGCTCTGCATTTTCAGCAATATGTTGCACACGCTGATCCCAATCATCAATTTTAGCAATATCTTCACCTGGTTTATAATATCCTTTAAACCAAAATGGAATATTGCTAGCTGTAATACCACTAATTTCGCCTTCTAAATGGTTATTGTTTTCTTTTAAATTAGTTGAACTCCCTAACATCATAATTTCTTTCTCAAAAAAATCTGCTTCTAAGTCAAAATGCGTTAATGCAAAAACCTGATTAATCCCAGCTTGTTTTATAGCTTCTATCATGGCATCACTAACAGGAATTCGTTTGCTTGTTTTACCGGTTGTTCCTGAACTTAATGCAAAGTAATTAGGTTTTCCAGGCCAGGAAATATCACTTTGACTTTCATGAAGTTTTGACCACCATTCAGAATGCATTTTATCATAATAAAAATAAGGAATTAGTGAAGAGAAAGTATCATAGGGATCATTAGATGTTAATATAGTCTGAAACTCATAGTGTTTACCGAATGCCGTATTTTTAGCAGTTTCCATTAAACTTTTAAGCACTTGCTCCTGATTTGAAACCGGATTTGAGTTTGATGTAAACGTATCTTTAATATCAATAACACCTTTAATAATATTTCCAAGTATAGCCATAATGCCTAATCTATTTTTAATTTATAATCAGTTCTAGGCAAAATAAAATAAAGCTAGCCGTATAGATATCTCATTAGGAAAAATAACGATCCCTATCCGTTTTATTCCACAAAAAAACCATCACGAATATGAAACACGTGATGGTTCTATTTTTTTTGATTTTAATCTGCGTATTTATTCTTTTAAAATACTAGTTGTATACTGTCCGTCTGCACTTAATAATTTCAAAATATAACTTCCTGATACAAGTTTAGATAGCGGTAGTTGAAATTGTAACGCGTTTGGGGTTTCACGAAGCACAATTTGACCAAGCATATTGTAAATTTCCACCTGTTGTATTGGTTTTTTATATGAAATATTTAATCTGTTTTGAACTGGAACCGGATAGACTGCAAGTGCATCTTTCTGAAAAGTATCTACACTTAAAGGTGAAATATTTACAGTAAAGTCTAAAGCCTGTCCATACCCTGGATACACACCTACTCCAAAAGGATTAAAGGCTATAGCACACGGATCAACCTCAGCTGCAGAATCTGGGTCCGTATAAGTTTTTGTAATCCGTACACGAGTTTCTCCTAATAAAGCTGTTGAAGGCACCGTTATATCTAACGCAACTGAAACACCGTCAGAACCATTTGTATTAAATAAAGTTCCTATAGCATAAACTTCACCTGCATCATCCAAAACATTATTCTGGTTCCAATCTATAAAAGCAACAATATCAGTATCAAATCCTCCATACGTGTTACCACTAACAGATAAATTATAACTATTAGATAAAGCAACATTAGCTGTGCTCGTTGTTTTATCTATCAATACATTTACGACATCAGTATTAACTATATTGGTCCCTGCAAAATTTACAGCAGATATTTCTTCTACAGATACATCATCTATATCTGCAATATCACAATAAGGACTCGGAAACGTTTGAGCTTGTACACCCAAAGATAATAGTCCCAAAATAAAAGTAATTTTTCTCATAATCTTTAATTTTAATTGACATACAAGGTACCAAATAAATAAGGAAAGATTAAATTTCTTCCTAGTATTAACATAACCACACTTAATCATGTATTTATGATATGGTAAATATTGTGTTTTAACCATTATAAATAAAAACTCAGTTTTTCAGTTCAGAAAAAAAGTTACTTAAAAACAGCTTCGAAAGCTCTATACTTAGTCTGTTTTCTTAGACAAACACACCATAAACAACTTATATTATGAAACTTAAAGCAAAGCATATAATTTCCTTTATTTTACGAATACACAGAATAATTTAACCGTTTACCGAATTTATTTTATAACAGCAGCCTCTTCTGTTATTTTTGAATTACCCCTAAATAGTCCCCTCAATTAATAGCTAGTATAGAAAAACTTGCGCATTCATAAAATTATGACTGTTGCAATTATATAGATATCTCTAAAATCAACCAATGCTATGAATAAAACGACATACTATTTGCTATTGATACTTTTTGTATTAATTGGAGTTTCTGGATTTTCAAAACCGATGCCTATAAACGGCTACCCACAAACTATATCGGATTTTAACAACCCTTTTAGTAACTATATTTCATTACGACCTGGTTTTAACGAAACAAGAGCACCACAGGTTAATTGTATCAACTATACATTATATTTAGATAGTTCAGGAAATGCAACCTTAATGCCTTCACAAGTTGAAGATGGTACCTATAGTGGTAATGCTCTTTATGATTTAAGTTTAAGTCAAACAGTTTTTGATTGCTATGACTTAGGACCGAATACAGTAACACTAACTCTGACAGAAATAAGCGATGGCACAACCTCTACTTGTAACGCTACTGTAACCGTAGAAGGTAACATTGCTGCAAATATAACGCCATTACCTGATATTCATAATGAATGCATTGTAACTAGTTTAACAACCCCAAGTGCTACAGATAATTGTGGAAGCATAGTTGGTGTCACTAACGATGCTAGCTTACCTATTACAACACAAGGGACAACCATCGTGACATGGACTTTTTCAGATAGTTTTGGAAATGTCTCCACACAAACACAAAATGTAATTATTGACGATACTACACCTCCTGATACTCCAACCCTTGACGATGTAACAGGACAATGTTCTGCTACCGCTACAGTTCCAACTACAACGGATAACTGTGGAGCCACAATTACAGGTACAACTTCCGATCCTTTAACTTATAATACGCAAGGTACTCATGTTATTACATGGACTTTTGATGATGGAAACGGAAACACATCTACGCAAACGCAAAATGTGGTTATTGATGATACTACGGCTCCTGATACTCCAACCCTTGACGATGTAACAGGACAATGTTCTGCTACCGCTACAATTCCAACTACAACGGATAACTGTGGAGCCACAATTACAGGTACAACTTCCGATCCTTTAACTTATAATACACAAGGTACTCATGTTATTACATGGACTTTTGATGATGGTAACGGACAATTTATTAACGTCAATCAAAATGTAATTATTGACGATACTACACCTCCTGATACTCCAACCCTTGACGATGTAACAGGACAATGTTCTGCTAGCGCTACAGTTCCAACTACAACGGATAACTGTGGAGCCACAATTACAGGTACAACTTCCGATCCTTTAACTTATAATACACAAGGTACTCATGTTATTACATGGACTTTTGATGATGGTAACGGACAATCTATTAACGTCAATCAAAATGTAATTATCGACGATACTACTCTGCCTGATACTCCAACCCTTGACGATGTAACAGGACAATGTTCTGCTACCGCTACAGTTCCAACTACAACGGATAACTGTGGAGCCACAATTACAGGTACAACTTCCGATCCTTTAACTTATAATACGCAAGGTACTCATGTTATTACATGGACTTTTGATGATGGTAACGGACAATTTATTAACGTCAATCAAAATGTAATTATTGACGATACTACACCTCCTGATACTCCAACCCTTGACGATGTAACAGGACAATGTTCTGCTACCGCTACAATTCCAACTACAACGGATAACTGTGGAGCCACAATTACAGGTACAACTTCCGATCCTTTAACTTATAATACACAAGGTACTCATGTTATTACATGGACTTTTGATGATGGTAACGGACAATTTATTAACGTCAATCAAAATGTAATTATCGACGATACTACTCTGCCTGATATTCCAACCCTTGACGATGTAACAGGACAATGTTCTGCTACCGCTACAGTTCCAACTACAACGGATAACTGTGGAGCCACAATTACAGGTACAACTTCCGATCCTTTAACTTATAATACACAAGGTACTCATGTTATTACATGGACTTTTGATGATGGTAACGGAAACACCTCTACTCAAACGCAAAATGTGGTTATTGATGATAATACGGCTCCTATTATTACGCTAAATGGTTCAGCAAACATGACAGTAGAAGCTTGTGACACATATACAGAACTTGGAGCAACAGCAACTGATAACTGTTCTGCTATTGGTCCTGTAATTATTGGTGGTGATACCGTTGACACTTCTACTATTGGTGTTTATAGCGTAACGTATAATATTACCGACCCTCAAGGTAATGTAGCTACTCAACTAATTCGAACTGTAAACGTTGTTGATACCACTGCTCCCATAATTACTCTTGGTGGTCCTAATCCACAAATTGTAGATGCATGTGATTCCTATTTAGAGTTAGGAGCAACAGCCTTCGATCCGTGTTTTGGTGATATTTCAGGAAGTATTATTATCGATGCATCTGCCGTTATCCCTAATACTGTTGGTTCTTACAGTGTAACTTATATTGTAATGGATGTAAACGGTAATTCTGCTGCTGAAGTTATAAGAGTTGTTAACGTAGTTGATGCCTCAACACCAACTGCTGCGTGCCAAAATATTACAATACAATTGGATGCTTCAGGAAACGCTACAATTACTACTGCTGATATAGACAATGGCTCCTCTGATAGTTGTGGTATTGCTTCAATGTCTATAAGTCAAGATACTTTTGACTGTTCACATATTGGTGTAAACAACGTTACACTTACTGTTACAGATAATAATGGTAATGTGAGTACTTGTGAATCTACCGTTACTGTTGAAGACATTATAGACCCAAATGCTATATGTCAAGATATAACACTACAGCTTGATGCTTCTGGAAATGCCTCTTTAGTTGCTGCAGACATAGATAATGGATCTAATGATGTCTGCTCTACTGTTACACTCGATGCATCTCAAACAAGTTTTGATTGTAGCCATATAGGTAGCAATGCCGTTACACTTACTGTTACAGATGCTAACGGAAATACTAGCTCTTGTGTTGCTACGGTAATGGTTCAAGATAATTTAGCTCCAACAGTTTCAAGTTTATCTGATATTACAGTTGGGTGTTCATCCGATTTCCCTTTACCAGATGAAAGCACGGTTACTGTAACAGACAACTGTACTTACACAGTAATTCACTTATCTGATGTTTCTGATGGTAACACCAATCCAGAAACCATTATTAGAACCTATGAGGTTACAGATGACGGTGGTAATACCGTTACTGTTTCGCAAAACATTATAATTAACTACAATGTTACACCTTTTATATCAAACGATTACCAAGTAACTACTTGTAGTGGCGATACAGCAAGTATTGTGTTATCTAATGGCGTTGATGGAAATATCATTCCTATAGGTACTACATACTCTTGGGGCTTACCTGTTATCTCTGGTGGAATAACTGGAGCTACAGTTGGAAACAATGCATCCGGATTTTCACAAACACTTACAAATACTTCAAACGCACCACAAACAGCAACATATACTGTTTCTGCTGGCCTAGGAACCTGTACACCTTCTACTTTTGAGGTTGTTGTTACTGTTAACCCTACTCCAACATTAACAGCACTACCAGCTTCGCAGCCTAATGTATGTAATGGCAATGCAATAGATCCCATAACATTAACAAACCCTAACAATATTAGCGGTGTTAGCTACAGTTATACAAGAACCAACAATACAAACCTTACGGGAACCTTAACTATAAGTGGTAACTCCATAACAGGAACCTTAAACAACACTACAAATAGTCCTCAAACAACAAATATAACTATAATAGCTACAGCAAACGGATGCCAATCCGTACCTGAAACTGTAAGCATAACAGTTAATCCAACTCCCGTTGCTGTTGCAACACCTACAACTCAGGATATATGTAGTGGAGATACAGCTACCATAAACCTAAGTATTTTGCCTGCCTTAACAGGTACAACAACGTATAGTTGGACAAGAACAAATACAACTAATGTAACAGGCACAACAAGTCAAACCAACATTTCAGGACCTATTAGCGTTAACCTAACCAATACAACAACTACTACGCAAACAACAACATTTGAAATAACTGCAAATACAAATGGTTGTAGTAGCGTTGTTACTTATGTGGACGTTACAGTTTATGCTCCTTTAAGCGACACTTTTGTAATTGGTGATTCTCAAGACGTTTGTAATGGTCGAAATCCGGCAGATATACAAATATCCGTTGCACCAACAGGAGGTTCTGGTAGCTTTAATTATCAATGGCAAGAATATGATAACGATAATAATACTTGGATAGATATACCTAATGCTAATAACCCTGTGTATACGCCACCTAATGTGGCCAATAGATATCAACTTATAATATCAGATCAAGCATGTACGAGTAATACATCGACTTCAAACGAAGTTATTATTAATTACAATGGAGATATAGGAGGGCTTTCTGATTATATCAATGCCGGTTTATCAATTTCAAATGCTCCAAATACCGGGTATTGTGATGGTGACGAAATTCGACCAACATTTAAAATAAATCATACAAGACTCTCTACTATAACATTTAGTTTTTCTTATGATGCTACTTACGTTTCCACTGATCATGATGTTATGAATGTAACTCCTGTTAATAGAGTCTACTGGTTATTTGGGTTCATACCCATCCCATATAGGAGTTCAACATTAAATAATGTTCCTTTTACATTACATAATCCTGGTAACTCCACTGTAACAACTCAAATAAATGTAACCCCCTATTATAATGTAGGTAATCAGACCCCTTGTAGTGCAGATTCAGAGGTTATTAATGTCACCATCCACCCAACACCTAATGCAACTACAACAATTGTAAATCCAACAATTTGTAGTGGCTCAAGTCCTGGGATTACTGTTGATGGTAATATTACAGATAACGACATGCAGTTTAATTGGTCAATACCTACCATTACGGGTATTACATCTTCTGTAGGAAACTCTGGAACCATAACTACAAGTGGAGGAACTACAGGAATTAACACTTTCGATATTCCAGGTACATTAACAAATAGCTCCAATAGCCCAATAGATGTTATTTACACCATTACACCATTGGCAACAACTACACCAAGTTGTCCTGGAACACCGTTTGATGTAACTGTAACAGTCTTACCGACAGTTAATGGCGGTACAATAAGTACAGACCAAGTGGTGTGTTCTGGAGATATGCCAACAGTTTTAACGGGTAATGCATCTAGCTTACAACCATCTGGATCAGTTTCTTACCAATGGGAAATAAGCACCGATAATGTAAATTTCTCCCCTATTAGTGGTGCTACCTCACAAAACTATACTCCTACCTCAAGTATTACAAGCGTAACTCATTACAGACGAACAGTTGTTTATACTTATAATGGGGTTACTTGTACAGGCGCTAGTAATGTTATTACAATTACACCTAATGCTACAACTGCTGGAACTATTGGTTCCAACCAAACAGTTTGTTCGGGCACAATACCTGCCACACTAACAAATACGGCATCAGCAACGGCATCAGCTTCTGGAAGTAGCATATCTTATTTGTGGGAAAGCGCTCCAACTGCTTCCGGGCCATGGAGTTCTACTGGAGTAACAACTTCGGATTATCCTTTTAGCGCCGCTTTAACAACCACCACATTTTACAGACGTGTGGCTACTATAACAAATGGAAGTTCTTCTTGTATAACTTACTCTAACGTGATAACTATTTTTGTTAACAACATAGATATCAATAGTTTAAATTCAAACCAGACGGTTTGTAGTAATGTTAGACCAAGCACGCTTTCTGTTTCCGCCAGCGGTTTTGGAATTTTATCATATCAATGGCAACAGAGTAACAGCGTTTCTGGCCCATGGAGCAACATTGGCGCCAACCAAGCTACATATACACCTCCAATACTAACGCAAACAATGTATTATCAGGTAATAATAACCTCTACAAATGGAGGTTCGGTTTGTTCGGAAACTAGTAGTACATTAACCGTTATAGTTAATCCATACGTGGTGGCAGATGCGGGCTCAGATGTAGACTATTCTACATCAAACTGTGGTGCAACAAGTGTAACCTTAAATGCTACAAACCCAACAGGTCAATGGACTGTAACTTCTGGACAATCGGCAGCAACTTACACTTTTAGTGATATAAATAATCCGAATGCAACATTCACTGGCGAATTAGACGAAACCTATACTTTAGAGTGGCAAGTTACAAATACATCGCCATGTCCAAACACTAGCGATACAATTAATATTACATTTGCTAGCTGTGGCGATTTTATAGATTTTGATGGTGTTAATGATTATGTAGATTTATCTGACAGTTATGATTTTTCCAGTGATTTTAGTTTGGAACTCTGGGTTAAACGTCAATCAACATCAAACTCAATTGAAACGCTATTATCTAAACGTGATGTAACAAACCCTACATCCGGATATGAATTAACATTAAATAATGGTACTGTTAATTTTACATCAAATAACAACAGTCCTATTGTTTCAAGTATTGGTATAACTAATACTAGATGGCATCATGTAGCATTAACTTATATTTCTGGAACCTACACTATATATATAGATGGCATTAATGCAGGTTCTGCTACAGGAAGTACACCAAGTGCAAATAGTTTCAGTAGCTTAATTGGAGCTTCTGGTAATAGTTCTGGAGAACCAACCAAATACTTTAATGGTGCACTAGACGAAGTACGTTTTTGGAACATCGGCCTAAATGAAAATCAAATTAGATTTATGATGAACCAAGAAATTGAGATGAATGGTAGCACTATTCATGGCACTGTTATACCACTGGAAGTTAATGGTCTGTCTTGGAGTAATTTGGTTGGGTACTACCAAATGAATCAGAGTTCTGATATTACTGGTGGTAACTTAATAGCTATAAAAGGAACTGATGGTCTTCTACGTAATATTTCAACAAATCAGCCTGAAACAGCTCCTTTACCATACATAAGTGTTAATAATGGGGTTTGGAATACTAATAATACCTGGCTATACGGTAGCGATCAAGTTACACCTAATACCAACGGTATGAATTGGAATATTGTTAGAACACAACACAATATTACATCTGGTAATAGAGCAACTGCCCTTCTTGGATTAGTTGTAGACAACAACAAGTATACAATTGACAATGATCAATTACTAAATGTTACACGTTACCTTAAAATTGATGGCATACTAGACCTAGAAGGCGAGTCGCAACTCATACAACCAGAAAACAGTATTGTAGATTACACTGGAACTGGTAAATTAGAACGTGACCAACAAGGTACTAGTAATGAATTTAATTACAACTACTGGGGAAGCCCAGTAACTAATGTCGGTCCTACTCGAGTTTTTGCTTTAGGCTCTATACTTTATGATGGTTCTAACCCTGTAAACTGGACAACGAGCTACGATGCTCCAGGAACATCTAACCCAGTAACATTAAGTAATCGTTGGCTATATACATATAACGATGCCGATGGCTCTATAAGTCAATGGAACCGATTTAATGAAACCTCAAATATAGATATTGGATTAGGTTTCACCATGAAAGGTAGTGGCTTAGGTACACCAGATCAAAATTATACTTTTTCTGGACAACCAAATAACGGTCTGATTACCATAGGTATCAGTAGCGATATGGAAACCTTAATTGGAAACCCATATCCATCAGCAATAGATGCGAATACTTTTATTATGGATAACCAGTCAGCTACATTAGATGGTACACTTACATTTTGGGAACAAGCTCCAAGTAGTACATCGCATGTATTGGCTGACTATTTGGGACGATATTCGTATTATAATTTATCTGGAGGGTTGCCAGCTGCAACTATCCCATCAGAAATTGGTGGCTCTGGTGATGCCTTAAAACTACCACGTCGTTATATTCCGGTAGCTCAAGGTTTCTTTGTTAAAGCCGATAGTGATGGTGGAACTTTACAGTTTAATAATAACCAACGTATCTTTAAAAAAGAATCATTAGGCGAATCTATATTTTTTAGATCGGATGAAAATAATATTACAAACTATAATGCTTTCCGAGATGAAAGTACCCAAAATAGTATTCAGCGCGTTCGTTTGGCGTATAAAGGTCCTGAGGGAGATGAGAGACATTTACTTCTAGCCTTCACTCCTAACAATGCTGCTACAGAGGGCATTGACTATGGTTATGATGGTTTAAATTCGGAATATTTAGCAAGCGATATGTCCTTCATCATTGAAGATGATAAATATGTTATTCAAGGCGTAGGTGCATTCGATGAGGAAAACACGTACCCTGTAACCATTGATATGGGAGTAACAGGACAAGCAGAAATAGCGGTTACCGATTTAGAAAATTTTGATACGGATCCAGATGTATATGTCTACGACTCGTTAATAGGAACCTACACACGTATTAATGTGTCACCTTACCAAATAACGTTAGATGCAGGTACACATGCTAATCGCTTTTATATTGTATTCCAACCAGATAACACTTTAGATGTTACAACCGAAACATATCCTGATGTTATTGTAAACTATCTCAATGATACCAATCAGATATATATTAACTTACCAAATAGTATGCATATCAAGCAAGTATACTTGGTTAATATGCTAGGACAAACTGTAAAATCTTGGAATAGCACAAATGCTCCTCTTTCACAAGAATGTCGTATTCCGGTACGTTTAATCTCAGAAGGTAATTACATTATAAAAGTCCAAACTTTAGATAATCATACAATTACTAAGAAAATAGTGGTAAAACAACACTAAAATTTTAGCAACTTATTACTATGATAAGCGAGTTCTTTTAGATATAAAGAGCTCGCTTTTTTTATATCACAATTAAAAAAAATGCCATACAATATGAATAATACGTAACTATATTCAACTTAAAAACAATATTTTATTACAACTAAAGCTTCATGCATAAAGATAAAATTACAGCACTTTATAAGAAAAAACCTTCAATTTTATGTATTTCATCGATTTTTAATGCATTTTACAGATTAACACCAAAAACTATTTTATATTTAAATCCCAAATCTTACTAACATTCTTTTTTAACCCCAAATTAAAATGAAGAACTTAACCTACCTATCTATTAGTCTACTGTTTGTATGCCTATTTTTAGTAAACCCTATTTCGGCTACTAACAATGATCAAGCATTAGCATTTAATCAACCACAATTAGTACGTATCGATTTTACAACACCTCAAGGCTATGTACGTCAAATTCTATTAGGCTTCACTCCCGACAATGCTGCTTCAGATGGCGTTGACTATGGTTATGATGCCATTAATGCACAAAATTTACCAGATGATTTAAATTGGATGATTAACGATCAGCGATACATTATTCAAGGTGTTGGTGCTTTCGATTCTTCAAAAGTATATCCATTAGGAATGTTTTTATCAAACTCCGGAGATGTTAAAATTGAATTGAACAACTTACAATATTTCGACTCCCCTATTGATGTTTATCTCTATGATGCTGAAAATAACACCCATACACTTTTAAACGAAACTGATTTCGAACTAACCATGAACGAAGGTGATTATCTAGAGCGATTTTTTATAACCTTTTCCAGTCCATTAACAATACAAGGTATTGGTACTGCTGATGAATCACTTTCCGTTGATGAAACATCCTTAAACGAAACTTCTATTAGCTATCTACGTAATAGTAAAACATTACTTTGTAAATCCAACCAGACTATTACACACATAGAAATTTATAACATTCTAGGTAAACGTATTGAATACATAGGAAATATTAATAAAAGAGATTTTAGTATGCCTATCCCATCTTCTAAAGAACGATACGGGATCTTAAGAATTTATACAACAGAAGGTTTAACAAGTAAGAAAATCATCTTCTAAAGGATTAAATTATTTTAGTTAGATTATCAACCTAGTAAGTGCTACTTACTAGGTTTTTTTTTACCCCCCCTTAATTCCATCACTTTCAACCTATTAAAATATTCTTTTTTTATATTTTTTTATTCTTCATAAAATGTTTGCCTCCCCAATATATATAAGGGATTTCACATAATTCATTAAAAGCAAACGTGTATTTCGTCGAGCTTTTTTGCATTTCACGGATATTTTAGTTGAAATAAATTCTATATTAGCATCACTATAACCAACCAAATCAAAACATTATGAAACAATCCTACTTAAGCTTAATTAAAAAAAGCACGCTCATTTTATGCTTTTTAGGTTTTAGTTTGTTACACGCTCAAACAGATGCGCAAGGCTTAGCCAATCGTTATTTAAATGATAAAGGCGAAGTAACATTTAGTTTTCAAATAAATAACACTACAGAACTAGATGCACTTACCTCTAAAGTTTCTATATTAAACTACAATCCAGATACACGCACCGTATATGCTTGGGCAAATACCACGCAATTTAGAGAGTTTGAAAGAACGAATAGAAACTATCAAATTAATCCAACTGACAATGAATTTAGTGGTATAGTAATGTCTAACGAATTGCCATATAACCAAAATAGAGATGCCTATCCGCTTACTTTTCCTTTAACCGCTTACCCTACCTATGCCGATTATGCTTCACAAATGCAAGAGTTTGTAAATAACCACCCAGATATTTGTGAATTAGTAGATATTGGTGGCACAACTGAAGGAAGTACAGGAGGTAATAAGCGTCTGTTATTTATAAAATTATCTGATAATATTGGTACAGAAGAAGCAGAACCTAAAGTTATGTATACTTCTTCTATTCATGGTGATGAGATTACAGGTTACCCACTAATGCTTAATTTAATTAATTACTTTATTACAGCATATAAAGATAACGGACACTCAGATCATACACGAATAAAAAATTTAATTGATAATTCTGAAGTTTGGATTAACCCTATGGCAAATCCAGATGGTACCTATTACAACAATGCATCAAATACATCAGTAGCCAATGCAAGACGTGCCAATGCCAATGGGTTAGATTTAAACAGGAACTACCCAGATAATGTTAACGGCCCCCACTCTAATGGACATAGTGCTTATGAGTTGGAAACACAACATTTTGTATTAGCAGCAAACTTTCATGGAGGTATTGAAGTTGTAAATTACCCTTGGGATAATACGTATAACAGACACGCCGATGATGATTGGTTTATACAAGTTTCTCGTGAATTTGCTGACAACTCCCAAGCAAATGGTCCAAATGGTTATATGGACGATCTAGATGATGGGATAACACACGGCGCCGATTGGTATCGTGTTTTTGGAGGGCGACAAGATTATATGAATTACACACACCAATGTAAAGAGATTACTATAGAATTATCCAACACCAAATTAATTCCTGCAAACCAATTGGTTAATCATTGGAACTATAATCGTGAAGCTTTTATTGAATATTTAATACAAGGTATTTATGGTTTTCAAGGAAAAATTAAAGATGCCATTATAGGAGAACCTCTTGAAGCTACTGTTAAGTTAATTGGCCACGATGCTGTAAATTCACACACCATAAGCACTTTGCCTCATGGCGATTTTTACAGACCCGTTTACGCTGGAACTTATGATATTTTAATTGAAGCAGACTGCTATCAACCCATTACGCTTAGTAATCAAACTATAGCTAACTACCAAACGGTAACTCTAGGAGATATTCAACTTACACCACTTACACTAACAGTACCTGATAATTTAAACACAACAAATACAACTAGCTTTACTACCGATGCTGCATGGACAGTTACAACGGTTGATAATTATGATTTAAGATACCGAGAACTAGCAACCTCTACATGGACAGAAATATCAAACGTTAGTAATCCCTATACTATTACAGGTTTATCTCCAAATACAACTTATGAATTTGAAGTTAAATCGTATTGTCGGCCTAATAGTTCGGCCTATAGTATAGCTGAACAATTTACTACCGCAACACTTGCTCCTTGTACTGGAAGCTCGGTATCTACGTTCCCATATGTAGAAACTTTTGATTCAGGATTGGGACTTTGGACACAAGGGGAAAATGATATTCCGGGAAATAATTATGAAGATTGGACATTAAATTCTGGATCAACACCTTCTAGCGCAACGGGACCAAATGACGATTTTACTGGAAACGGTAATTATATTTACACCGAGGCTTCTAACTCCAATAGTACATCCAATATTGGTCAAAATGTAACTGTAACCCTTATAAGTCCTTGTTTTGATTTAACAGGGTATGAAGATGCTAATTTTTCTTTTTACTACCATATGTTTGGAGCACATATGGGCAGTCTTTCTGTAGAAATCAGTCTCGACAATGGAACCACATGGAATCAATTAGATGCCGCAGGTAATACCGTTATAGATACACCTATACTTGACGGAGAACAACAAAATTACGAAAGCGCTCCATGGTTAGAGCAAACAATAAATTTAAGCAGTTACGATAATCAAATTTTTAAATTACGTCTCTCAGGTACAACAGGACAAAATTATTTGAGTGATATAGCAGTAGATCAACTTAGTTTAACTGCAAATGAAATAACCTTCTCAGCTCCACCTACGGCTATTTGTCAGAATCTAACTGTTCAGTTAGACCACACTGGAAACGCAACTATATCAGCAGCAGACATTGATAATGGTTCTACCGATGATGATCAAATAATATCTTATGATATTGATATCGATTCTTTCAACTGTAGTAATGTTGGCTCTCCAATAAATGTAACCTTAACGGTTACAGATGCCGATGCTCAAACAGATACTTGTACAGCTATTGTGACCGTTAATAGCCCCGAAGCACCAGTAGCTATTAATTGTTGGGATAATTACGTTTATAATACAGAAAACTGTATATGGGAAAACCAAGGAACTCAACCTGATGCTCCAACAATAACTTGTTGGCAAACCACAACTTTTAATGCCACAACCTGCTCATGGGATATTACTAATGATGGAGATACACAAGACCCTGTATGTAGTTCACAAAATATTTCTGTTGAACTAGACATCTATGGAAGTGCTACAATTACGGCTAACCAAATAGATATGGGCTCATCAGATGATTGCGGCATAGCTTCAATTACAGTAAGTCCTGAAACATTCAACACGGGTAACATTGGCTTGAATAACGTAACTTTAACAGTAACGGATTTTAGTGGGAATTCATCACAATGCACAGCTGTCGTAACGGTTTCGGAATATACGCTCGGTGCAGAAACCTTTAATACAGATAATTTAAGTATACAGCCCAACCCATTTAATAATTATATAGAAATTAGTTTTCCAAAAGCGCTAAAAGAAGCCAAATACGATATAAAATTATTTGATATTAATGGAAGAGTTCTTTTTGAGAAAATCATTTCGGAAACATCAGAAAAAATAAGATTAACTGAATTAAACAACCTACAACAAGGCACTTATTTCATTAAAGTTTCCAATCAAAAAACAGGTGAAACTTTAATTAAAAAACTACTAAAATATTAAACTAGTTTACGGGTAGACCAAAGAGATTTACCCGTAAACTAAAAATTAATTCAACTTTCATAAAATGCATTTCGTCGACTTTATTTGCATTTCATAGATTAATGATTTATATTTAAAAACATTAAGTTGTTAATATTAAAACAATTACCCCCAAGTCCTAAAATTTCCAATAATGAAATACCTAACCTACCCTACTAAAGGATATGCATTTTGTATAGCCATTCTTTTGATTTCGAGTTTTGCATATGCTCAGGATTTTAATGTGCAACACATACAAGATAACATAGCAAAAACTGGTGGTTCTAACACTTCTTTTACTCCAGTATCTTCCACTAATAACGCAATAGCGCTTCCAAACAACAATAGAAAAACAAGTGCAGGTAGAAATGGCTCTTCTACAAATCTTAGTGGAGACGACCTAGCAGGAGCTAGAGTTTTAACAGGAACTAATACTTTAACTTATTACAGACAGTCTGGTTCTGTAAACACAAACATGCGTTTTAATACTTCAATTTGGGAGTATATTGGCCCTAGCGCTGGAGATAATGAAATGATAGTAAGAGGACGTTACGCTATAAACCTTAATGGAACTTCGAATAACACTACACAAGCAATTACTGGTATAACCAATGCTAAAAAATGTATTCCTTTTATTACAGGAATTATGAATAATACAAATAGTGAAGATGCAGATTCTGGTACTGCTATTGCTTATTTAGAAAACAACAATACTTTAAGAGTTTTAAAAGGTTCTAATGCTAATAACGTAACTGTTTATATTACTCTTGTAGAATTCACAGGAAGTAATTGGACAGTATTACATGGAGATTCTGGAAGTGTTTCTACTGATACGGGAACAATAAATTTAAAAAATAATTCTGACGGAACAGGTACTAATACCAATGTAAGTGCATGGAGTAATGCTATCATTTTTAGTCAACACATAGGAGATACAAATGCTAGCGGAACTAATGATGCCATAGCAGATAACTGGCCAAAAATGGATCCTGGAAACAATGATAGAACTGTAGATTGGACCTTTAATGGACATCATGATTCTGCAGGAACTAACAGACAATTTGTTCACATACTAACTAATAGCAATTTAAATGTAACTAGATACCAAAATTATTCTAGCGCAGCAGGAGAATCTACTATAAACATAACATCTGCTGGTTTAACAGATATAAATCAAGCTCTTATTGTTGGTTCTTCTACCTCAAGTGGTACTGGTACTGCTTATGCTAGAGGTTGGCGTAATTACTATCTAAACTCTACAACAGAAGCAGCACACTGGTCACACAGAAGCGGAAACACGATGGCACATGAAATACAAATTGTAGATTTATCAGGTTTAACATCAAGCACTACTCCTGCGTATTGCTCTTCAAATGGTTATGATACAAGTGATGAATATATAGGAAACGTTCAACTAAATACTATAAATAATTCTTCTGGAGTAGGTACAACTAGTACAGGATATTCTGACTTTACAGCAATATCAACAACATTAAACCAAAATAGCACAGAAACTATTACTATTACTCCAACTTGGACTGGAGGAAGTTTTAGTGAAGGATATTCCGTTTGGATTGACTATAACCAAGATTTAGATTTTAATGATTTTGGGGAACAGGTTGCTACAATAGCACCTACAAACGATAGTCCTGTTTCTGCTACTTTTACTATTCCTAATACAGCTTCCCTTGGTAGTACAAGAATGCGTATAAGTATGAAGTTTTATAGTACACCTACAGATCCTTGTGAATCTTTTAGTTTTGGTGAAGTAGAAGATTATACTATTAATATAACAAGCGGAACACCACAACCTGAAATTAATGTCACAGGTTCTGGTGTTAGCATTACATCTAATGATACAACGCCAAACACAATAGATGACACCGATTTTGGCTCAATAAATGGAGGTTCTAACCTAGACCATACATTTACAATTCATAATGATGGAACGAGTACATTAAATTTAACAGGGGGTTCTCCTTTGGTTGATATATCCGGAAATGCGGCTTTTAGTGTTGTTACACAACCAAGTAGCAACAGTATAGCTCCTGGGGGCAGTCTTGAATTTGTTGTTCGATTTTCTCCTACAGTTTCTGGAATAGTTACAGCTAACTTATCCATAAATAATGATGATAGTAATGAAAACCCATACACTTTTAGGGTTCAAGGAACTGGTGTTATAGATATTACTGAAGGTCCTGGCGGTGTTACTAACGATTTGGCTTTATGGCTAAAAGGTACTAATGGCTTGGGCTATACTAATGGGCAATCCGTTTCGTTATGGGCCGATCAAGGTCGTGGTTCCAACGCCACTGTTAATACTCCTGGACAAGAGCCAACATACTACGACACTCCTACTCAAAATGTAAACTTCAATCCGGTTGTGGCATTTGATAATACATATGCTACTTATAGTCTAGATGATGATTACTCTTTTGATAATACAAACACTCAATTTTTGGAAGGAAATTCAGGACTATATACTCAAGATATTTTTATTGTATTAATCCCAGACGATACACCTATTAATGATTCTTTTGGTTTTATGGATACATTCTGCGGAGATGCAGATATAACAACAAACGCAACAGATGCTACCGGTATTGGTATGGGAAACTATACAGATCGTGTGGATAGTGAAAGTATCTGCTTTGCTATTAGCACCTACGATTCTACTATAGAAAATAATGGGTATGCCGTTTATGATCAAAATACAACATATGATAATGTAGGTATTATTAACGCCAGAAATAATAGTAGTGCCTCACGTCAAGAGTTGTTTTATAATGCTAACAATATAGAATATGGTCAAAACGATTTGGCTGCATTCGTTAATGTTAACGACTCTAGATATTGGATTGGCCGAAGTGAAGGGTGGGAAGCAACTTTAAATGCAAGAATATGTGAAATAATCACCTACTCATCAAGAAAAGACGATGTCAATCTAACTCAAGAACGCAACCGTATACAATCGTATCTAGCCATTAAATACGGTATCACTTTAGGCACAAATGGTGTCTCTCAGGATTATGTTGATAGCGATGGTAATATCATATGGGATGCAAACACAGGAACACCTGCTGAAGATGTTTTTAATTATGATATTGCTGGTATTGGCCGTGATGATGCTTCCAATTTACTTCAAAAACAATCTCGAAGTGTTAACAATGCTCTCGATGGTGGCTCACGGTCACAAGGCGTTTTAACAATGGGCATAGGTAATCTTGCTGATACCAATAACCTAAACACAAATACTGAATTTGAAGATAAAGAATTTTTAGTTTGGGGGAATAATGGTGTGGATTTAGATGAACCAGCTTTAGTGGTTGATGTTGATATGAGTACAAATTTAAGTTCTCCGATTGCTGGTGGGACACACGTACAGTTTAATGGAATTGCTAGAACATGGAAAGTTGTTGAACACGTTGATCCTTTTAAAGACATACCAGAAGTAGAAGTTGCGATTCTTAAGAGTGCTGTAAGAACAGCTACACCTCCAAATGGCCGTTACCTTATGTTTATTTCCGATACGCCTAATTTTGACCCGACTGCCGATTATAGAGTTATGACTGAAGATACCAATGAGTTAGGTGAAACTATATTGAAAACAAAATACGATTTTAATGGCACAAAATACATCACTTTTGGTTGGGCTCCAGAACGCACCTACAAGAGATCGGTATATTTTAATGGTAGCTCGAATTATGTAGATATGGAAGATGCGCTAGATGTAAACCCGACTGCTTTTACTATTTCTGCCTGGATAAAACGAGACACAAACTCACTTAACAAATCAATAGCATCTAAACGTGATGCATCGTTTAGCGAAGGTTACGATATAAAAATAAATAGTTCTGGTCAGCTTGAAGCTTTATGGAAAACGCTTTCAGGAACCATACAAACAACTGTTTCAAATACCATTATTCCTGAAAATGTATGGCATCAAATTGCCGTAATCTATCAAGGAGGTACTACTAACTTGTATATTGACGGTGTGTTAGATAAACAAGAGGCTAAAACGGCACCAAATAACACCAGTCATTCCTTTTTTATAGGCGCTGCCTCCAAATTAGCTCCACAAGCTTTTTTTAATGGTAATATTGATGAGGTTCGTGTATGGAATACAGCTTTAACAGTCGATCAATTACGCTATATCATGAATCAAGAAATTCAAAATAACTCAGGTTTTGTTGGTGGGTCTTATTTTATTAGCAAAGGAGTCTCCCCTACAAAAAACGATATAGCAACAATTCCATGGTCTAGTTTAGCGGGATATTATCCGATGTCAACTTATACCTACACCAACACTAAAGATGAATCTGGGAATAACAATCAGGGTGCTTTAAGAACTTTAAGAACTGTAGACAAGCAAACAGCACCACTACCCTATATTTCTAACTCAAATACCGCTTGGAGTTTAAATTCTACTTGGTTTAATGGGCACCAACAAACAATTCCTGGAGCCAACGCTTTGGTTGACAATACTCAAACTGTGAATTGGAATATTGTAGAAACCAATCATAATATAAGTATGGACAATGGTTCTTTAGCATCCGCAAATAATGGAAACAGAAATCTTCTTGCGTTATTCTTAGAAACAAATACATTAACTGTTGAGGGTGATAATACAGCCGACACAGGAAATGGTTTAACAATCACCCACTATTTTAATTTAAATGGTAAATTAGATTTAGAAGGTGAATCGCAATTAGTACAAACCTTAGATAGCGATTTAAATGTTGGTAGTACCGCTTTACTTGAAAAAGATCAACAAGGAACACGTGATTTATACACCTATAACTACTGGAGTGCTCCGGTAGGTTTCACTAGTGGCAGTACAATTAATAACTATAGTTACACCTTAAATAATAACATATTGAAAGACGGAACATCCTCTTCTACCCCTAGAAACATCACCTTTGTAGGCGGATATGATGGTTCTAATAGTGGTAGTAATATTGAAATTGCTCATTATTGGATATGGAAATTCAATAATCGTTTAACTGATGATTATGCTTCTTGGCAACACATACGAAATACAGGGACTTTATTAGCAGGTGAAGGTTTTACCATGAAAGGCGTAACCGACACGAGAGGTAGTGTTAATTTGGAACAAAACTATGTATTTCAAGGGAAACCAAATAATGGAGATGTTTCATTGCCTATAAATGCCGGTAATGAATACTTGATAGGTAACCCTTACCCATCCGCTATAGATGCAAACCAATTTATAACAGACCACGGCCCTATTGTTTTTGGTACGGTAACCGACCCAACCATAAGCGGTACATTATATTTTTGGGAACATTGGGGAGGAAGCTCTCACGTTTTATCTGAATATCAAGGTGGTTATGCTACTTATAATTTTTCAGGTGGTGCACCAGCAGCCTCTTTAGGTTCTAACGATCCTGATGTTGGCACCGGAGGAGCTCCTACAAAACTTCCTGGACGCTATATCCCAGTTGGACAAGGGTTCTTTATAGCTAGTGAAACTACAGGAAATATAATTTTCAATAATGGTCAACGTAAATTTCAAGTAGAAAATGGTTCCGCATCTGTATTTATTAGAGACGAAGCTTATCAAGCGAACACTGTAGATTTACGAATGAAAATTCGATTAGGATTTAATTCAGTAAATACCATTCATAGACAAATACTAGTTACCGCTGACCAAAGGGCATCAATTGAATATGATTGGGGTTTTGACGGCTTACTAAACGAAGAGCAAATGGATGAAATGTCTTGGGTAATTAATTCCGATAATTATTCCATTCAAGGTGTAGATACTTTCAGCGAGAATACCATACTACCATTATATTTAAAAACAAGCGATGATGGGTTAAATACCATCATTATAGATAGTTTAGAAAACATCCCTGATGACTTAGATATTTTTGTACATGATGTGGAGTTAGATATATACCATGACTTACGAACAGATGGCGGTTATGAAATATACTTAACAGCTAATGAATACCCTAATCGTTTTGAAATAACATTTACAGATGAAAATGCTTTAAGTACTGATGTATTTGTTGAATCGGATAACATTCAAATATACTTTGAAAACACAACAAGAAACATCATTATTCATAATCCTAATTTGCTTAATTTAAAAGCTGCTGAAATGTATACAATTTTGGGGCAAACATTAATTAGAATAGACAATTTAGAAACTACTAATTATCATGAAATACCGATAACAAATTTGAGTGTTGGTACTTATATTTTAAAAATAGAAACATTGGATGGTAGCCTGATAACCAAAAAAGTTTTGGTGAAATAAACACTAACTTACACATAAAAAAAAGCCCTAAAAATAATCATTTCAGGGCTTTTGTATTTAAATAAAAAACGATGCTTAAGCTAGTTTTTCTATCAGTTCTGTTAACGATAAAGCAAACTGCTCACCAGAATTCATATCTTTTAAAGTATACGTTTCCGAAGCCATTTCAGATTCCCCTACTAAAACTACAAATGGAATTTGACGTTTATTAGCATGATTCATTTGTTTTTTCATTTTAGAAGCTTCAGGATACAACTCAGCATTAATACCTTGTTGTCTTAATTTCTTAATAGCTTTTAAACTAAATAAAGATTCAGCTTCACCAAAATTAATAAACAGTACATCTATATTTTTTGTTACAGTAGTAGGAAATAAATTAAGCTCTTCAAGAACCAAATAAATACGATCCAATCCAAAACTAATCCCTACACCACTTACATTTTTTAAACCAAAAATACCAGTTAAATCGTCGTAACGACCACCACCACCTATGGAGCCCATTTTTACACCTGCTGGTGCAGACACTTCATAAATAGCTCCTGTATAGTAATTTAATCCACGAGCTAAAGTAACATCTAACCGAAGTTTAGCTGTTTCTAATTCCAAGGTAGAAATAGCTTTATCAATAAAAGCCAACTCTTCAATACCTTTTTTCCCTTCATCAGAAGTACTTAAAATAGTTTTAAGTTGTTCTATTTGAGAATTAAAGTCACCTGATAATGTAAACAAAGGTTGTAATTTATCAATACCTTCTTGAGAAATTCCTTTGGCTAGCATTTCTTCTTTTACTTTTTCCTCTCCAATTTTATCAAGCTTATCTAGAGCTACTGTAAAATCGATTAATTTATCGCTTGCACCAATAACTTCAGCAATACCTGAAAGTATTTTTCTATTGTTTATTTTTATGGTAACGCCCTCTAATTTTAAAGCTGAAAATACCGCGTCATATAGCTGTATAAACTCAACCTCTTGCCATAAAGAATTGGAACCAACTACATCAGCATCACATTGATAAAACTCTCTAAAACGACCTTTTTGTGGTCTATCGGCACGCCATACGGGTTGCATTTGATAGCGTTTAAAAGGAAATTCAATTTCGTTTTGGTGTTGTACAACATAACGTGCAAAAGGAACGGTAAGATCGTATCTTAATGCTTTTTCAGAGATGAAATTTTTTATATATTTAGTTTCTAAAGAATAATAAAAATCTCCAAAAACTCTTAATCCAGCGTTAGCTTTCTTCTCTTTGGAAGTGAAATTATCTAATAAAAAATTAAAATCAACATCATCATTTATAAAATTATCATAAACCAGTTTATATAAATCATTAACGAAATTTTCAACAGTATTAGTTTCGTTTGAAAAAATATTTTTATTTTTTACTTCTTTTATAAAATCATTTATAAAATTTAATTTAAAATGATCACCTCTTAATACTTCAATGTCATTAATTTTATGATGCTCAACTATATTAGATAATGCATCATTAATTATTTGAATTAAGAAGTCATTATATGTGTTAATAAAATTTCCAGAATTCAATATTTTAAAAATTAAACGATCACCTTCTTCTCCATATTTCCCCATAAGGGTATCTGAATTTTCAAAACTTGGCGTTTCTATAGGTTGAAAACCAAAAGTTTGAAACTGTTCACGAATGGTTTTAAAAATATAATTTCTTTTAGCAACTTGCTCTGGGGTAAAGTCGCGTGTGCCTTTTGGTATACTTGGTTTTTGTGCCATAATATATTCGCAATTAGATGATAATTGGTATTATATACATTCCGATTACTAACGAAACGATTGTTGTTTTAAACTAAAAATTTTAAGCAAAAATAGACGTTAATTATAACTTCTTAAAACTAATTAATAAGCTTATTCAAGTATTCAAATAAGTCGCCTTTTGTAATGACACCTCCTTGATGAATAAGTTGAAATTTATCGGCATTTTTATCTTCTGAGTATTCTTTTTTTGCTTGAAGAAACTCAACATCATCATCCATTAAGTTTTCACGTAACCAGTTAAAACCATCTTTAGTAGTTAAATCTATTGGATTTTTAAGTTTAACAGCTATTAGCTGCATGATGTCTTCTTTTAAATGAAATAAATGCATTTGTTGAGGAGATATATGCTCAATATAAGTTACTTTATTAAGAACGCCTTCCCAAACTAAATCACTAAAGACATCTAATTCCTGTTCAGCTACATCGGGTTTATTGGTTTTAATATCTTCCCATTCGGTAGCTGTAATGGTTTGAGTCGCTAGAAAATTTATAAACTCTTGATGTAATTCTTCAAATTGTTCTTTTGTTAATCTTGCGTATTTCATGCGTGTATAATATAATTTTAAAATTTATTTTTCAATTTTTAAAGCTTTCGCAGCTTCAAAAGGTCTATCGGTAGCAAACAAATCAATTCCTAAGTTTCGCCATGTTACATATAGCGAATCGCTTTTTGCTGCGGCCTGTTTATCTAAATTCCCCAATGTACCTAACATTGTTTTTATGCCATTTTCATGAAGTTGCTCATATAAACTAGCAGGAGATAAACGGGTTCCTGTAAAAGCTAACATATTTTGAGTTGGTATATCTGATTCTAATAACCAGTTTAACTCTTCATGGTTTCTTGCAGAAACAGATAGTAATAGATCTGGAGCTGAAGAAAATGCTTTCTGGGCTTGTTCCATATTATATGTAATAATAATAGAAACAGCTTCTGCATGAGTTTTACGTATAGCCTGAATAACTTCTGATACATCTACGCTAGGTTTGATATCTATAGTTAATATGGCTTGATTTTCTTTAGACCAATTTAATACAGTTTCAAATTTTGGAATTTTAAAATGGGTTTCATTACCATAATCATCAACTAAATTAAAAGCCTGTAATTCTTTAAAGGTATACTTAGTAAGTTTATCATGTCCTGTTGTTGTACGCTCTAAAGTATTATCATGCATAAGTACCAATACACCATCTTTTGTTTTAGCAACATCTATCTCAAAAACTGCTGCTATACTATCATTTACATACTTAATAGTTTCTAAGCAGTTTTCTGGATAATTGGCTATCCCAACACCGCCCCGATGTGCACTAATCCATGGCTTTGCATCTTTTTGGTAAGCAAAAGTTTTGAGTAATACAGAAGGTTGATGTTCGTTAATTTTATCAATGCTAGCTTGTTCTGTCTTATTCTGACAGGAAAACACGATTAAAAAAGCGAGAGCAAATAAAATTCTCATAAGGATAAACTAAAAGTTATTAAATTAAAAAAACCGTTTAGAGCCATTCTAAACGGTTTTTATTATAATATGCAGAGGAGCTAATTATGCTTGTGCAATAACCTCGAATGGTAATTCTACAGTTACTTCTCTGTGTAAACGAATAACAGCATTGTACTGACCTAAACGCTTAATATTACCACCAGTAATACTAATAAATTTCTTGTCAATAGTGTGTCCTTCTTTTTCGATAGCTTCTACTAAATCAGTTTTGGTAATAGAACCAAATAATTTATCACCAGCAGATGCACCTTCAGTTGCTTTAGCTGTGATTTTAATTTCTAGAGCTTTAATAGCTTCAGAAATTTTAGTAGCATCATCAATAATTTTCTTTTCTTTAAAAGCACGTTGCTTTAAGTTTTCAGCTAATACTTTTTTTGCAGAAGTAGTTGCTAAAACAGCTTGACCATGAGGAATTAAAAAATTTCTCCCATAACCGTTCTTTACTGTTACAATATCGTCTTTAAATCCTAAATTTTCAACGTCTTGTTTTAATATAAGTTCCATTGTTATGAGTATTTTATTTTAATAAATCGGCCACGTATGGCATTAATGCTAAGTGACGTGCTCTTTTAACAGCAACAGAAACTTTTCTTTGGTATTTTAAAGAAGTCCCTGTTAAACGTCTTGGTAAAATTTTACCTTGTTCATTTACAAATCCTAATAACCAGTCTGCATCTTTATAATCTACATACTTGATACCAGATTTTTTAAAGCGACAGTATTTTTTCGCTTTATTAGTGTCTATATTTAACGGTGTTAAATATCTAATTTCACCGTCTTTTTTTCCTTTTGCTTGTTGCTCTATAGATGACATAATTACGCTTTTTGTTTAAGTTTCTCTCTTCTTCTCTCTGCCCAAGCTACTGCATGCTTATCTAAAGCTACAGTTAAGTAACGCATAAAACGCTCATCACGTCTAAATTCTACTTCTAATGGATTGATAACATCGCCATCAACTTGGAATTCGAATAAGTGATAAAAACCACTTTTTTTGTTTTGAATAGGGTAAGCTAATTTTTTTAAGCCCCAATCTTCTTTGGCTACCATCTTCGCTCCACGAGAAACAAGAAAATCTTCGTATTTCTGTACTGTTTCCTTTATCTGAACTTCAGATAAAACGGGATTTAAGATGAAAACAGTTTCATAATGATTCATAAAAATCTAAATTTATAGTTAAAAATGAGTGCAAAAATAATCATTATTTTTAAATATCCTACTATAAATAGTAAACAAAATTCTTATTTTTTACTATATTTACGCCTAATAATAACAAAACACAAAACAAACGTTTTATCGATGTTTTTTGGTTTTAAACCGAATTTTTTGTACTATTGTCGATACCTTAACCGAATTAAAACAAAATGTTATGACATTAAACTGTGTAGTAGTTGATGACTCCGCGATACAACGTCTCTCAATTGTTAAGTTAATTGAAAACCACCCTTCTCTTAACTTAATAGCTGAATACAACAGTGCTTTAGAAACAAAAAATGGCCTTAATACACATAAGGTTGATCTTATCTTTTTAGATATAGAAATGCCTGTTTTAAATGGTTTTGAGCTTCTTGACGTTTTAAATAACAAACCTCAAATTATATTTGTAACTGGAAAAACTGAATATGCTTTTAAAGCTTTCAATTATGATGCTACAGATTATTTACACAAACCTATAACTAGAGAACGTTTTAATACTGCGGTTGACAAAGCTGTTGAACAGCATAAATTAAAATTAGATTTTAACGAAACTGAAGGTGAACATATTTTTGTAAAAAGTAACCTTAAGAAACGTAAGGTATATATCAAAGATATTAAATGGATTGAGGCTCTGGGTGACTATGTGAAATTAGTTACAGAAGACACAAGTTTAGTTGTTCTTTCAACAATGAAAGCATTTGAACACGAATTACCTGAAGGTAAATTTTTACGGATTCACAAATCCTATATTGTAAACCTTGATAAAGTAGACCGCTTTAATAGTAAAAATGTTGAAGTTGGCACTTACGAAATCCCCCTGAGTAGAAACAAAAAAACACAACTTGTTGATGCTCTCAACAATATATAACTTCTAATCCTGATTTAAACATCAGGATTTTTTTTTGCGCTTTTCTTTTTTTCACCACTTCTACTCCAATCCTTCGCTTTCTAGTAATTGTCAACGTTAATAATAACTCGAATAGGCCTAAAATCCTTCACACTAGAAAAACTCGTTTGTATTTTATGGATAGCCTCCTTGGTTTTATTTAACGATTGAGCGCTAGGTATTTTTACTAATATATTTTTATGATACTGATTTCGGATTCTTGAAACAGGTGGGAATTCTGGTCCGAGAACATTATTTTTAAATATTTGACGTAGAGATTTAGCAAACCAATCTGCCCCAACCTCAACCTTATTATAGTCGCGATGTTTAAACGTTATTTTTATCAAACGATATATGGGTGGGTATTTAAAATTATACCGATCATCCATTTGTTCTTTAAACATCTTTAAATAGTTATTACTTGATACCTGCTGAAGAATATTATGATGCGGATTATAAGTTTGAATCAGCACTTTACCGCGTGTATCGGTACGACCTGCCCTTCCCGAAACTTGCTGTAATAATTGAAAACTGCGTTCATGCGCTCTGAAATCCGGAAAGTTAAGTAAGTTATCAGCATTCATAACTCCAACTAATTTAACGTTCCTAAAATCTAATCCTTTAGTTAACATTTGAGTACCAACTAAAATATCAACCTCTTGATTTTCAAAAGTGCTAATAATTTTCTCGTACCCATGTTTTCCTCGGGTTGTATCTAAATCCATACGCGCCACTTTATTCTCAGGAAATAAAGCTTGCACTTCGCGCTCTACCTGCTCTGTACCAAACCCTTTATTATCTAATTCTACACTCCCACATGCTTCACATTTTTTTACCATAACGCTATGATACCCGCAGTAGTGACAGCGCAATTGGTCGCGATATTGATGGTATGTTAAACTAACATCGCAACTAGGACATTGGGGTGAATGCCCACAAGTTTCACACTCTATAATAGGAGAATACCCACGACGGTTTTGAAATAAAATAATCTGATGGCCAGCTTCTAAAGTTTCTGTCATTTCAGCAATGAGTCGGTCGCTAAAATGCCCTTTCATCCGCTTACGTTTATGTTTATCTTTAATATCTACCAATTCTATATCAGGCATCAAGACATTATTATAACGGGTATTTAATGACACCAAACCATACTTATTTTGCTGAGCATTAAAAAAGCTTTCTAAACTTGGTGTTGCAGAACCTAAAAGCGTTTTTGTTTTAAAAATATTAGCTAATACAATTGCTGTATCGCGTGCATGATACCGAGGAGCTGGATCAAACTGCTTATAAGACTGCTCATGCTCTTCATCTACAATTACCAAACCCAAATCCTGAAACGGCAATAACACAGAAGAACGCGCCCCTAAAACGACTTTAGCTTTAGGTGAATTCTTCAAAACATTGTTCCAAACCTCTACACGCTCATTAGCTGAATATTTCGAATGAAATACTGCAACTTGTTCTCCAAAATAATTTTGTAGCCTAGAAACTAACTGTGTTGTTAATGCAATTTCAGGTAACAAGTATAAAACCTGCTTACCTTTCTGTAAGGCTGACTCAATTAACTTAACATAGATTTCTGTTTTTCCTGAGGAGGTTACACCGTGCAACAATACAATATTATGATTTTGAAAAGCGTCCAAAATTTCATCGCTTGCCTTTTGCTGTGGTTCACTTAAATGCTTAATGCTTTCTATCGGTTTATTCTCATCAAATTGCACACGATCTGTTTGAATAAAATATTCTTCTAATACAGATTTATCAATTAAGGATTTAATAATAGCCGTAGATACACCACTAGCCTCAGTTAAATCGGTTACTTTTATAGGTTTATTTGTTTTGGCTGCTAACGAGAATAAAGTCATTACAACATCGCGTTGTTTTGGCGCACGACTCAGTACCTCTAATAATTCTTGCAAGGCTTCCTGCGATTGATAAACATCTAAAAGCTTAACATAACGCACTAATTTAGGCTTGTATTTATCATAAACCTCTTCTTGAACCGTGATAGCTTCTTTTTCTAATAAACGCTTCACAAGAGGTAAAACAGACTTTCTATCAACAATAGCACTTATGTCCTGTATTTTTAATGAAGTTTGATGCGCTAAAGCCTCATAAACAAGATATTCATCATCTTTTAAATGAGCTGTTTCAATCTCTAAATTTTTTGATTTAGAAATTATTGTTTCGCTATCTAAAATAAACGCCCCTGGTAATGCGGCTCGCATAACATCGCCCATAGCACACATATAATATTCAGAAATCCATGTCCAAAGTTGAAACTGCACTTGAGTTACAATAGGGCTATCATCTAGTATTTGATGAATTTCTTTAGCCTCGTATTTTAATGGTTTTGTTTGATGTACAGCCTGTACAATACCTGTATAAATTTTACTTTTACCGAACGGTACAGAAACACGCATTCCTATTTTTATAAACTCCGATTCGGCCGCTGTAATACTATATGTGAAACTATTCTCAATGGGAATAGGCAGAATAACATCAATAAAATGTAAATCCATATTAAAACCCTTTTTTTAATTGATTTAAAGAAGCATTCAACTCATACCCCATTAAAAGAATATTACTATTTAACCAGAGATAAAAAAGCAATATTAAAAGTGCCCCTATTGAACCATAGAGTTCATTATACTTTGAAAAATTAGTTATATAAACACCAAACAAAAATGATGTTAAAATAATTAGCAGCGTAGTAAACAAAGCACCTACTGAGAAAAACTTAGACGCCCTACCTTCACGTGTACCAAAATAATACAAGGTTGCCGTTGCCATATAAATCATGATAACAAAAAACAAGTATTTAACTATTTTGACTAGTAAAATAGTATTTTCCTTATTAACGTAGCCATAGGTTTCTAAATTACCCATGATATAAATCTGAAAATACCCGAAAAAAGCAACTGTTAATATGGAAAGAAATGCTAAAATTAATGCCACTCCAAGCGCATACATATATTGCTTAAAAACATTTCGCGTGAGCTGCTCATGGTAGGAACTCTCAAAACCTGCAAATACAGCACTAATTCCATTGGCCATTAATGCAATTGACACTAAAAACACTGACGACAAAAGTCCTCCACGCTCTGTACTATCAATATTTTCAAAAATATTGGCAAAGAAAAACTCTGAAGTACTAGGTGGTAAAAACGAGTTTAAAAATCGTTGAAACTCAATTTTAAAATCGTCAATTGGTATGTAAGGAATGATAATTAATACAAATAAAAGAAATGGAAATATGGCTGTAAAAAAGTTAAATGCTATAGCACTAGCTCGTGTTGTTAAAGCACCTTTAACGATCCCAATTGTATACAACTCCATTAAATCGTAAAGAGATAACCCTTCCAATCCAGGTAACCTGACTTTTTTTAAAAACTTGACCACCCAATTAATTACAGGGATTTTAGCCAATTTTTCTTCAACAGGTTGCGACATGAAAGCGTATTAATTAATTTAAACTTGTAACGATATATCTCCTTAAAGAGCTTTTAGGCTTAAATCCATATTATATACGGAATGCGTTAAGGCTCCAGAAGAAATATAGTTCACACCACATTCGGCATATTTTCTTATAGTTTCTTCGTTAATACCTCCAGAGCTTTCTGTTAAACACTTATCGCCTATTAAAGCCACGGCAGTTCTAGTATCTTCGTAATTAAAATTATCTATTAGAATCCTATACACACCATCAGACTCTAATATTTCTTTAATTTCATCTAAGTTTCTAGCTTCAACTATAATTTTCAAATCACGATTAGTCTCTTTTAAATAGCTTTGTGTCTTTTGAATAGCTTTAGTTATACCTCCAGCAAAATCTATATGATTATCTTTAAGCATAATCATATCATATAAAGCAAAGCGGTGATTTTCGCCACCTCCAATTTTAACCGCCCATTTTTCTAAAGCACGGATTCCTGGTGTTGTTTTACGGGTATCCAGAACCTGCGTTCCTGTACCTTCTAACAAATCTACAAACACTTTTGTTTTAGTTGCAATAGCACTCATGCGCTGCATGGCATTAAGCACTAATCGTTCAGCTTTTAATATAGATTGCGAAGCACCTTCTACATAAAAAACAATATCTCCATGAGTAACCATACTACCATCCTCAATTAAGGTCTCTACTTGTAAATTAGGATCTACATAGGCGAAAACTTTTTTAGCCAATTCTACACCCGCTATAATGCCTGAATCTTTTACTAATAGTTTTGCTTTTCCTTTCGCATCTTTAGGAATACACGCTAGCGAACTGTGATCGCCATCACCTACATCCTCACGAATAGCATTGGTTATAATTAAATCTAGTTCTTTATTAAATTGATCTTGCGTTATCATGAATATCATTTTTTAGACAGTACGAAAATATAGCATTTTTAATTAAAGTATCTCTCCCTGCTAAAAAAATAAATAGAAAATCTATAAATTTGCGCATGACTATAAAACTTCTAGCCATTGGCAAAACCGATAATAAGCAATTGCAAACGCTTATTGAAGATTACCAAAAGCGTTTATCGCATTACATTAAATTTGAATTTGAAATCATTCCAGATTTAAAAAAAGTAAAAAACCTGAGTGAAGCCCAGCAAAAAGAAAAAGAAGGCGAATTAATTTTAGCTAAAATTAACCCTACAGATTCTTTGATCTTATTGGATGAAAATGGCAAACAAATGCATTCTGTTGATTTTTCAGTTTACCTACAGAAACACATGAACTCTGGTATTAAAAAATTAGTCTTTGTTATTGGTGGTCCCTACGGATTTTCGGATGCTGTTTATAATAAAGCACAAGGGAAGTTGTCGTTATCAAAAATGACTTTTTCTCACCAAATGATACGGCTATTTATAGTTGAGCAGTTGTATCGTGCGTTTACAATACTAAAAAATGAACCGTATCATCATAGGTAAGAAATATTTAATTATTTAGTAGAAAAAGTATGCTTACGCTTTTTTAATTGCTTTTCTAAATCACTAATCGTTTCTTTAACAGAAGCTTCAAAGTTTTTTTCATTTGAAATGGCATAAATTCTAGGTCCCGGCAAACTCAATTCCATGCTACAAATAAACCCTTCTTCTTTCGTACTATTTTCTTTTTTAAATTGAACATCGCAATTAATAACCCAATCGTATTT
The DNA here is from genome assembly GCF_054031195.1 of Algorimicrobium bowmanii. Next base: position 2,095,410 of record NZ_CM132929.1, read on the forward strand.
TTTAGCTAAAGATTGTAATTTTTCTTCTGTATAATCGGATAATGATTCGCTTGTATCTAGGTTTACATATTGAAAGTTAATTGTCATAATTTACGGTTTTAATGTTAATAGTTAATTAAAGGTACCGCTCTTGCTACTTACAACAAATGATAAAAATCATAGTTTAAACAAAAGCTTAGTACTTCTATAAAAATACTATTTTTTTAATGGTTTTAACCACACTTTATAAAAGGATTAACTATTTGCGAAGCTTTCTTCTAGAACCTAATTTATAACCAAAAGCTAATTTAGCTTTACTTAAGCTGAACAACTGCTTATTATCAAAACCTAAACTTGTTGAGTAGGCACTTCCGTTGTAAATAAGACTTATGTAATAACGCTCTGCGTTGTACGCTAGAGCCGCCGTATAATCCAGTTTATATAGTAATGGATTTGATGGACGGTAAGAATCGTCAATAAGTGTTACTTTTTTATTTAAAATCCCAATACCAGGTATTAGGTTAAAAGAAGCTATAAAATTTTTAGGCAACATAAATACCGAAAGTAGCCCTCCCAAAACTCCTATACCATGAGCATTATAACGTTTAATATCAGCTTTATCATTGTAAAATATAGCGGCATCGTCGGACAATATCGTTGAACCACTTGAAAAATAATCATATACAGCAAAGGTTCCTATCCCTCCTGAAACGTATACTTTTTGATCCTTTTTAGCTAATCCAGCTTTTAACATAGCATAAGAAAACTCAACTTCCGAAAGCGTAAAGAGGTAATTAAAACCTACTGTTGCCGATTTTATATCCGAACGAAACTCAGTAGGGAGCCCGTAGTCATTTTTAACATTATACCCTTTATACGTTTGCACATAAAAATTCACAAAATGGTGCTTACCTAAAATGGTAGTACCTTGCATATCAAACCTTTTGGTGATTTCTTCTTTAGTCTTTAAATTAAAAGCGATATCTAGCACTAATTTCCGACTGGCAAACCCAAAACCAACACCAAATTGATTATTAGGTACAAACTGCGTTTTAGAATTATCATCTTTTATGGTAAAACGTTTTACTTTATAATTTGTAAAAACACGTAACGAATAATTATCTATATCCCGATCAATAAACATACTATCCACCGCAATCATTACGCGCGATGAATCTATATTTTTTAAAATCTGTGCTTTTAAGGTATAACTACACATTAAAAACATGATACAAACAAATAATCTAATCATAAATTGTTATTCTGAATTTTATTAAAAAGCCTCACCTATTCTGAAATACACACCCCAGTCATCCTTACCAATAGCCCCGTCTAGTCCGATGTTAAAATCACTTCGTTTAAAAGCTTTATAACGATATCCTGCACCAATACCTGGATATAATTTACCATTAAAACTAGAGGTATCCGAGCCATAAATAGTAGCAAGACCGGCAAAGCCTACAACTCCCATTTTATTCTTAAAATTCCAACGATATTCTCCCTGAATGGCAACTTTACCATCTCCACGATATTTAGCTTCCGAATATCCACGTATATCTTGTCTTCCAATTACCACTTGCTGTTCAAAAGTAATTTCTCCTAATCCAAAAACACCAAACACACGTCCTGCAATAACATCTTTACCATCTCTAACCGAAACATATTGATTGTAGGCTAAACTTATTTTATTAGCCGATATATCATTACCTAACCACTCCTGAAAAGTTTTCCATTTTAAATTGGCCTGATAACCAGATCTCGGATAGTACACATTATCACGTGTATCTGATGCAAGTTTAAACTGAATGCCGTTTGTGGTATTATCCGACGACCCCATATCCTGTTCAACAACAGATTGTGCATCCGAAAAGGTATAAGCAATCCCTCCGTAAAGATTATCAATAATCTTGCGATCTACTCCTATACTTAAAATTGTAGAATTGGTTAAGTAATCATAAAACCCTGGAGCTTCTAGGTCATCAATATATAATTGAGAATTTAAGTTTCCATAAAAAGCAAATGCATGCAAACGCCATGTATCTTCAGCAAAATACAACCTAGTAAAACCGGTAAGAAAAAAGGAACTATTCGTAGTATAAACAGCCGCCATACCAGAAAGAGATTTAGGTGACACTGTATCTTCCTTATCAACTTTATACATAATCATTGGAATGGCTCCAAACATAAACTCTAAATTATTGTTGTAATTCAAATAAGGAACAACATTAAATTCAGCGCCATTAATAGTATCTTTTTCTTTTTTTATGTGTTGTGAAAAACAAGACATACTAAAAAAAAACACCATTAGAAACCCAATATTAGAAATTGTAATCTTCATAATAGTTATGATTTTATTTAAGGAAAACACCCTAATTTATTTAGCTATGCCTTAAATTTGCTTTTCAGCTAATATACAATATATAACCAAAATCATGCAACTCGTTTTCGCCACAAACAACCTAAATAAACTAAAGGAAGTTCAACTTTTAATACCCGAACATATTACCTTACTGAGTTTGAAAGACATAGGTTGTGATGTAGATATTCCTGAAACTCAAAACACCATTGAAGGGAATGCTATTCAAAAAGCAGAGTATATTAAAACACATTATGGTTTTGATTGTTTTGCAGACGACACAGGCTTAGAAGTTGCTGCATTAAATGGCGAACCTGGTGTTTATTCCGCACGATATGCAGGACCTAATAAAGATGCAGAAGACAATATGAATCTACTTCTTAAAAATCTGCAATCTGCTAGCAATCGTCAAGCACAATTTAAAACCGTTATTGCATTATATTTAAACGGAAAACTAGAAACCTTTACCGGTATTTGTAAAGGAGCCATTACCGAATCTAAATCTGGAACTGAAGGTTTTGGTTACGACCCTATTTTTAAAGCTGAAGGGTACACAAAAACGTTTTCAGAAATACCATTAGCCGAGAAAAATAAAATTGGACATCGCGGAAAAGCAGTATCTCAACTTGTAACATTTTTAAACTCTAAATAAGAGTTAAATGATAGTGTAAAGCGTTGTTATAATAACACCTTTACCTGATTGCAATTCAGTCTTTACAAGTTGCTTTTCACTTTTTACAACCAAATTAAAAGGAGCTTTTAAAAGATCTACACCACTATTATGTTTTAAACGAATACCTTGACCTGAAATAATATCTTTATTTGGTATAAAATCTTCCTCAGGTACATGTTCCGTTAAAATTAAATACTTATAATTAGTTAATTTACTAACCACATTCTGTATTTCTGCATTTGAAAGATGCTGAAGTACTTGCCTAAGAATTAAACAATCTGCACTAGGCCAATCATCTTTCGCTATATCCAAACAGTAAAAGTCTAAATTCTGATTGATGAAATTTCTCTTATTATAGGTTATTAAATCTTGCACAATATCTACTCCATAATACTGACTAGCATAAGGTAATAACTGTTTTCCAACATTAAAATCACCACATCCTAAATCACACACGGTTAAAGATGGTTCAAAAGACTTTAAAAACAATTGTACAGCCGCAAGGTAAGGTTCTATAACTTCCAAATCATGTGAACCAGAACCAGAATAAAAAGCAGAGTCTTTACCACCCCACAAATGCATAGCATAAACTTGCTCCATAGCTTTTTTGGTAGGCCAAGGTTGCTTTTTTTTCTTCAATTCATTCATTTTACAAAGTTCACAAAAAATATCAAGTTATTACATACCAATACTTATTTATCATTCTTCCATTAATGAGAATATTAACATTTAGTCTATAATTAATCTAAATATCTAAAAACTACGGCATTTTATTATTAATTTTTAGTGTACTAATAGTATATTCGCATAGATAAGGCTTAAACAAAAACCTATGAATTTAACCATCGAAAACATCCTATTGGTAGGGTCGTTATTATTACTTGTAAGTATTCTTGCAGGTAAAACATCCTATAAATTTGGTGTCCCTACGTTATTACTTTTCTTAGGAATTGGTATGTTAGCAGGCTCCGATGGTATTGGCGGTATTCGTTTTGACGACCCGCAACTAGCCCAGTTTATTGGCATTGTATCTCTTAATTTTATATTGTTTTCGGGTGGTTTAGATACCAATTGGAAATCCGTTAAACCAATTCTAAAAGAAGGGATTGCGCTATCTACTTTAGGCGTTTTGTTAACAGCTGTTTCCTTAGGAACATTTGTATGGTTTGTAACCGATTTTACCATTTATGAAAGTTTACTGTTAGGCTCCATTGTTTCATCAACAGATGCTGCTGCTGTATTTTCCATTTTACGATCTAAAAGTTTGGCTTTAAAAACCAATTTAAGACCTACGTTAGAACTAGAAAGTGGTAGTAATGATCCTATGGCGTACGTTTTAACATTAGCCTTTTTAACCTTAGTAATTAATCAAGATCAAAGTTTCCTTTCAATAATTCCATTGTTTTTACAACAAATGATTTTAGGAGGTATATTAGGAATCGCATTTGGTGTGGGTAGCAAATATATTATCAATAAAATAAAACTTGATTTTGAAGGTCTCTATCCTGTTTTAGTAATTGCTTTAATGTTTATTACTTTTTCAGCTACAGATTTTCTTGGTGGTAATGGTTTTTTAGCCATCTACATTTGTGCTGTATATCTTGGAAATCAAGATTTAATACATAAAAAAACCATTTTAAAAATGTTTGATGGTTTAGCGTGGCTAATGCAAATTGTACTCTTTTTAACTTTAGGTTTACTTGTATTTCCATCTCAAATAATACCTTATATGGGTATCGGATTACTTATTTCTGTATTTCTTATCCTTATTGCACGACCTTTAGGTGTATTTATTAGTCTTATGTTTTTTAAAATGAAAATGAGACGCCGATTTTATATTTCGTGGGTAGGATTACGGGGAGCAGTTCCTATTGTTTTTGCTACTTACCCCCTATTAGCTGGTATTGACAAAGCTAATATGATATTTAATATTGTATTTTTTATATCGGTTACTTCTATTTTAATACAAGGCACAACCTTATCAATCGTTGCAAAATGGCTAGATGTTGGATTACCAGAAAAACAGAAAAAATTAAATCCTACAGACCTGCTTTTAAATGAAAACCCTAAAGCGGAAATGAAAGAACTTCTAATAACAGCTGACTGCTATGCTGTGGATAAGAAAATTATAGAATTAGGGTTTCCAAAAAATGCCATTATAGCCATGATTAAGAAAAATGACAGCTATATTATTCCAAATGGATTAACTATAATTGAAGCAAACGACTCTTTAATTGTTTTAGCCGACAGACCAGAAGTTTTTGATGATGTTTTTAAAACCCTAAAAGGACAATAACCCTAAAAATCACACTCACAAAAACACGTTACACAGCTGTAAATAAGCCATATAATTAAAATAAATCTGTATTATCGGGTTTTTGTTAAATAAAATCGTACCTTTGCAGCCAATTTAGCAAAGCCTTGCTTATGCTAAAATATTCCTCAGGGTGAGGATGTGTTACTAGAAGTTTAGGTTAAGTATGTCGATTCTCTTCTTTTGTAGCACTACAAAACATAATCGATTACTTACTAAACACGAATGAGTACATTCCAAGATTTAGGTCTTAATGACGACCTATTACAAGCAATTACAGACATGGGTTTTGAAACCCCTAGTGCTGTTCAAGCAAAAGCAATTCCAATTTTATTAGAAGAAGAAACAGATTTGGTTGCCTTAGCGCAAACCGGAACTGGTAAAACTGCCGCATTTGGATTTCCAATGTTGCAAAAAATTCAGATAGACAGCCGTACAACACAAGGCTTAATTCTATCGCCAACACGTGAATTGTGTTTGCAAATTACTAACGAGCTTAAGGCTTATGGTAAACACTGCAAAGGATTAAACGTTGTTGCAATTTATGGTGGCGCTAGTATTACAGAACAAGCCCGCGATGTAAAAAGAGGTGCACAAATTATTGTTGCTACGCCAGGCCGTATGAAAGATATGATTAAGCGTAGATTAGTTGATATTTCAAAAATAGAGTATGCTGTTTTAGATGAAGCAGACGAAATGTTAAACATGGGATTCTATGAAGATATTAATGACATCTTATCACACACACCAACAGAAAAAAATACATGGTTATTCTCGGCTACTATGCCTAGAGAAGTAGCAAGTATTGCTAAAAAATTCATGGATAGCCCTATTGAAATTACAGTAGGAAATAAAAATGAAAGTACGAGTCAAGTTTCTCACGAATATTACCTAGTAAATGCTCGCGATCGTTACGCAGCATTAAAGCGTTTAGCAGATGCTAACCCTGATATCTTTTCAGTAATTTTCTGTAGAACAAAACGCGATACACAAAAAGTTGCTGAACAACTTATAGAAGATGGTTATAGCGCTGGTGCGTTACATGGTGACTTAAGCCAAAACCAACGAGATTTAGTAATGAAATCATTCAGAAACAAGCAAATACAAATGCTTGTCGCTACAGATGTTGCTGCTCGTGGTATTGATGTGGACGATATTACACACGTTATAAACTACCAATTACCCGATGAAATAGAAACCTATACACACCGTAGTGGCCGTACTGGTCGTGCTGGTAAAACAGGGGTTTCAATGGTAATTGTTTCTAAAAGCGAAGTGCGTAAAATAAAAAGTATTGAGCGTATTATTAAGAAAGACTTTATTAAGAAATCTATTCCTGACGGAATGGAAATCTGCGAAGTTCAATTAATGTCTTTAGCTAATAAAATAAACAGTACAGAAATCAATCATGAGATTGACCCATATTTAGAAAGTATCAACGAGCTTTTTGCTGATACATCAAAAGAGGAGTTAATTAAAAAATTCTTCTCAGTTGAGTTTACACGTTTCTTTAACTATTACCAAAAATCACGTATTCAACAAGTTTCAGAATCACGTGGTGATGAAGGTGGACGTAGCTTCTCAGATGACAGCAACAATACACGTTACTTTATAAACGTTGGTCGTAAAGATGGTTATGACTGGATGAAACTAAAAGATTTCCTAAAAGAGATTTTAGAGTTAGGTAGAGATGACGTTTTTAAAGTAGATGTTAAAGAAAGTTTTTCATTCTTTACAACAGAAAAAGGTTTACAAGAAAAAGTTCTTGCCTTCTTTACGGATTACAAACACGAAGGTCGCTTTGTAAACGTAGAAGTTAGCGAAGATAAAGGTCGTGGCACTAGCAGAAACAAACGTCGTAAAGGCGGTGGTGGTTTTGGTGGTGGTCGCAGACGTGACGATAAGCCAAGAGGTGAACGCCGTTCAGGTGGTCGTGACTCTGGTGGTCGTGACTCTGGTGGAAACAGACGCAGCCGTAGAAATGAAAGTGATTCAAAACCAAGACATGCTGAAGCTGGTGGCGATTCTGGATCTAGCAGACCAAGACGTTCAAGACGCTAATAGCAACTGTTAATAATAAGTCAAATAAAGTACTAAATGGGAAATCTATTTTCTTATTTAGTACTTTTATGTTTAAATTAGCCCGTATGAAGTACTACCTATTCCTATTTGTGTCTCTATTTACAATTTCCATGGCTTTCTCACAAGAAGATAGTTTTGTTAATGGTGTGATTATTAACGCTTCAAAAGGCGAACCTATGGAAAGTGTTAATATTGTCAACTTAACACAAGTAATTGGTACTACTACCAACTCGGAAGGAGAATTTACTTTAAAAGCTAAAGCAAATGATACGCTTCACCTCTCCTACTTAGGTTTTAAATCCATAAAAGTACGTGTTACCAACGACTGGATAAAATATGGCTCTTCTACCATTCAGTTAAATGAATTAGCCCTAGCTTTAGAGGAGGTTGTAATAAATGAATTCCGTTTAACTGGTATTCTAGAAGTTGATATTCAAAATGTACCTATTAATAATAATTACCGTTATAGTATTTCAGGTTTACCAAGTACTGGTTATGAAGCCGGAAATCGTAGCAATGCCATAACAAAAGCCCTAGGAGCTATTTTTAATCCTGCAGATTTTTTATATAAGATGTTTGGAAAGAATCCGAATGAGATGAAAAAGCTCAAACAGATGAAACAGGATGACGAAATTAGAAACCTATTAGCTTCACGTTTTGACCGTGAAATGCTTACTGTTTTATTACAAGTAGACCGTGTTGACTTAGACGAAATTGTTCGTCAATGTAACTATTCTGTCGATTTTATAAACAACGCCAATGACCTTCAAATATTGGATGCCATTAGCGAATGCTATGAAGAGTACAAAGTGCTTAGTCGTAGTCGTAAAAAACGCTAAAACCCTTATGAATTTGGAGGGTTATTCTCATAATAACGCCCTACAATTTCATCGTAACTTTTAATTGTTTTTTTAATCCAATCTAAACGTTTTTCAAGCTTTTCATTTTCACTTAAACCCCAAGGTATTTCTGTTTGTTTTAGTTTAGTTGTTACGTGCTGCAATGTTATTGCTGCAGAAACAGATATATTCAGACTTTCTGTAAAACCTACCATAGGTATTTTTAAATAGCCATCGGCAGCATCTAAAACCTCTTGAGATAATCCTTCTGTTTCTCTTCCGAAGAAAAAACAAGATTTTTTAGTTACGTCAAATTCATGCAATAAACAATCGTTTGTATGTGGTGTTGTAGCTATAATTTGATAACCTTCTTCTTTTATGGCTTTAATAGCATCCTTTACATGGTGATGTCTTTTTAAATCAACCCACTTTTGAGCTCCCATTGCAATTTCGCGATCTATTCGTTTAGAATTTACCTCTTCTACAATATGCACTTCCTGGATTCCAAAAACGTCACAACTTCTAATAACAGCGCTTGTATTATGCAATTGATAAACGTCTTCCGTCGCTACCGTAAAATGCTTCGTTCGACCTTGTAAGACTTTATGAAATTTCTCACGTCTGTTATCTGTTAAAAAACCTTCTAAATGCTCTAGTAATTGAATATCAACCATATTATCTAAAATAAAAACCTGATAAAATATCAGGCTTTATAAATCGTGTTATTTTTATTAATTATCTACGTTTTCACCAATATTACCTTGAGCTATAATGGTATCTAAATTGGTGGTACTTTCATTGATGTTTATATATCCATCTATTAATAGAACAGCTTCATAATCAAATTCGGTTCCATTATCTAATTGAAAAACATTAGTCTCACTCATACCCGTTTCACCATTAACTGGATTAAAAGTAAAAACAATATCTCCAGTGGTTTCTACATCATTAGCTCTAATAAAAGCGGGATGTTCATTTCCTATCACTGTATTTTCAAGAGCTAAAACGGCTAAAGCTGAACCACCTTCACGCTTATAAAATGTAGCCGTTCCATACAATCCTGAAGCATCAACTTCAGATAATGGATATACCACAGAATCACCTGTTAAAGCATTTAAACCTATATCGCCCTGTGCAATAACCGTTTGTAAATCGGTAGGACTTAATAAAACATTTACATAACCATTAAACGCTAAAATATCTTCATATAAAAAAGGTGTACCATCATCTAATGAAACAATGTTAGTACGACTATATCCCGAATCACCATCTACTGCATTAAAACTTAAAACCGAAATACCACCTTCTAAACTGGTATTGGTTAATAGCTCTGCAGGATGTAATGTGCCGAATACAGCATTAGTAATTTCAATACGTGCTAGAGTTTCACCATTCTTACGTTCAGAAAATTTAGCAACACCACTAATATCTGGAACATCAAGAGTTTGTAATGCATAGGTTTTTGAGACACCTGTTAACTCATTCTGACCTATATCTCCATCTGCTAATAATACTGCTGTTGCATCGTTATTATAACGTACATCTATATATCCATCAAAATCTAATAATTCTTCATAGCTTACCTCTGTTCCATCATCAAACGTAGTAAAGGTTGTGGTACTTCTGCCTGATGTTCCACTTACATCATTTAAACTAATTGCTACATTCCCTGTTTCAGCTGCTGTATTGAATCTTAAATTTGCAGGATGCTCTATATTAGAAGCAATACCAGATAATACAATTTCAACTGTAATAGAAGCATCTTCATTTTTTATAATTCGCGCATCACCAATAATAGACGGGTCGGTGACAGCATTTAAGGCGTAGGTTGTTGAAACTAAACGCGATTCAAGCCTAGTAATATTATCATCACTAGAACAATTTGTAACCAAAAACAGTGCGCAAATGCTTATAAACACTAAAAAAGAATGCTTCATAAAATAGAATGTTTTTATATGGTATAAATTTACAATTAATACTAGTATCTAAAAATGGAAACGCATTAATATGCATATTTCGTGTGTATTTTTTTTTATTTTTGATATCTATGAAACATATAGTTGTATTATCTGGAGCTGGTATGAGTGCCGAAAGTGGAATTAAAACTTTTCGTGACGCCAACGGTTTATGGGAAGGACATGATGTTATGCAGGTAGCATCACCACAAGGTTTTGATGCGAATCCTGAATTGGTTTTAGATTTTTATAACCAACGAAGAAAACAACTTTTAGAAGTACACCCCAATAAGGCTCATAAAGATTTAGCAGCTTTAGAAGCAAGCTATAAAGTAACTATTATTACACAAAACGTAGATGATTTACATGAGCGCGCAGGAAGTTCTAATGTTGTTCATTTACACGGCGAATTACTAAAAGCGCGGAGTACGCATAAAGAAGGTTCTGTTGTAGAATGGAGAAAAGAGCTTAATTTAGGTGATAAGTGTCCTGATGGTTATCAAATGCGCCCCCATATTGTATGGTTTGGTGAAGCAGTACCCATGATTACAACAGCTATTGAAATTTGTAAAACTGCCGATTTACTTCTTATTATTGGTACTAGTTTACAAGTGTATCCAGCTTCAAGTTTAATGGATTATGTATCTGAGCAAACGCCAACATATTTTATAGACCCAAACCCATCATTAATAGGTAATAAGCAAGTAACCGTTATTAAAGATAAAGCTACAACAGGAGTTAAAAGTTTTATAGACACCTTTCTATAATTAACTTTTAATCTATTTAACCTTATTAATTTAAATCTATTTGCTTTAAGTTTTCAATACGATTTCGCACCAAGAAATCGTCTATAGTTTCAAAATGCTCAATAACACGTTGTTCCTTAAATTCGAAAACTTTTTGCGATAAACCTTGTAAAAAATCACGATCATGAGATACTAATATAAGCGTACCGTCGAAATTTAAAAGTGCTTCTTTTAATACATCTTTAGATTTTAAATCTAGGTGGTTTGTAGGCTCATCTAATATAAGTAGATTTACTGGTTCAAGTAATAGTTTAACCATAGCTAATCGTGTTTTTTCTCCTCCTGAAAGCACACTTACTTTTTTATCTATATCATCACCTTTGAACATAAAACCTCCCAAAATATTCTTTATCTGTGTACGAATATCTCCTTGGGCTACCTCATCAACTGTTTGGAATATAGTAAGATTCTCATCTAATAATGACGCTTGATTTTGAGCAAAATACCCAACTTTCACGTTATGACCTAATTCACACACCCCTTCCACATCAATCTCTCCCATAATAGCCTTAATCATAGTCGATTTACCTTCACCATTTCTACCTACAAAGGAAACTTTTTCACCTCTGGATATAGACATATTAGCATTTTTAAACACAACATGTTCATCATAAGATTTAGATAATTCCTTAACCGTTACCGGATAATCTCCCGAGCGTGGTGCAGGTGGAAAACGTAATTTTAATGCCGAAGTATCAATATCATCAACCTCTATAATTTCTAATTTTTCAAGCATACGTTCGCGAGAATTTACCTGATTGGTTTTCGAGTAAGTTCCTTTAAAACGTTCTATAAATGCCATATTATCGGCAATAAATTTCTGCTGTTCTTTGTACGCTTTAATTTGATGTAGTCGACGATCTTCACGAAGCTGTAAATAGTGAGTATAGTTGGCTTTATAATCATAAATACGCCCCATAGTAACCTCAATGGTTCGATTTGTAATATTATCAATAAAAGCCTTATCATGAGATATAACCATAACTGCATTAGCTTTATTTACTAGGAAATCTTCTAACCAAATTACCGATTCAATATCTATGTGGTTAGTTGGTTCATCTAATAGAATTAAATCAGGTTTTTGTAATAACATTTTAGCCAATTCTATACGCATTCTATAACCACCACTAAACTCACTGGTAAGCCTATTAAAATCCGAACGTTTAAAACCCAAACCTCTTAATGCTTTTTCAACTTCAGAGTCATAATTTACATCCTCTAAAGCATAATATTTTTCACCCAAGTCAGACACTTTGGTTATAATATCCATATACTCCTGAGACTCGTAATCAGTTCGCGTTTCTAACGCTTTATTAAGCTTTTCCATTTCGTCACGCATTTCAAAAACATGTGCAAATGCTTTAGATGCTTCTTCAAAAACAGTACAGTTATCTTCGGTTAGTAGGTGTTGCGGTAAATAAGCAATAACAGCATCTTTAGGAAAACGCACATGTCCTTTAGTTGCTTTTTGTACACCTGCTACAATTTTCATCATAGTGGATTTACCAGCACCATTTTTACCCATTAGGGCAATTTTATCATTCTCATTAATCGTAAATGAAACATCACTAAACAAAGTATGTCCACTAAACTCAACTGCTAAATTATCTACTGAAATCATGGCTTAATTTTTACAAGCGCAAAGCTATGAAAAAGCCTTTGGAATTTTTTAAATAAAACCATGTCTTATTTATTTTTTAATTCTATCCACTTACTCATAAATTTTGTGCTTTGAAGTGTGTGGTGTTGCAACATTAAACCCGTAAAATTTGTCTGCCGATGAGATGATAAATTAGCCATTAGTGTTTTTAACTTATTTGTAAAGTCTGGTTCGAAACCACACTTATCAAATCGCTCATTAATTACCTCAAAACCATTGTTTTGACAAGATTTCCAAAGATCCCTATTGATATATAACTGCACGGCGTTTTCTATAAATGTTTCAGGATTGTCAGCTATAAACCCATTAGGTTCCATATTTCCAAACAAACCTTCGGCTGCAATTTCACTCATAACACTAGGAGTTCCATTTACCATGGCATCAATAAGTTTTCCTTTCAATCCCGCACCAAACTGTAAAGGTGCTAAACAAACAGAAGATTCTTGCATAACCTTATGTACATTATCTGCAAAACCTTTTACTATAAAGCCCGTTTTTTCGTTATGTAGTTGTAAAACTTTCGGACCTGCATAGGCACCATATACATGTAATTTAGCCTTAGGAAGACGTTTACGAATTCCTGGCCAAATAACTTGCTTCAAATACAGTACCGACTGGTAATTGGGTTTATGAAAAAAATTACCAATGGTAATGAAATCTGTTCGCTTCGAATAAGAAGGCAATTTTTTAGAAGCCTCTACTGAAATGGGCTCTAATAAAAATGGTAAATAGTGTATTAAATTTTCAGGAATTTTAAAATAGTTTATAAGTAAATCCATTTCGGCTTCTGAAATAATCAAACTCAAATCGCATCTATAAATACTAGCTATTTCTCGTTTTGCTGTATCATTTATTAAATATGATTTATAATCTTTAGTTTGCGCTTTAAAGGCTAGTTCACGAGATTTTCTTAAGCCGTGTAAATCCTCAGTATCTAATAATCTAAATGCCTGGGGACAATTTTCAGACACACGCCAGCCAAATTGTTCTTCTGTTAAAAACCTATCAAATAAAACCACATCTGGCGCTTGTACTTTTATAAAATCATCAAAGCTCGAGTCATTTAATTTAATAGTATATTCAGGAATACCTATTTCTGCTAAATCAAAAGCATTTTCCGATTTAGTTGTAGCGGTAGCAAATATAATGTTAAAGCCCAAATTCTGAAACACCGCCATAATTTGTAGCATACGTGAACCCGCTGCTGAACTTTTAGGTTCGGGCCACACACAACCAATAATAAGTAATTTTTTATTCATAGCTTAACATTACTGAGGTCGTGGTGCTAAACTATAAATAATACGCATGTTTTCAGCCCAATTTACAACAGCTTCAATTTGCGTTTCAGATAAATTTGCTTCCGGATGCGCCCAAGTATAAGATTCTAGAGGCATTTCCTTGGTTTTCATCATTTCAATAAGCTCTTCTAGTTTATGATCTTTTCGTTTTACGGAATTGGCAGACCAAGTAGACACATTAAAATGCTTTTTACCATCGTTTATATGGCTTTCTAACCAAAAATTAACGGGAGTTATAGTTCCATACCAAGGGTAGTTAGTATGATTACTATGACAATCAAAACAACTTTCTTTTAAAATAGAAGTCACCTCCTCGGATGGCTTTGTTTCAGCTAAAAAAGGTTCAACCGAAGTTAAATCACCCCTGTTATCGTTTGGCCTGATAAACTGCGCTAAAACAAACAGTACTACGAGCGCGAGAAGAACTTTTTTTAGTATTTTCATTTTATGTAAATTTATAAACCAAAAATAGGAAAAACCGTGACTACCCACCAACTCTATAACCATTTAAATTATGTAAATCATTCGCGTGAAAAACGCCTTGAGTATGCCAACTTACTTTTAGATAATCCGGAGTTAATTCCTATTGTTTTAGATATTATGTTTATGGTAGATGATAAAATATCCTGCCGTGCTGCCTGGGTTTTGGAGTTTATGTGTAGTAAAAATCTTAATGCTTTAGTACCTTATTTAGATCGATTTACAACAAATTTTCATAAAATCCATTTAGATTCAGCTGTTAGACCTGTAGCTAAAATTTGCGAATATCTCTCACAATCTTATTATTCTAAAACCGCAAACACTATTAAAGAGAAACTTACTAAAACGCACCAGGAACGTATTATAGAGTGCAGTTTTGATTACCTCATTCAAGATGCAAAAATAGCCCCAAAAGCATATGCTATGAATACTTTATACCTTTTTGGAACAGAATACGAATGGATTCACCCAGAACTTTGTCTCATTTTAGAACGAGACTACCAAATGCAAAGTCCAGGTTTTAAAGCACGGGCACGAAAAATTTTAAAAAAAATAAAAAAAACAAAATAGTCTCATATCTTACTCAATAAAAACCGATTTAATCCTAACAAAAAAATCATATATTAGAAATGGGCTATCGTTATGGAATTCCCTATCTTTGGCGCTTTTAAAACACAACAACTATCATGTCTATATCCTCTTTAAATGCCATCTCTCCTATTGATGGTCGCTACCGTAATAAGGTAGAAAAATTAGCACCTTTTTTTTCAGAAGAAGCTTTAATAAAATACCGCGTTCAGGTAGAAATTGAATATTTTATTGCATTATGCGAAATACCATTACCGCAATTAGCCAATTTTGATGCCTCTTTATTTGGTGAACTACGTGCTATTTATAAAAATTTCACAGCCATTGATGCAGCTGCAATTAAAGAAATTGAAAGCGTAACAAATCACGATGTAAAAGCTGTTGAGTATTTTATAAAAGAGAAATTTGACGCTTTAAATATTTCTGAATTTAAAGAGTTTATTCATTTTGGTTTAACGTCTCAAGATATAAACAACACGTCTATTCCTTTGAGTATAAAAGAAGCTATGAATGACGTTTACTTACCAGAATACCAAGAAGTTTTAGAAAAGCTAAAAACGCTTACTGAAGATTGGAAATCTGTATCTATGTTAGCTAGAACACATGGTCAGCCGGCTTCTCCTACACGTTTAGGAAAGGAGATTCAAGTTTTTGTTACACGTTTAGAAGCTCAATTCAACTTATTAAATGATATTCCAAGTGCAGCTAAGTTTGGTGGAGCAACAGGAAACTTTAATGCACACCATGTAGCATATCCGGATATTGACTGGAAAGCTTTTGGAAGTAAGTTTGTTCAGGAAAAACTAGGGTTACACCACTCTTTTCCAACAACTCAAATAGAGCATTACGATCATATGGCTGCTTTATTTGATAATTTAAAGCGTATAAACACGATTATTATTGATTTAAATCGTGATATCTGGACATATGTTTCTATGGACTACTTTAAGCAACGTATTAAAGCTGGAGAAGTTGGTAGCTCTGCTATGCCACATAAAGTAAACCCTATAGACTTTGAAAATAGTGAAGGAAACTTAGGGATTGCAAATGCTATATTTGAACATTTAGCGGCAAAACTACCTATATCTAGACTACAAAGAGATTTAACTGACAGTACCGTTTTACGAAATGTAGGTGTTCCTTTCGGTCATACTATTATCGGGTTTAAATCTACTTTAAAAGGCTTAAATAAACTCCTATTAAACGAGAGTAAGTTTGCTGAAGATTTAGAAAATAATTGGGCGGTTGTTGCTGAAGCCATTCAAACAATCTTACGCCGTGAAGGCTATCCAAATCCATACGAAGCATTAAAAGGGTTAACCCGTACTAATGCGAAGATTAACCAACAGTCTATTGCTGACTTTATAGATACTTTGGAGGTTTCTGATTCTGTTAAAAATGAATTGAAAGTAATAACTCCAAGTAACTACACAGGTATATAATATGTTAACAGATAAACAATCTTTAGCTCTTTGCAGTATCATTTGTATAGGGTTTAGTATAGCCGGTATGTTTGATATTCTTGAAAACGTACTAGTAAGCGGAACACTTATCTTGTTAATATTTGTTATTGTATACAACATATACATCACTCATAAAAAGCGCCCATAAAAAGTGCTTTTCCATAAAAAAAGGCGACCAAATTGGTCGCCTTTTTTTATATAAATCAGCTCGCTTTTTAATTAAAAAACGCCTCTATTGTCTGTAATTGTTCTGAATTACTAAAATCGGCATTTTTAATTGCTCCAACTAGCGTTGCCATTTGTTCAATTTTCATATCAGTACCCAAAACTCTTACAATACCAAATCCCATTTCCTGAGAATTACCGAAAATTATTAGTTCGTCAGCACTTTCTTCATCTCCTAGATATTTCACATAAATCCGACTTCCACTATCACTAAATTCCATTAAATCGGTATACTTACTATTATTTAGTATATCCTTTACTTTGTTTAATTCGGCAGAATAATTATCGTTACCCATTTCATCAACTTTGTATCCCAAGAAATTTAATCGGCTAACCGATTGGTAAGCTTTTTTTTGCTCAAGCGTTAATGTTGTTTCATCTAATGTTACGATAGATCTAGGAATATCCACCGAAATAAAATTGGGTGTTTCTTGATGATCTACAAAATAAGTTTGTAAAGATGCATCAGTATTACAACCTACTAGAACTAAAAACACTAGTAAGTTGTAAATTATAAATTGACTTCTTTTTTTCATGGTAAGTGATTAATTTTTGTCTTCTAAATGTTCACCACCAGGAATATTCATTTTTTGAGTAAGTTTCGAAATTTGATTTAAATTAATATCACCTGTAAGCATAACAACTACGGTTTCAAATTCACGTTTTTTACCATTCATGTTCACGTCCATATCTTTTGTAATAGCACCTAACCCATCAACAAACATTAAAAATTCACTAACATGGTCGGAGTCTTTACCTTCCTTAACATAAAAGGTCATATTCATACCGTCATCTTTAACTTCCATTAATTCTTCTAAAGATGATTTGCGCGATTTCACCCATTTAGAAACATCAGCAGAAATAGCTTTATTACCGGTAGAAATCACTTTAAAACTTGTAATACTATTCACCATATTGATGTATTCTTGTGATTCTGGATCATCTGTATTGATATCCATTTTTGCTAACATCTGAAACATTTTAGGTTTAATTGAAACAAAAGTTACTTCAGGGTTTTCACTGTATTTAGCAAAGATATCTTGAGCTTGTGAGGCAAATGGTATCATTATAAGTGCCAAAACGAACATTAATGTGTATTTTTTCATAATATTATTTTTTGTGTTTTTTAATTGTTTTGTGTTTCCACTGCTTTTAATTGTTATCGATTGTAATTCCATTGTGATTTTTGATTAATGATTATTTTTAAAAATTTTATCTGTAGTATTATGTATTTCATTTAAGTAACCAACCTTAGACATACCTGTATTTACCGTTTTTAAGTAACTTACTTTTTCAACTCCTTTATTCATTTTAGAGGAAATCATTTCTAAGGATTTCACCACTTCATTATAGGCTAACATAGGATCTTCGTAGGTTCCTAAATCGTCTTGCTGCTGAAACGGATTATTAAAAAAGAAACTTACAGACAATGCTAACATAGCTGCAACACCAAGCCATTTATAACTAAAAACAGATTTAAATTTAATTTTACTTTTGGCTGGCATTTTAATATTTACGGTTTCTTTTTGGTTAACCGCAAAATAAGCAAACATAGGCTTATACATTTCCAAGTGTGGCGCAACATTATCCTGTGAAAAATAGTGTTTTAAGGCTAACTCTTCCTCACGTGTTGTTTCGGCATTCTCGTACTTTTCTAATAATTTCTCTATATTATTTAATACCATAGTTATGTGTATTAGTCAATTTTTCTCGTATTGTTTTTCTTGCTCTAGACAAGGTTACTCTAACCGCTGTCGGTTTCATATCTAGCATTTTAGCTATTTCATCATAATCATACTGTTCGATATCTCGTAACTGCACAACCATTTTTTGTTGATATGGTAATTCTTCCATTATTTTACCTACCCAATCTAAACTATCATTTACCTCAAGCTCTTTTTGTAAGGACACTTTATGGTCTTCATAATTACTATGAACAATTTTTAAATTTTGAGCCTGTTTAGATTTCAATTTATCTAAACAAAAGTTCTTGGTCATCGTCATAGAGAAGGCTTCAACATTTTTATAGCCGCTAATCTTCTCTTGATTATTCCACAATTTCAAAATAATTTCTTGAGTCGCATCTTCGGCTTCTTCTCTAGAAACAAGTAATCGTTTCGCTAAACGAAAAACTTTATCTTTAAATGGCATGACAATATTTAAAAATTCTGTCTGTGTCATAAATTGGTGGTTAATTGGTGATAGCTATTTTTAGGCTACTTATTATTACGACGAATAGATTTCGAAATTGTTACAAATAATTTTTAGTATGTTATAAAGTAACTACTTTTATTCAAATAAATTTGTGAAACACAAACTGCTTTTGCCATGACAAGATACTATAAACAGCTATTTATAATAATCCTTTCCTCCCTGTTTATGGGATGTTTTGAAGATATTGATGACAATCCTGCTTCTACTCGCGACCTAAATGATTTTGTTTGGCGTGGATTAAACAGTTATTATTTATATAAGGATTTTGTTCCCGATTTAGCAAATAATCATTTTGACTCCAATAATTATGAAAATTTTTTAAATGGTTTTTCAAGCCCAGAAGCTTTGTTTAATTATTTAATATATCAACCAGAAACGGTAGATAGGTTTAGTTGGATAACCTCAAACTACATCGAGTTAGAACAACAGCTAAGCGGTACAACTGAAAGTAACGGAATGGATTTTGGACTCATGCAATATCCTAATGGCTCTAATAATGTTTTTGGTTATGTAGGTTATGTATTACCTAACTCTAGCGCTAGTAACCAAGGGGTAACTCGTGGTACTATTTTTAATGCTATAAATGGAACGCCATTAACTATTACTAATTACCAAAGTTTATTAAGCGCTTCGAATTACACCATTAATCTAGCTACTTATAATGATAATAATACCATAGATACTGCTGATGATAGTATTACAAGTACGGGTGAACAAATATCCTTAGGTAAATCAACATTAACCGAAAATCCCATTTTTACAACTGCGACATTTGAAGTTGCAGGACAACAAGTTGGCTATTTAATGTATAATGGCTTTACGGCCGATTATAACTTACAGTTGAATAGTGTTTTTGGAGAATTTTTAGCAAATAACGTTCAAAATTTGGTTTTAGATTTACGTTATAATTCTGGTGGTTCGGTAAATACAGCCATACTACTATCTAGCATGATTGCCAATAGATCTGGAAACGTTTTTAGTACAGAGGTATGGAATAGTGACATTCAAGCACAATTATCAATGGAAGAGACCACCAATTACTTTACCAATACAATAAATGGAACGCCATTAAATACACTTAATCTTAATAAAGTATATATTTTAACTAGTAAACGTTCGGCATCAGCTAGCGAACTTGTTATAAACTGTTTAGATCCTTATATTGAAGTTATCCAAATAGGAACAGAAACTGCAGGTAAATTTCAGGCTTCTGTAACTTTATATGATGCGCCAGATTTTAGACGCGCAAATGCCAATCCATCTCATTTATATGCAATGCAACCTTTAGTTTTAAAATCTTTAAATGCTGTGGGTTATACAGATTATAGCGATGGCCTTTTCCCTTCTGTTAATTTGGCTGAAAACTATGGTAATATGGGTGTTTTAGGTGATGAAACTGAGCCGTTACTAGCAGCTGCTTTACAACTTATTTTAGATGATAACCGTCAAGCTTTTCCACATATTAAGGCTTTAGACTTTGTTGCCGATAAAACAAATTTCATACCCTATGCTATTGGTATGTATAAAGATTAAGAATTAAAATGCTAGTGAATATTAAATACTTAAAACAAAAAACCCAGACAAATGTCTGGGTTTTTCTATATAGTTTAAAAACTATTATATGCATTAGTTTTTAATTACACGAATAGTTTTACTCGTATTACCTATAGATACTTTTACAAAATAAGCACCTGTTTGAAGGTTAGACATGTCTACCTCACTCGCTAATGCATTAGGAGCAGTACGTAAAACCTCTTGTCCTAACATATTGTAAATAGTTACATTACTAATACTGTTTTGTGCTTTTACATTTAACACGTTTGTAACAGGGTTTGGATAGTATTGAAATAAATCATTCAAGTTATAATCTTGAGTTCCTAAAGTTGCACAACTAACTGTTGCATCCCATCCTGCATAACTACCTGAACTATCAGATTGAAATACAAATGTTAAACACCCATCTGCATTAGTAGCAGTAATAGATTGACCTGTAAGATCTCCTGTTCCATCACCTTCAGCTTGCCAACAGAAAGCGCCTTCCCTAGTACCAATACCTAAACTAGATGGTGTAATTGGTGTTCCTGTATTATCAGATCCGTCATAAATGAATAAGCTATCATAACAACCTGTACCAAAAGAACCACTACCTTCAACTATAAAACTATTAAATAAAACTGTAACCGCATCACCAACAACATCAGGGCAAATAGTTATAGTGTAATTTTCGTTATTAGCATAATTTCCTGAAGCACTTCCAGTATCATAAAACGCACCTCCACAAGCCGGTGGTAAATCTGTTGTTGTAAATGTATAAGGACCAACCCATTCACTTAAATCTCCAGCACCACAATTAGCACGCACATAATAATCGTAAGATGTAGAAGCTGATAAGCCAGTTAACTCATGAGGATTTGTTGTTGTACCTGTGATAGTTGGTGTACCTGTAGCAGTAAAATCTTCAAGACCCCATTCTATATCCCAACTTGTAGCTGAACCACTTTCTGTCCATTCTAAATTAGCTGATTCTGCTGTAATAGCGTCTGCCGTTAAACCAGTTGGATCTGGGCAAGAAATACATTCTAAGGAAATATTAAAATTAAAATCAGGATAGTTATTAATCCACGCACCAACAGCAATATAATATGTTGTACCTGCTTCAGCATAAAATGATGCTATAGCTGGATTAACACCTGCAGAATTATGAACAAACGAATCATCACAAGTTCCTTGGTTAAAACCTGAACATGTACCATCTGTACTTGCATATACATCAATTTGAGGTTCTTCACCTGACGTAGTTGAATTAGCTGTAATTTCAACAGCTCCTCCATTTCCTTCAAAAGAAAACCAAACATCATTTCCTATAGAACCTTGACAAGAATTAGAAGTACCTCCAGTAGCGCCATCGGTTGTTAAGTTTGTTAAACTATCTCCACAAGCTAAAGCTATAGCATTTTCACAAAGATCATTAGCTGGTGGTGTTGCTAAAGTTGTAAAAGTATAAGGTCCAGTCCAAGCACTATAATCGCCTCCACCACAATTAGAACGCACATAAAAATCATATGCCGTACTTGATGATAAGCCTGTTAATTCATAAGGGTTTGTAGTTACACCTGCAACAGTAGCTGTTCCTGTTGGTGTAAAATTATCAAGACCCCATTCAATATCCCAACTTGTAGCTGAATTATTTTCTGTCCATTCTAAATCTGCCGATACATCTGTTACATTCTCAGTTGATAAACCACTTGGAACTAAACAAGACGGAGCTGTACCAATACAAATATCAAAGGTAGCTTGTGCCAATAAAGAAGACGTAACCCCATGATAAGCAGAAACTCTAACTAAATATGTTGTACCAACAGTTAGTCCTGAAACATCAAATTCATTAGGATCTGAATCATCAACTAAAGTTAAAGCATTACAACCAGAGCTTGCATCATAAACGCCATAAGCTAAATCAGTACTAGTTCCTATTACCGCTGTAACATTTGAAACAGTTACTCTATGCTCATCTTTTGTTGCTACAAAAGAAAACCAAACATCTACATCTGTAGCCCCAATCATATCATCAGCTTGAGCAGATGCAGTAGCATACACGTTTGTAGCAGAAGTTACTGAACCACACGCATAATCATCATTTACAGTTAAAGCAGTAGCATTATCACAATTATCATTTACCGGAGGACAACCATCCAATTGATACTCACCAATTTCAAAATCACAAACGGCTAAAGTGTGAGTAACCTCTAACGTTGCAGCTTCACCAAAAGCATATGGTCCTGCAGTAACCGTATCTCCAACCAAAGGAAATACTGAAGTACCATCTGTAACAGAAAGAGCATTATTAACTTCTGCAAATGTAACATTCAACGTGTACGTATTAGTCGTACAATCTGGTACTAATACAACGTCATCAACAACTGCCATCGCACAACCTAAATCTTGTTGAGCAACAAAATTATCAACAATAAAATAATAGTCTCCCGTTGACCATGTGTTATACACACGTAATTTAACATCTGAACCTTCTGGTAAACTAGCTGCCGGTATAGAAGTAGACAAACTAGCACAATCAGCAGAAACCGTATGGTTCACGTCATTAAGAGTATAAACAGTTGTCCAACTACCACCATCATCTAAAGAAAATTGAATTTCAGCAGTTCCCCAATCAGTAGCACCATCTCCACCAGAGTAATTGATAATTTTGTAGTCCATACTAATCATCAAATCTGTAGCATTAGATGCAGCTACTAAATTTGGTGAAGTTAAATTCCCCGTTTCACTCCAACTGTAAAGATTATCACGCTGAGAACTCCCGTCGCAAGCTGATATTGGACTATTAAGATAACTTCCTGTCCATCCAGTACTTCCTGAATTAAAATTTTCATTAATGTTTACTTGAGATTGAGCTTGCCAACAACAGACAAATGCCAAAAACGCAAATACTTGAATTGTAATTTTTTTCATTCTAAATTTTGATTAGTTATTAATTTAAGACCCTAAGATATTATTTAATATAATCTTAACATTAAAGGAGCAACCTAAATCGACAAAATGCATATTTCAACGATTAAAAACATGTTAAGATTTACATATATCTAACAGATTTCAAAATTTTTTGAATTCTATTCATACTTTAAAGTGAAATCAAATAATATATGCAACTTTTAAGAGTTTTTAACAAAACACACCAACTTAAAGAGTATAAATTTTGAGTATTTACATTTTTTTTACTTTATGGTGTTAAAACAGACAAAGTATAATATCTTACTTTCTCATTTATTTTCATCATATGAATAAAAACATTGTTTATTTTAATTGGAGTACTGGAAAAGATTCCGCTTTAGCCTTACATTATTTACTTCAAAGCAAAACGGATTATGTAGGTAAACTAATAACTACTGTAAACAGCCATTACAATCGTGTTACCATGCACGGTTTACGAGTAGCATTTATTTATAAACAAGCATCAGCAATAGGACTTCCAATTTCTGTTATAGAACTACCAGAACAGGGCAACATTAACGATTATAATAAGGTGATGCAAGCAGCTACGAAAAAACTAAAAAACGAAGGGTTTACTCATGCCGCATTTGGAGATATATTTTTAGAAGACTTAAAGTTTTATCGTGAAAAGCAATTAAAACTACAACAGCTAGAAACGTGTTTTCCGTTATGGAAAAAGAACACCAAACAATTAATACAAGAGTTTATTAATCTAGGTTTTAAAGCCATTATTGTTTGTGCAGATGCAACCTATTTCTCAGAAGACTTTGTTGGCCAAACTATAGACGAAGACCTTATTGCTAATTTACCAGAAACTGTTGACCCTTGTGGTGAAAATGGAGAGTTTCACACCTTTTGCTATGATGGTCCTATTTTTAAAGAACCCATTGCCTTTACAATTGGAGAAAAGACATACCGGGAATACCCCGCACCAAACTCGAAAACAGAAACAGTTGGATTTTGGTTTTGTGATTTATTACCTAAACCATAAAAAAAGCTATTATAATTACTAATTTACTAGCAACTATAATAGCTTTAACTAAATTTTAAAAAAACAGATTATGTTACTGTTTAATCAATTTATATAAACCATTTTTTGTTCCGGTTGTAATTTTAACTAAATACATTCCTGGTTTTAAATTGGAAATATTGAAGGATTTTTTAGCCGAATTCTTGAATTGTTTAACCAATTTACCAGTTACAGAATATATTTCTACGTCCATTATTTGAATATTACTTTGAATATTAAAGACGTTTGAAGCTGGATTAGGATACATTTTTAAATCCGCAATAGCCTCAGCATTTACAGATAAACTTGCTTGATTTATAACACCAACGGCATTTAAATCAAAACCACCTGAATTAAACGCTGTTGGAAAAGGATCATTAACCATATTTCCATAAGAGTCAACAGAAGCATATTCAGGCATAATAGTACCTACAACGTCGATAACTTTAACATGTGTAATAGCATTTTTATCTAACATGGCATTATCTGCTATATCGCTAATATCAAATGGGGTACCAAATCCTGAACGGTATTTACCTGCTAAGTTATTAATATAAGTAGCATCTACACTTCCAAAACCAGGTACTTGTGTATCTGTAGGTGTTTGACTGTGTGCTGGAAACCTAAAAAAGTTAACACCATCAGAACTAATTTCAACAAATGCTAATTCTAAAAAGGTATCACTAAAACCATTCTCAAAAACTGCAAAATCATACCCTGAACCATCTCTAATTGGGGTATCGAAAGTTAAAATAGCCTCACCTGCATCACCTAAACTTACTACTGAACTATTAGCTGCTCCTATTGGTGACGTTTCTGAACCAACCGATGCGTAATTATCACCGTTATAGGTTACTGAAGGGTCTGATATATTTACTAAACCTCTAGTAATTGTAGCACCAGAAGCCCAGTCCACAAACAATGTACTGCTTGACTCGATAGCTGTTGTACCTTCTTGTCCTACTGGTGGCGCATAAATACCTAGTTCCATAGTATATTTATAAACTCCATTTGGAATAAGTCCAACTGTATAAGTGTTTTGTAAAGCTCCTGAAATATTATAAGCTGCTACCTGTCCACTACTTACATAATCGCCTGCATCAGATAAATATAGCACCTCGTCAATTAATGATAAACCGTAAGCTATATTGATATTTTGAGCAGCAGTATTAATGAATTCTGTACTTGGTAAAGTTGCTGAAAAATCGAAACTATAAATATTATTATTTAAAACATAGTAAACAGTTCCTGCTCCTAATTGCATATAATTTGGATGCTCTCCTAAAGTAAAATCATAAGTGTTCATGGTTGAGAAATCTTCCAAATCTATTCTATATAACTGACCAATAGTCTCACTTCCTGTCCATGCTGGCGTACCACCACAAAGCACGTATAAATAATCGTCATCTGCAGATATTGAGTTAGGCACATCTCCAACAGCTAATTGAGAAACGGAATCATCTGCTATGTTTATAACAGAAACTGAATTTCCTTGTCCGTAACCACCTTGATGAGCTACAAATAATTGGTTGTTCTTTTTAACAATATTTTCAGGTCCTTCAACAACTGAAATACTACGTATTACTGTATTGGTTTCTAAATTTAAAACAGCCACATAATCATCGTTAGGATCTACAGGATCACCCCAATCTGTTATATAAGCCATGCCATCATCAAATACTATATAACGTGGGTTTGAAAAGCCAGTAGACACCGTTGTAATATGTGCAAAAGTAGTACGATTAACAACTACAACTTCACCAGTGCCACCTGAAATAATATAAGCATTATCGCCATAAAACCCCATGTCCTGCGCTAACTGTCCGATAGTTGAACCTATATTTACAGCTGCATAGATATCATTTGTTAAAACACCAGCATTACTCAAATAAGAAACCGATGCTGTATTGGTTCCGAACATGCCTTCATTTAAAACAAAAATACCATCATCATAACTTCCTTGTGCAAAACCTGTGAAGGTCAAAAAAGCAAAAATAAATGATACTAAGAATTGGTAATTTTTTTTCATTGTATTGGGTTTAAAATTTAATTAATTGTTATTATAAAATCCGTTAGGAATAATTTTAGTAGGATAGCTTTCTATATATGTACCGTTTAATGCATACTTAAAAACAGTTCCATTAGAAACATAATCTTTAGCGTCAGCTAGGTAAAATGTATCATTTATAATACTCATACCGTATAAAGCCTGTAAATTCTGTCCGTTAGTTGAAAACAATGCTGCGGTTGGCAAAGTAAAATTAGCTGTATCTACTTGATAGATACTAGAATTTAAGGCATAATAAAGAGTATTATTGTTTAGTTCTAAATAATTTGGATGTGCTTCTGATTGAAAATCTAACTGATTCGAAACCGTATTCGTTAGCATATCTATTTTATATAAACCTGCTAAGGTTTCAGCACCTGTATAAGCGGCTTTTCCAGAACACATAACATACAAATCATTAAAATGTTTAACCATTTTAGTAGGAACATCACCAACATCTATAGTTGTTACAACTGTATTGGTGTTAGAATTTAAAACCGAAATTGTATTACCATAACCCCAACCTCCTGAATGGGCCACATATAAATTAGCATTGCTATTTATAATATAATCTGGGCCTTCAGCAACCGATATAGTTTGTGTTACCGTATAGCTATCCAAATCTATAACAGCTACATAGTCATCTGTTGTATCTGCTGGATCTCCCCAATTAGTTACATATCCTTTTCCGTTATTAAAAACCATATATCTAGGTGATAAAATTTGATTTTCAATAGTAGTTATATGTTCAAAAGAATAACGATTTACAACTTCAATTGTGTTCGAGTTATTTAGAAGAATAAATGCTTTATCTTCATAAAACGCCATGCTTTGTGCTACATCACCTAAATCTATTTCGTTTACAGAATAAAACACATTATGATATATTTCATCGGTATTATCTATAAATGAAACTGAAGCATTTGAATATGTGTATCCACCTTCGTTCAATACAAACACACCATTAGCGTAATCTCCAGACGCTGGGGGATCTCCTATAATGATATCACGATCGTCACTCGTACAATTTTGTAGCATCACTGCTAAAACACAGAAGCTAAATAGTTTTAAAAATTTTGTCATTATTTTTATATATTAAAATTGAAATAAATATTAAAGTTTCTACTAGGCATGGGTCTGTTTTGAACACTCTCATAGGATTCATCCCATAGGTTTAAAATCTGAAATCCTAATGTGTATTTTTTAGACGACTTCCCTAAACTATACTCTAAACCTAAATTTGCTAACATGTAACTATTTACAATATGCTCTGGCGCATTATCAGTTGTCGTAAACACTTCTCCATTGTTTATAAATTGATAGTAAGCAGACCATTTTTTATAATTATAACTGAAAGCAGTTGTTAGTTTATGGTAGGGCACATAAATTAATTGCTTGTTTGTTTCATCATTTTCTGACACAGTATAAGCATAAGTAGCTGTTAAATCTAAAACATGATTCCCAAAGGCTTTATGCGCTTTAAAAACACTTTCCAAACCATAAATTGTTACATTCTCGGTGTTTTGAGGTCGCCAAATACCATTATTATCGGGAACCCACATTAACAAGTCCTCAACCTTATTATAGTACCCCGTTATATTAAGCGAGATATTTGAAATATGAAACACATGACTAAACTCCCCTTGATAGGATAATTCAGGCTTTAAATCGGATCTTCCAAGACCTTCCCAATACAGATCGTTATAGGTTGGTATTCTAAAATTTTTAGATGTATTTAGTTTTAAAGTATAAAAAGATGTGAGCTTTGCTTGAAGACCTGCCGAATACAAAAAGGGACTTTCATAAGTATTATTTAATTCCTGACGGAAACTTACCTCATATAATAAACTATTATTTACTTGATGTTTTATTCCAAATACAACAGAACCTAAATGTCGTGTTTCGTTTTGTATATCGGAGCCTTCGCCTGAATTTCTATTATAATTCACACCTCCATTTAAAAGAATACGACCAATCTCATAGTCTAAATTATACTTAACAAACAAACTTTCTACATCCCCATAAGTAAAAAAATCTCTATCTATATTAGGGTAATATTCATACTTTTCAGTTAAGTAAGCTACCTTAGTATTTGAAGTAAGCTTATCAGACCTCCACTCCCATTCCGCCATACTACGCGTGTTGAAGTCATAGTACTTTGTTTTTAATGCATTTGGTGTTGGTAGCGAAAAATTACGCTTACCATCATAAATATTAGCATATAAGTTTACAGTATGCTTATCGTTTAATTTAAATCCAAAAGTGCTACTAATATTAGTATTATTGAATTGCCCATTTTCATTGGTTCTTTCTGAATCTGGATACTCATAATCATTATCTGAACCTTGTCTCGAAACCCCTAAAGAAAAACTAGTTTTTGTAGTTGAAAGAGTCGTTTTATAGTCGACACCATAAGTATTGAAACTTCCATATTTTAAAAATAAATCGTTCTTGAAAGAATCTATATATGCAATTGTATTATCTAAATAAATACTACCACCAATAGCATTACTTCCATCTACAACACTCCCGCCTCCTGATTTTACAACAACTTGATCGAAGCCTCGTGTATTAATGGTATTAAAATCGGTCTGACCTGTAGTTTGTGAATTTATTGGGATGCCATTCCATAAAACGGCAGTTTGTTGCGCTGTAGTACCTCTAAAACTTACCGAAGACACCATGCCTAAACCATTCTCTTTTAAGTATATTGAAGAGTTAAAGTTTAATAAGCTTGTTAATGAGGCTTGATTTCGTTTTAAAACACTATCATTTAAAACAGTTTGATTTGTAGTATAAACAGAATCCTTTAGTTTAACATATTTTAGGTTTACCTCATTTAACTCCGTTACAGGCTCAACTTGTGCAAAAGTTGCTGTAACAAATAGGCATATCAAATATGTAATAAATCGATTCATAAATCTAAAAGCTCTTTACCCGAAAGCTCAATATATTTTAGGTTATGAATATGGCAGGTCTCCTGACTTGCGTCCTCGTGTAGGTCTTCCCATCCTTTAAAATTATAGGACAGTGACATGAAGTTTAACACGAAGCTTATTAGCTTACAGTTGCGGGAACAGTTCTGGAGTTTAACCAGATTCCCTTTTAATTGAATTAACCAAATTGGCTATAAAACATAATTTTATTACATGTTTAAACCAGTTGATTTACCTTCAAACCAAATTCTCTGCAAAAATAGGTATTCTTTTTAGATACACCGTATGAAGTCTATTTTTTCTTATTCATTTTATAGAGTAAATATATAAACCCAATCAAAAAATGAAAGATAATAACAGCAGCTACTATATATAGTGTTACATTTGAACCGTTACGCATAGTTAATTATTTTCTATAAATTTACGCGATTTTTAATCCTCTAAATGTTACAAATGTTACATAATAAAACCTTTTTAGTCACTTTTTTTTTAAGTCTATTACTTTGGAATTGTCAAGATAAAACAACTAAAAATGCAGCTATAGAAGCTAGTGTAACAGAGAGTATAAAACTTAATTACGCTACTGGTTTTAGTATTTCGAAATCTAAAAATTTCACCGTCTTAAACATCTCAAACCCTTGGCCTAATTCTGAAAAAAATTACCGCTATCTACTACTAACCAAAGAGCAGGCATCGGTAAGTACGTTCAATGCTTCAGATTATGATGGAATTGTTACGATTCCAATTCAAAAAATGGTTGTAACATCTACAACACATATCCCGGCTTTAGAATTATTAGAAGTTGAAAACACTTTAATTGGTTTTCCTGGCACCGATTATGTTTCATCCGTAAACACTCGTAAACTAATAGAAAGTAACGCGGTACGTGAACTAGGAAAAAATGAAGGTATTAACACCGAAGTTTTATTAGATATTAACCCCGATGTTGTAATTGGTTTTGGTATTGATGGAAATAACAAAACTTTCGAAACCATAAAAAAATCAGGTATTCCTGTTATTTATAATGGTGATTGGGTTGAAACATCTCCTTTAGCCAAGGCTGAATGGATTAAATTTTTTGGAGCTTTGTATAATAAAAATGAACTTGCCGAATCCGTATTTAAAGATATAGAAAGCAACTATTTAGAAGCCAAAAAACTAGCTCAAAACACAAAAAAACAACCACGTATATTAAGTGGCGCTATGCATAAAGATATTTGGTATTTACCAAGCGGAACAAGCCCAGAAGCTCAATTATTAAAAGATGCTAACACCAACTACTTATGGCAAAACACAGAAAGCAAAGGGAGTCTTGC
Organism: Algorimicrobium bowmanii; assembly: GCF_054031195.1. The sequence goes on from NZ_CM132929.1 coordinate 2,126,156, forward strand.
TTTAAATTTTGAAGCCGTTTTCAGCACAGCAAAAGATGCCGATATTTGGATTAGCCCATCTTATTACAACTCACTTGAAACTTTAGAAAAAGCAAACGCTCACTACACAACTTTTGATGCCTTTAAAAATAGAAGTATATATTCTTTTGTAAATACTACTGGAAAAACAGGCGGCGTAACCTATTATGAGCTTGGAACGGCAAGACCGGATTTAGTATTAAAAGATTTAGTAAAAATTACACATCCAGAACTCCTGGAAAACTATAAACTGCATTTTTTCAAACTCTTAAATTAACTATTTTATAGTTTTAAACTAGGTTTAGTTATTATGAAAACCAATTATACATATTCATTTATAGGACTTACAGCTATACTTGTTGTTTGCTTTTTTACAAATATCAGTTTAGGGTCGGTATCCATACCCCTACAAGCGGTTTTTAAAAGTTTAGTTGGTAATTCAGATCATGAATCTTGGACATATATTATTCAAAACTACCGCTTACCTAAAGCATTTACAGCTATTCTAGTAGGTTCTGGCTTAGGTATCTCTGGATTACTAATGCAAACTCTTTTTAGAAATCCACTAGCAGGACCTTTTGTATTAGGCATAAGTTCAGGAGCTAGTTTGGGTGTTGCACTTATTATACTAGGAGCTGGAGTTTTTGGAGGGGTTTTTACAGGTTTACTGGCTACAAAATGGAGTATTATTATTGCAGCTAGTTTAGGAAGTTTTATTGTACTATCAGCTGTATTAATTGTATCTTCAAAAGTACGAGACACCATGGCCATCCTTATTATCGGACTTATGTTTGGTAGTATCACAGCCGCAATTGTTAGTGTACTCTCCTATTTTAGTGCTGCCGAGCAACTTCAACAATATATTTTTTGGGGCTTTGGTAGCTTAGGAAATTTATCTTGGAACGAATTAGGTATTTTCTTCTTAGTATATAGCATAGGACTAATATTAACCATTTCATCTATAAAAGGCTTAAACACGCTATTATTGGGTGAAAATTACGCCAAAAGTCTCGGACTTAACATAAAACAATGTCGGTTAGTCATTATTTTAGCAACAAGCTTATTAGCAGGAACAATTACAGCTTTTGCTGGCCCCATTGCGTTTATAGGATTAGCTATACCGCATTTAACACGTCAGGTTTTCACCACTTCCAATCATAAAATATTAATACCTGCCGTCTTTTTATTTGGTGGCATAATTATGTTGGTTTGCGATAGTATAGCACAACTTCCAACTAGCGATTACACATTACCAATAAACGCAATAACCTCTTTAATTGGTGCGCCAGTGGTAATTTGGTTATTGGTTAGAAAACGTAACATGTTATTTTAAATCACATGAAAAAACAACAAAACATCATTCTTAAAACGGAGAATCTAACTATTGGCTATACTACTAAAAAAGAAAAAATTCCTGTAGCCACTAATATTAACATCCAAATCCCTAAAGGACAGCTTATTGGTTTGGTTGGAGCTAATGGTATTGGAAAATCTACGTTTTTAAGAACACTTACTCAGGTACAAGCGCCACTTTCGGGTTCTGTACATTTAAATAACAAAAATCTTAACAGTTACACCAATGCCGATTTAGCAAAAACTATGAGTTTGGTTTTAACTGAAAAAATAGCTTCAAAAAACTTATCGGTATTTGAATTAGTAGCACTAGGTAGGCAACCATACACTAATTGGGTAGGCAAATTGTCCGCTAATGATTTAGAAATAACAAACAACGCATTAACCCTTACAAACATTGAAACTTTAAAGGATAAAAAATGCTTTGAACTAAGCGATGGTCAGTTACAAAAAGTCATGATTGCACGCGCTTTGGCGCAAGATACTGATTTGATTATTCTTGATGAGCCTACCACACATTTAGACATGTATCACAAAGCGTATATTTTAAAACTACTTCAAAAGTTAGTTAAAGAAACAGGAAAAACCATACTCTTTTCTTCACATGAAATAGATTTGGCCATACAACTTTGCGATACCATTATAGTTATGACTAAAAATTCAGTTATAAGCAATTCTCCTTGCCAACTTATCTCTGAAGGTGTATTTAATACCCTATTCCCAAACGACTTAATAACGTTTGACGCGCAAACTGGTAGTTTTAGGGTTTCTAAATAAAAAAAAATAAAACTTAAATTTTAGTAAGCAATATCATATCTAGAATATTATTAATTCTAACTAAAAAAATTATCTTTGATAAAACGCACTATTTGTTAAATGACCGACAGTATTATTCTTATTATAGCTATTTTATGTTCAGCTGCTATTGGGGCTTATATTGGTATGACCATTTCTAAGCTTAAAAATAAAGGTGAAACAAGCACTTTAGAAGAACGCAACAATAACCTTCAACAACAATTAGCGCAATTGAAATTAACATACGCAGAAGAATCAGAAAAATTAAGCGTAAATTTTAATAAGCAAGTTCAAGATTTCAAACAAACCCTTTCTAAACTGGAAATTGAACGAGATGGTGTTCGCCGTGAAAAAGAATTTTTAAACTCGGAATTAGCAAGGCGAAATTCTGAATACGAAAACTTAGAACAACAATTATTAAAACGTGAGGATGAGCTAGTAAGTCAGCAGGAACAACTACGCAAAGACTTCGAACTTTTAGCAACTAAAATTTTAGATGAAAAGAGTGAAAAATTCACCTTACAGAACAAAGAAAACATCAAGCAAATTCTAAATCCGCTGCAAGAAAAAATACAGTTGTTTGAGAAAAAAGTAGAAGATACACAAAAGGAAAGCATCAGTATGCATTCGGCATTAAAAGAGCAACTTCTAGGTTTGAAAGACTTAAACCAACAAATGACTAAAGAAGCCACCAATTTAACCCGAGCCCTTAAAGGCGATAGTAAAATGCAAGGAAATTGGGGTGAATTGGTATTAGAGCGTGTTTTAGAAAAATCTGGACTCGAAAAAGACCGTGAATATTTTGTGCAACAACATTTTACACGTGAAGATGGCTCTCGCGTTTTACCTGATGTTGTTTTACACCTTCCGGATAATAAACGCATGATTATTGATAGTAAAGTATCTTTAACCGATTATGAACGTTTAGTAAACGCCGAAGACGACGATAGAGCAACTTGGTTAAAAGCCCATGTAAACTCTATTAAACGTCATGTAGACCAACTGTCCGATAAGAAATATGAAGATTTATATGATATAGAATCACCCGATTTTGTACTTATGTTTATTCCAATAGAACCTGCTTTTGCTGTAGCTATTAATGAAGACAATAGCTTATACAATAAAGCTTTTGAAAAAAATATAGTTATCGTTACACCTGCTACACTATTAGCTACGTTACGTACTATTGATACGATGTGGAATAATGAAAAACAACAACGTAATGCCGCTGAAATTGCGAAACAAGCAGGTGCATTATATGATAAATTTGAAGGCCTAGTAGTTGATTTAACTGGTGTTGGCAAAAAAATAGATGCTGCAAAATCTGATTACTCAGCAGCTATGAATAAATTAGTAGAAGGAAAAGGTAATATTATTGGCCGTGTAGAAAAACTAAAAAAAATGGGAGCCAAAGCTAAAAAAACATTACCAGAAGCATTTTTAAAACGTGCTCATAATCAAGATAATGACGAATAAAAACAAATAAAAATAATATGAAAAACATTTTATCTAAATTAGTAATTGCATTAGTACTTGTTCTTGTTGCATACGGGAGCTTTTTATACTTCGCAACCTACAGTACTGGAATTCGCGCCGGTGAACTTGTTAAGTTTAGTAGCAAAGGTATGCTAATTAAAACCTGGGAAGGAGAAATAAGTCAAGGTGTTTCTGAAGGGCAATTATTTAGATTTTCAGTTGAAGATGGTGAAAAACAAGTTATTCAAGATCTTACAGACTTACAAGGAAAATATGTAAAACTACATTATTTTGAACGCTACAAACCCTTATTTTGGTTAGGAGATACTAAATACTTTATAACTAAAGTAATTGAAGATAAAGAACGTAACAAAAGGCGCTTTTAATATGAATCACACCTATAAAACTGTTCTTAGCTCACAAATAAGTATAGCCGAACTTATGCAACCCTCCCACTCTAATTTTGGTGGAAAAATACACGGAGGCTATATGTTAAGTTTAATGGACCAAATAGCCTATGCTTGTGCTTCAAAACATTCTGAAAACTACTGCGTAACGGCTTCTGTAGATACGGTAAATTTTTTACAACCTGTAGAAATTGGCGATTTGGTAACTATGAAAGCCTCCATTAATTATGTTGGAAAAACATCAATGGTTGTAGGAATCCGCGTCGAATCGGAAAATATTAGAACCGGCCAGGTTAAACATTGCAACTCCTCTTACTTTACTATGGTTGCTAAAGATGATAATGGAAAATCCACAGAAGTTCCTGGGTTAATCCTATCAACATCAGATGAAGTTAGACGCTTTTTAAGAGCTATCGAACGAAATCACACAAAGAAAAACAGACAAATTGAATTTAGTAGTAATGATTTTGCTGTTGAACATTACTTAAAAGAGTTAGAGGGCTATAACATAAAAATAGACCTATAAATCCGGACGTTTGCCTACACAGCAAATAACTAGTTTTCAGTTTATTAAAAAAAACTTGTTTGTTTAGATAAAATACATCATATTTGTTTATTCCATTTTTAAGGAATATTTAATTTTATTCCGTTATTAAGGAATTAAACGAAATATGCTTTTAAAATAGCATATAAAATAAACAATTATGATTGGTGTTATTACAGGCGATATTATAAAATCTAAACAAACAAAACCTGAAGTTTGGCTCCCACTATTAAAACAAGTTTTACAAACTTTAGAACCTGACACTAAGCTTTGGGAAGTATACCGTGGTGACGGCTTTCAAATAGAAATAAAAAAACCAGAAACAAGTTTTTTATACGCACTATATATCAAAGCCTGCATTAAAACAATTAAAGGTTTAGATGTTAGATTAGCAATAGGCATAGGTAATAAAACATATACAGGCCAAAACGTAACAGAATCCAACGGAGACGCATTTCAATTTTCGGGTGAAACCTTAGAAAAACTAAAAAAGGAAAAGGTAAACCTAAAATTAAAAACGAACAATAGCCTTATTGATCGTGATATAAATCTATACTTTAAACTAGCTTTAATAAGTATGGATTACTGGACTGTAAATTCAGCAGAAATTGTAAAAATCTATTTAGAAAATCCAAATACAATTCAAAGTAATATTGCTGAACTTATTGGCATTAGCCAAGACGCCGTTAGTAAGCGCATGAAACGTGCCAACTTGGAGGAACTTTTGGAATTAGATTCTGTTTATCGAATTAAAATAAATAACTTGTAATATGATAATCTTACTAAAACTAGTACTAGCGCATATTATTGGCGATTTTATATTACAACCAAACTCATGGGTTAAAAACAAAGAAAAACGGAAGCTAAAGTCAGCTTATCTATACATTCATATAGGCATTCACGCAGCATTGATGTTTCTTTTAATTTATGATTTATCATATTGGCCATTACTACTATGCATAACGCTTTGCCATTTTTTAATTGATGCTTTAAAGCTAGTTCTACAATCAAAAAAAACAAAAAGCAGGTGGTTTTTTATTGATCAGCTACTACACATCATCAGTATTTTTATAAGCTATTACGTGTATACCGGCATTTCCGTATCTACAGACCAATTCCCAACCGAATACGCTTTACTTCTACTAACCTGTATGGTCTTTTTAACAAACCCTGTATCCATCATTATGCAAACAATTTTTAGCAAATGGAATATAGAAAAACTCACAAAAGACAATGAATCTCTTAAAGATGCTGGCAAGTATATTGGTGTTTTAGAACGGTTATTAGTATTTATATTTATTATTACAAACCATTGGGAAGCTGTTGGATTTTTGATAACAGCAAAATCAGTTTTTAGATTTGGTGACCTAAAAGAGAGTAAACATCGTAAGCTTACGGAATACATCCTAATCGGGACATTAATAAGCTTCGGAATAGCTATTATAACAGGACTTACATTTAATTTATTGGCATAAAAAAAAACCACTAGTAAAAACTAGTGGTTTCATTTGTTAAGACATTACTAAGTATTACTTATTTACTTAAGTACATTTTACGTCTAGCGTATAAATTATAAAAATCATCGTCTTTTAAGCTATCAATAAACAAGATACTTTCACCGGTACTTTTCATTTCAGGTCCTAATTGTTTATTTACATTAGGAAACTTATTAAAAGAGAATACAGGTTGCTTAATAGCATATCCTTCTAATTTCGGTTTAAAGTTAAAATCTGTTACCTTGTTAGCACCTAGCATAACTTTAGTTGCATAATTTACATAAGGTTCACCGTATGCCTTAGCAATAAAAGGTACCGTTCTTGAGGCCCTTGGATTGGCTTCAATAATGTAAACCACATCATCCTTTATAGCAAATTGGATATTAATTAAACCTACGGTATTTAATGCTAAAGCTATTTTCTTGGTATGATCTTTTATTTGCTGAAGTACTAAATCTCCTAAATTAAATGGAGGAAGTACACCATTACTATCACCAGAGTGGATACCACAAGGCTCAATATGCTCCATTATACCAATGATGTAGATGTTTTCTCCATCGCAAATTGCATCGGCTTCCGCTTCTATAGCGCCATCTAAATAATGATCTAAAAGTAATTTATTATCTGGCATTTGGCGTAATAAATCTACCACATGCTCTTCTAATTCTTTTTTATTAATAACAATTTTCATCCCCTGACCTCCTAACACGTAAGACGGTCTTACAAGAATTGGAAAATCTAAAACATCGGCAATTTTTAAAGCTTCATCTGCATTAGTAGCAACATCAAACTTAGGATAAGGAATATTATTTTCTTTTAATATTGTAGAAAAACTGCCTCTATCTTCAGCTAAATCTAAAGCTTTATACGTAGTTCCTATAATTTTCACACCGTAACGTTCAAGTTTTTCAGCTAATTTAAGAGCTGTTTGTCCACCAAGCTGCACAATTACCCCTTCTGGTTTTTCGTGCTGAATGATATCATAAATATGCTCCCAGAATACAGGCTCGAAATACAACTTATCGGCTATATCAAAATCTGTAGAAACAGTTTCAGGATTACAGTTAATCATAATGGTTTCATAACCACACTCAGAAGCAGCTAAAACACCATGTACACAACAGTAATCAAACTCAATACCTTGACCAATACGGTTTGGACCAGAACCTAAAACAATAATTTTCTTTTTATCGGAAACAACACTTTCATTAGCTGGAGCAATGTCTCCATTTTCCAACTGTACTTCATTTTCGAAAGTAGAATAATAATATGGTGTTTGAGCTTTAAATTCAGCTGCACAAGTATCTACTAACTTATAAACACGTTTTATCTTAAACGCTTCACGCTTAGAGTACACTTCACTCTCTAAACAATTAAGCATATGTGCTATTTGCCTATCACCATAACCTTTTTGTTTTGCCTCTAAAAGCAACTCACGATCAATAGTATCAATAGAGAAAGTTGAAATTTCTTTTTCTAGATGATACAGTTCCTCATATTGCTTTAAGAACCACATGTCAATTTTAGTGATTTCATGAATACGACTTAATGGAATTCCCATTTGAATAGCATCGTAAATCACAAAGACACGATCCCAACTAGCGTGGGTTAATTTATCAATTATCTGATCATAATTTTTATAACCTTTTCCATCAGCTCCTAAACCGTTTCGTTTAATTTCTAACGATTGTGTAGCCTTATGTAAAGCTTCCTGGAAAGAACGACCAATTGCCATAACTTCACCTACCGCTTTCATTTGCAGACCTAACGTACGGTCAGAACCTTCAAATTTATCAAAGTTCCATCTAGGTATTTTAACTACAACATAATCTATTGTTGGCTCAAACAATGCCGATGTAGAACCGGTAATTTGATTATTTAATTCATCTAAGTTATAACCTATAGCTAATTTAGAAGCTACTTTAGCAATCGGATAACCTGTTGCTTTACTAGCTAATGCCGATGAACGTGATACACGTGGGTTAATTTCAATTGCTATAATATCCTCATTTTCATCAGGACTTACCGCAAATTGCACGTTACAACCACCTGCAAAGTCGCCAATACTACGCATCATATGGATAGCCATATCACGCATACGCTGGAACGTTGTATCAGATAAGGTCATGGCAGGTGCTATAGTTATAGAATCCCCTGTATGAATTCCCATAGGATCCATATTTTCAATGGTACAAATAATAACTACATTATCATTTTTATCCCTTAATAATTCTAATTCATATTCTTTCCAGCCAAGAAGAGCTTTATCAATCATCACCTCATGAATTGGAGAAATCTCTAACCCACGTGTTAATAATTCATCAAAATCTTCTTCTTTATGCACAATAGATGCTCCTGCACCACCAAGTGTATAAGAAGCTCTAATAACCAAAGGAAAACCAAATTTTTGAGCTATTTCTTTACCTTTTAAAAATGAGGTTGCTGTAGCCTGAGGCGCCATTGGCACACCAATTTTCAACATCAATTCTCTAAACTGCTCACGATCTTCTGTAATATTAATAGCGTCAATATCAACACCAATTAATTTTACATCAAAATCGCTCCAAATACCTTTCTCTTCAGCTTCAATCGCTAAATTTAGAGCCGTTTGACCTCCCATTGTAGGTAATACAGCATCAATTTGCGGGTGCTCATTTAAGATTTGAATAATAGACTTTGTGGTAAGTGGCAACAGATATACATGATCGGCCATCGCTGGGTCGGTCATAATAGTTGCGGGGTTGGAATTAATTAAAATAGTTTCAATTCCATCCTCTCTCAGTGAGCGTAAAGCTTGAGTTCCAGAATAATCAAATTCACAAGCTTGACCAATTACTATGGGGCCAGAACCTATAAGTAGAACCGATTTTATGTTTTCGTTTTTAGGCATGTTGTAATTTTTTTTGCAAAAGTAGTTAACGTTTGGATATAAAAAAAGGCGTTGCCAAAAAGCAACACCTTTATATATTAACAATTGTTAATTCATTATTTTTTATGTCTTAACTCAGAAGATACAGATATTTTCTTTCTTCCTTTTGCTCTTCTACGAGCAAGGACTTTTCTTCCATTAGCACTAGCCATTCTTTCTCTGAAGCCATGCTTGTTTTTTCTTTTTCTTTTTGACGGCTGAAATGTTCTTTTACTCATTACTTATATCTTTAAAATCTTCTTAAAATATCTTATACTCCTAATTTTAGTTCTATTCCTAAAACTGCGTGCAAATATACAAACCCTTTTTTATTTAACAAATGTTATTTTAAAAATATTTTACTATTATTCTTTTCATCGACATAGAGACCTAAAACCTAATAAAAAAAACAAAAGAAATAAATATTTTAAAATACTGCTATACAGCTAAATATGTATTCGCACTATCATTTAAATTCTAAACAAATATACAGAATAAAAAGTGATATAACAGCTTATTTTTTTTAAATTAAAGCCACTCAAACAACTGACTTTTAGTAATTTATTTAAATTATTAATTTTTCAAGAATATATATTTGTATATAATTGCTTAAAATAGCCTTATAAAAACTCGAGCTGTAACTTCAAAAACTCGAGGTAAGAATGTATATTTGCAAAATAATCAGAAATATATAGTAGAAATTGCTTTTCTGTTAAAACTTATAAAACAACATTTATGTACAATAAAAATATAAAGTTAATCATAGCATTTGGTATCATCGCATTTGCCATATATCAATTTATAGAAGGCAATATCGGAAATGGTATTATGTTTATTTTACTATCATTAATATTTATTTTTCTGTACTTTAAAAATGAGTTTATTTTACTTGCATTTTTAAGATTACGTAAACAGGATTTTGAAGGATCAAAAAAATGGTTAGATAAGATAAAAAATCCTTCAAGTGCATTGGTTCAGAAACAACAAGGTTACTACTACTATTTACATGGTATTATGGTTTCTCAATCTAATATGAACGAAGCTGAAAAACACTTTAAAAAAGCGGTATCATTAGGTCTTTCTATGGATCATGACCTGGCTATGGCTAAATTAAATCTTGCAGGAATAGCTTTTACTAAGCGTCGTAAAAACGAAGCTAAGTTATTACTTAATGAGGCACAAAAATTAGATAAACGTAACATGCTTTCTGATCAAATTAAAATGATGAAAGACAACATGAAACGTGCTCAAGCTCCAAACCAACACTTTGGACAAAATCAAGCTAGAGGCGGACGTAGACGCTAATAATTTATAATAACGGCGACCATAAACGGCAATAGGATTCTTTCAGTTTGCAAAACTTAGAGCGCTGTTGCCAGTTTTCCAAACTAAGTATTTCGCTGGTTGTTATATCATCTAAAAAGAGTTCTTTCAGCTCTACACTGGTTTCCTTGTTGTAAATAAGCGCATTAATCTCAAAGTTTATATTAAAACTTCTATAATCTAAGTTTGCTGTACCTATAGTTGAAAACAGATCATCGACAACCATAGTCTTTGCGTGAATAAAACCTTTTGTATACCTGTATACTTTTACATCTGCATTTAACAACCGCTCTAAGTAAGAATTGGTAGCATGTTTTGCTGTCCAAGAATCTGAAGTTTTAGGAATAAGCAACCTAACATCTACTCCACTTTTAGCTGCTATTTGCAATGAAGTTATAATTTCGTCATTCGGTATAAAGTAAGGCGTCGTTATATAAACATACTCTTTAGCTGTATTTATAGCAACAAACATAGCCTCCATAATATTCGCCCAATCCGTGTCAGGACCACTTGCAGCAATTTGAACAGCCGTTGTATGTTGTATATCGGTATCCGGAAACAACTCGGTAGAAATTTGACAACTAGAATTAGAAACAAAATCCCAGGTCATTAAAAAATGAACTTGAAGTGCTTTTAGAGCCTCACCTTCAAGTCGTAAGTGCGTATCCCGCCAGTAGGATTTACCATTCTTATAGTTTACATAGTTATCAGAAATATTAATACCACCTACATAACCAATAACACCATCAATAATAGCTATTTTCCGATGGTTTCTGTAGTTCATTTTACCAGTAAAACTCGGAAATAACACAGGCATAAATGCATAAAACTCAATTCCCGCCTGTTTCATTCGTTTTTTTGTTCCTGAAGACATACTGCTTCCAACATCATCAAAACTCAATCGTACTTTTACGCCTTCCTTTGATTTTTTGCATAAAATATCAATAAGCTCAGTACCAATCTCATCATCTTTTAAAATATAATACTCTAAGTGTATATGGTGCTTAGCCGCTTTTAAGTCTTTAAATAACAGGTTGAATTTCTCAACACCATTTTTAATGACATGTAATTTATTCTTTAAGGTTACCGGACTGTTCTTGTTGTTATTTAACAATTTAACAAGCTTCATTTTAGCTTCCAAAAAGTCATCAAGCTTGTGTAACTGACTTTCGCTCAAACGGTATCTTTCTCCCAGTTTCTGAACAATCGTTTCATTCAAGACATTCTTTCTGTTAAAAATTTTATTCTTCCGATATTCTTGCCCAAAAAAATAGTAAACAATAAGCCCCAAAAAAGGAAAAACCACCAAAACCAATATATAAGAAAGGGTTTTGGTGGGATTAATATTTTTCAATAAAATGGTTATGGCCGCAGAGATTGCTAACACATAATTTAAACCAATTATGAAAATCCAGATATTATCCTTTATAAAATCGACCATTAGGGCTTCATGGAATAATACCCATTCTCAGGGATTTCAATAAAATATTTTTTTCTAGATTTATTGTTCAAGTGCGGCTCACGCAACCATGGATTGTGTCGTTTTAAAAGCTTATAGTTTATACTAAATTTTTCTGCAAAAGCCGTAAAATCTGTAACAGCTGTATCAACTTCTACTTTGTAAGTTGGCACATTTTTATACAAATCTTTATCTCTAAAATTAAAACCATATTTATCCGCATGAGACATAATTTCTTTTAGCGCCACAATTCTAAACATGTATCGTCCTGTTTCTTCTCCTAACAACAAATCGTAATACTGTGTTACGTTTTGCTCTTCCAAGCGTCTTGAAACACCTGCCATACCAGCATTATACGCAGCTGCAGCTAATGTCCATGAACCTAATTTTTCTTTCGATTTTTTCAAGTATTCGCAAGCCACTTCGGTTGCCATTTCTAGATGATAACGTTCATCAACATTTTTATTCACCTCTAACCCATACTCTCTGGCTGTTGTTGGCATAATTTGCCACACCCCTCTTGCACCAGCAGGAGAAACAGCATTTGTTAATCCACTTTCTATAACCGCTAAGTATTTAAAATCGTCCGGTACACCATGTTTTGCCAGAATAGGCTCTATAATTGGAAAGTATTTTTTAGCACGTTTAAACATTAACAAACCATTGGATTGCCAATAGGTATTAACTAATAATTCCCGATCCATACGTTCGCGAATATCTGGATCTGTTAACGGTACGGACTCTCCTGCAAAATCTAAACTTTCTGGAATTTGTAAAGCGTACACGTTATAATCATTAATGAAGTGTTTTTCAAAACTCTCATCTGTTTTAGCCTCTTGTTGTGCAAAAATAAATAGCATTGTTAAACTTAACAATCCTACTAAAATTAGCCCTCTCTTTATCATTTTCATCGCTATAAGTTTTTGTTTAAAGTTATAAAAAAAATCAACACGTTTAGGTCAAACCGTTTAAAATAAGTTTCGGTAAGTTCTCATTAAACCAACGATACTTATTAAGTATCATAACATGTGTGCCGCTCTCAACAGGTATGCAATTGTTTATGTATTTATAAGGAAAAACAGTATCTGCATCTCCATGAATATGAATTACATCTTTTAAAGGTTCATCTTGTTCCCATGTTACCATCTCTTTAATGGCCCAGTTTAAATAACGTGTATCGGTAACAGAAAGAAACTTCTTATATAGAGCCACTCGTTTTGTAATTGTTTCTCCAAAGGCGTATTTAGCTATTAAATCCATATTCCCAACCAAAGACGTTGGCAATACCTTATACGCTTTAGTAGCCCGCATAAACTTCATTCTAGTAGGCATTTCATTTTTGCTTTTTATACTAGAAATAATAATTAGGCGTTTTAAATTAATAAGCTTACTCATTTCTTGTACAATTACCCCGCCAAAAGAAACACCAATTAAAACTACTTGGTCGTGTTTTATTTCTTTTGTTAGTCGCAAAGCATAAGCTTGTAAAGTTTCATTAGTTTCAGGAATTAGCCACTCCAACCAATGAATTTTAAATTGATTTTCGGGCAATTTAATATATTCAAAAATTGTGGGATTTGCTGCCATACCCGGCATTAAATACACGTGTATTAGGTCTTGACTCATAAGGCATTAAACGGTTAAGTTAAACTAATTAAAAATAATTTTTCGTAAATTAGCAGTGCAAAACTATATAAAAATAGTTACCACTCCCTATATTTTCATTGAATAAAATAAATATTATGATAGAAGAACAGGACCTTTTTGACAATGATTTTTTGCGTCAATTTGAATTAAAATCAGATGACCAGTTAGCTATAATAGAATATTCGCTTCAGGAACGCAAAATATTTTTAACTAAACTAATTATTCCAAGCAGTATTTTCTCAGAAACATTTAAAGATGAATTTATAAAAATCGTCTTAAAGAATATTGAAGAACGCAATTTAAGTGTTATGCCAACAAGCCCTGATATTGTTAAGTTTATCCGTAAAAACAGACAATATAGAAGCATGCTCCCTGTTGGTGTAAGAATCTAACAGACATTTACAATACTCCTCTCTTCTACATAAAAATAACACCATTTTAAACTTGATAATAAACAAAAAAGGCATACGTTTTAAGTATGCCTTTTTTATTATGTATGTAATTATAAAGTTTTAACTCTTTATAACACGTTTAGTAACTGAACCTGTTTCAGTTGTTATTTTTAAAATGTATACACCACTTTGTAATTTAGAAATATCTAAATTTTCTGTGTTGTTAGATTTTAAAACTACTTTACCAGCAATATCATAAAGTTCAGATGTGAATTCAGAAATGGACTTTGGAAAACTAATATTCACATAATCTTGAGCTGGATTAGGAGATACTGAAATATTCTTCAATGAGAATGAATCTACACTTAAAACATCACCAACAACATTCAACAAATACTGGTTATCTGGAAATCCAATAGAAGCAGTAGTAGTTGGAGTAGTAATAGAACAATCAGAACCAATTAAATAGCTAGGCGCATTTTCACCAGCATCGTTAACTCCAGGGAAAAATGTTTCATTAATATTATCACCACTACTACCTGCTAATACTTCAAAAGCAATTATTGAGCCCGCTGGTATAGTAGCTGTAAGTGGTACAGAAACTACTGAACTATTATCCGCAGCTGTACAAACATGAGTCGTAGACGCTAATAATGTTAAAGACGCAAATCCTAAATTTTCTGAACTTGCAGTGTAAAGATTTAATGTAACTACTTTACCTTCATCTGCAGAACTTTGACCGAACTCTACAGAAGTAACGCCAAAGTCCTCAGTAATACTAAAATCAGACATGTCATATGATCTCATGAATGAGTTTTCACTAAACGTTCCGACAGTAGAATTCCAACAAGCAACACCGCCATCGGTTACGTTAACCGGATCAACAGATTGTGTGATTACCGTTTGTGCATTCAAACCGAAAGCACATAAAACAGTTAATAAAAAAAGATTGTAATTTTTTTTCATAATTTTATAGTTTGGTTGTTTAATTTTATAAATCTAAGATATTCTAAACATTTAATGAAATATACCTACATAATATTTTTATTTTTTTTATCATGTTCTACTAAAAATGATACATATTCTTCTGTATTTAGATATAATGAACATAAAAACATAAGTTCTCTAGATCCCGCCTATTCAAAGGATTTAGCAGATATTTGGGCCACGAACCAACTTTTTAATGGCCTAGTAGAAATGGACGACAGCCTAAATATTAAACCCAGTATAGCAAAAACGTGGATTTTAACTGATAGTGCTAAAACTTACACCTTTACATTACGAAATGATGTGTTTTTTCACAAACACCCACTTTTCGGAAAGGATTCAACACGAACCGTTACAGCTACCGATTTTGAATATAGCTTTAATAGATTACGCAACAAACAACTTGCTTCTCCAGGAAGCTGGGTTTTAAATAAAGTCTCAAGCTTTAAAGCAGTTAACGATTCTACTTTTCAAATTAAACTAAAACAAGCTTTTCCTGGTTTTTTAGGACTATTAACCATGAAATACTGCTCTGTGGTTCCCTCTGAAATTGTAGAACATTATGGCGCTGATTTTAGATCTCACCCTATTGGAACGGGCCCATTTATATTTAAGCGTTGGGAAGAAAACTTGAAACTCGTATTCCGAAAAAACAAAGAATATTTTGAAACGGACAAAAATGGATATAAACTCCCCTACCTGGAAGCAATTTCCATAACATTCTTACCTGATAAACAAAGTGAGTTTTTACAGTTTGCGCAAGGAAACATAGATTATATTTCTGGCTTAGATGCGTCTTATAAGGATGAAATCCTAACCGCTAACGGCCATCTAAAAAATAATTATTCCAACACGGTAAATCTTATTCGTGGCCCCTATTTAAATACCGAATATTTAGCATTTTATATGGATTCTGAAATTCCTGAAATACAATCAGAACACATAAGAAAGGCGGTTAACTTAGGCTTCGATCGACATAAAATGATGACATATCTTAGAAACGGTGTCGGCATTCCTGCTAATGGTGGATTTATCCCCAAAGGCTTACCGGGTTATAACGAAGCTGCTGGATTTACATATCAGCCTGAAAAATCAAAACTGTTAGTAGATAGGTTTAAACTTGAAACAGGTATTAAAAACCCAGAAATTACATTAACCACAACCAGCAACTACTTGAGTTTTTGCGAATATATCCAGCGTGAATTACAAAAAACAGGCTTAACAGTTAATATAAATGTTATCCCTGCTTCTAGTTTAAAAGATGCCAAAGCCAACGGTAAATTAGATTTATTTAGAGCTAGTTGGGTAGCCGATTATCCAGATGCAGAAAACTACTTATCTTTATATTATAGTAAAAACTTTGCTCCAAACGGCCCCAATTACACCCATTACAAAAATGACATATTTGATGCATGGTATGAAAAAGCATTTACAGAAACAAACACCTTTAAAAGAGAAAGACTATACAAACAAATGGATAGTCTTATAATGACTACAGCACCTGTAGTTCCCTTATTTTATGATGAAGTTATGCGTTTTACTAGAAAAAACATATCAGGATTAGGCATTAATCCTACAAACCTACTAGATTTAAGACGGGTTAAGAAAACCGACTAATCACTAATATTTATTCGCGTCTAAACGTTTTAGTTTCTTCAAAAACATGCTCAAGAATAGCTGCATCTTGTTCAGAAAACTCTATCTGACGTCTAGACATAACAACTTCAGCAACTTCAAAGGCTTTTTTGGTTAAATAAGTTGTAAAACCACTACTACCACCCCAACTAAAGCTTGGCACAAAATTTCGCGGGAAACCACTACCAAAAATATTAGCACTTACACCAACTACTGTACCGGTGTTAAACATGGTGTTTATACCACATTTACTATGATCACCCATCATTAAACCACAAAACTGCAAGCCTGTTTTAGCAAAACTTTCTGTTTCGTAATTCCATAAACGTACTTCGGCATAATTATTTTTCAAATTAGAATTATTGGTATCAGCACCTAGATTACACCACTCACCGATTACTGAATTTCCCAAAAAACCATCATGTCCTTTATTAGAATAACCAAAAATAACTGAATTATTAACCTCTCCTCCTACTTTACTATGTGGTCCCACAGTAGTAGGTCCGTAAATTTTAGAAGCCATTTTTACAGTTGCATTATCACATAGAGCAAAAGGGCCACGAATAACACTACCTTCCATAATTTCGGCATCTTTACCTATATAAATAGGACCATTTTCAGCATTTAAAGAACAAAATGGTAATTTAGCACCTTCTTCAATAAAAATATTTTCACGGTTAAAAGCCACCGTTTTTTCAGGAATTGGTTCAGATGTTCTTCCTGAAGTTAATAAGTCAAAATCTGCTTGAATAGCAGCGCCATTTTTTGAGAAAATATCCCAAGTATATTCTATTTTTAAAAGTTCATCATCATATTCAATAGCCTCGTAGCTATCAAAATCAACTTCTTCTTGATTATCTGTAGTAAAAAAAGCGATTACCTCATCATCTTTAAAGATAGCTTGGTTTTCTTTTAAATTCTTAATCATAGCTACCAATGTTTCATTGGGTAAAAAAGAAGCGTTAATCATTACATTCACTTCCAATTCTACCATTGGATACTTATCGGACAAATAAGCTTCTGTAATGGTAGTTGTCGTATAATCCAAATACGCCTCCCACTTTTCACGAATGGTTAATATACCGACTCTAATATCGGCAACTGGACGTGTATAGGTAAATGGTAATAAATTATTACGCGAAGGACCGTCAAAAAGAATGTAATTCATAATATGAGCTTTTTGGTAAAAATAAAAAAAGCCTCTCAATAGTTGAAAGGCTTTTATAAATATATTTTAGGCTAAATTTATTTTTTGAACTTAGCGTATTTAGTTTTGAACTTGTCAATACGACCAGCTGTATCTATTAACTTAGATTTACCTGTGTAGAAAGGGTGAGATGTTCTTGAGATTTCCATTTTAACTAATGGATATTCAACACCGTCAACTTCTAAAGTTTCGTTTGTGTTTGCTGTAGATTTTGTTAAGAAAACGTCTTCATTAGACATGTCTTTAAATGCTACTACTCTATAATTTTCTGGATGTATATCTTTTTTCATCGCTAAATGCTTTAATATCTTACTTTTTCGAGGTGCAAATTTAAGAATATTTAATAACTGTGCAATACTTTTTTTCAATTATTTATACTTAGTTTGAAAAAAAAGTATTTTACAACCATATTCTTCTACTAAAAACCACTATTAATTATTAGTAAACGTGTTGTTTTTCAGCCATGCAAAGATACAATACCTAAGAATACTAATGTTCTAAAAAACTGAAAAAAATATCATAAAAACTATAATCGGTGGACAATCACTATAAGTACAAATATTTTATTGTAACGTTTTGTTACATTTGCTTACTAACTATCTATAATCAACTATTAAAATAAAAATCATGGAAACAACAACAAAATCAAATGCACTTAATCACGGACTTTATTTAGGTGCCACTTTAGCTTTATTAACTGTTATAGCTTATTCAGTAAACTTAGATTTATTTACAAAATGGTGGTTTGGTGTTATTACCATGCTTGCAGTAATTATTTTTGGAATCATATCGTCAATGAAGTCTAGATCTTTACTAAACGGTTATATAAGTTTTAAAGGTGCTTTTTCTTCATTTTTTATTACAGTATTTATTGGTCTTGTAATTAGTACTATTGTTAGTTATGTTGTTTTTAATGTAATTGATCCTGAAGCAGCGACTTTATTACAAGAAAAAATCCTTGAATCTCAAGTAGAAATGATGCGTGGCTTTGGAGCTCCTGAAGCATCTATAGCTGAAGTTGTTGAAGAAATGGAGAAGCAAGAAAACCTATATTCTATTGGAAATATACTTCAAGCTATGGCTTTCCAGTTAGTTGGTTTTAGTATCGTTGGATTAATTGTAGCTTTAGTTGTGAAAAAAGAAGACCCTCAAGCTTAAATAATTTCGTTACTTTTGATGTTTCAAATATGAAATTATATACATGAATATATCTGTAGTCATACCACTACTTAACGAACAAGAATCTTTACAAGAATTACATGATTGGGTTGCTAATGTTATGCAGTCCAATCATTTTTCTTATGAAATACTTTTTATTGATGATGGCAGCACAGACAGTTCTTGGCATACCATTCAGCAGCTTTCAGAAAAAAATGAGGCTGTAAAAGGAATTCAGTTTTTAAGAAATTTTGGTAAATCGCAAGCGTTACATGCCGGTTTTGCAAAAGCCCAAGGTGATGTAATTATTACTATGGATGCCGATTTACAAGACAATCCTGAAGAAATTCCTGAATTGTATAACATGATTGTTTCTCAAGGCTTTGATATGGTATCTGGCTGGAAGAAAAAACGCTATGATTCGGTCCTTTCTAAAAACATGCCTTCTAAATTATTCAATTGGGCAGCCCGAAGAACTTCAGGTGTAAAACTAAATGATTTTAATTGCGGACTCAAAGCCTATCGTCAAGATGTGGTTAAAAACATTGATGTAAATGGTGAAATGCACCGTTATATTCCCGTTTTAGCTAAAAACGCTGGATTTACTAAAATTGGTGAAAAAGTAGTAAAGCACCAAGCCCGAAAGTATGGCGAAACTAAATTTGGTATGGAGCGCTTTATTAATGGCTTCCTAGATTTAATAACCATATGGTTTATTTCCCGATTTGGAAAACAACCTATGCATCTGTTTGGAGCACTTGGCTTTATTATGCTTGCTATAGGTTTTGCCTTTTCTGTATACTTAGGTATTGATAAACTATTCCTAAACCCGCACAGCAGGCTTATAACGGATAGACCACAATTTTATATTGCCTTAGTTACCATGATTATTGGAACACAATTTTTTGTAGCAGGTTTTTTAGGTGAAATTATTTTAAGAACAAAAGAAAACAGAAAACGCTATTTAATTAAAGACCATATTTAATTATTGTCTCAATTAACATCACGTAGTTTTCGAAGATTACACTTTTTTATAAATTCCATACTTTTGTATGCTATTTAACAAATATTATGACAGAAAATAAAACTGAATTATTAGCGCGTATAAACTCTTGGTTAACGCCTACTTTTGATACAGATACACAAAATTATATATCTAATTTATTAAAGACAAACCCAGACGAATTACAGGAGGCTTTTTACAAGGATCTTGAGTTTGGAACCGGTGGTATGCGCGGTGTCATGGGAGTTGGTACTAACCGTATTAACAAATACACACTAGGAAAAAACACACAAGGACTTAGTAATTACCTAAAACAAAGCTTTCCTAACGAAACTATTAAAGTTGCTATTGCTTTTGATTGCCGCCATAACAGTAAATCATTAGCTAAGGTCGTTGCAGATGTGTTTTCAGCAAACAATATTGAGGTGTTCTTATTTGAAGATTTACGACCAACACCCGAATTATCATTTGCACTAAAGCACTTAAATTGTCATTGCGGAATTGTTTTAACCGCTTCACATAACCCACCAGAATACAATGGATATAAGGTATATTGGCAAGATGGCGGACAATTAGTTCCACCGCAAGATGCAGAAATTATAGCAGAAATTAATAGCCTTGAGTATGCTGAAATAAACTTTGAAGCTAAAGAAAACTTAATCCAATACATTGGAAAAGAAATTGATGATGTGTTTATCAACGCCTCAATAAAAAATGGCAGTTTTAATACAGATCAAGCAGCCAAAAATGATTTAAAAATAGTTTTCACATCCTTACACGGAACTTCAATAACAATTATTCCTGAAACGTTAAAACGTGCTGGGTATACTAATGTACATATTGTAGAGGAACAGGCAGAACCAAATGGCGATTTCCCTACCGTTAAATCTCCTAACCCTGAAGAGCCTGCTGCCTTGAAAATGGCTTTAGATTTAGCCGAAAAAACTCAAGCAGATATTGTTATTGGTACCGATCCGGATAGCGACCGAATTGGTATTGCTGTTCGTGACTTAGACAACAACATGATTTTATTAAATGGAAACCAATCTATGGCAATCATGACGGGCTTCCTTTTAGATCAATGGCAAAACTCAGGAAAACTAACAGGTAAAGAGTTTATTGGATCTACAATTGTTTCTACACCTATGATGCAGAATATAGCCGCTGCTTATAATGTAGAATGTAAAATAGGTTTAACTGGGTTTAAGTGGATTGCTAAAATGATTAAAGATTTTCCTGAGCTAAACTTTGTTGGTGGTGGAGAAGAAAGCTTTGGCTTTATGGTTGGTGATTTTGTACGTGATAAAGATGCGGTTACAGCTTCTTTATTAGCTTGTGAAATTGCAGCTCAAACAAAATCTAAAGGCAGTTCTCTTTACGAAACTTTAATAAGCATGTACACAAAACATGGTTTTTATAAAGAACGCCTGATTTCTATTACTAAAAAAGGTATTGAAGGTGCTCAAGAAATCAAACAAATGATGTTTGATGCTCGTGAAAAACCACTAGAAATGGTAAACGGCTCTAAAGTTGTTAAAATTGAGGATTACCGCTTATCGCAATCTAGAAATGTAGAAAAAGGCCATATAGAACATATAGATGTACCGAAATCTAATGTTCTTATCTACTACACGGAGGATGGTAGTAAAATAGCACTGCGTCCAAGTGGAACCGAGCCTAAAATTAAATTCTATATAAGTGTTAATACAACTCTAGACAATGTGTCAGCGTTTCAAGCAACGGAACAAATGTTGGAAGACCGAATAGATACAATTATAAAAGACCTAAATCTGTAATGGATTATTTAAAAAAACTCTCCCGATTTATTGTTCCATATAAGAAATATGCCTTTTTAAACATATTTTTTAACGTACTCTATGCTTTATTTGGAACACTTTCCTTTGTTTCATTAATGCCCATGCTAAAGGTGTTACTTAAAACAGCGGAACCAATTTCTATTAAACCTAACAGTAATGATTACAATGGTATTTTTGAATTTAGCACTTACTTGCAAGACTACCTGAACTACTTTATTACTCAAAAAATAGAGCAAGACGGACAATATTCGGTACTTATTTTAATGATTTGTGTTGTACTTGCTACATTTTTATTAAAAAATGCTGCGGGTTATTTTTCTAATTTCTTTTTAGCTTATTTACGAAACGGGATTTTAAAGGATATTAGAAATGAACTCTACCGTAAGACTATCGAGCTTCCTATCTCCTACTTCTCAGAAAAGAAAAAAGGAGATATTATTGCGCGTATATCTGGAGATGTTAACGAAATTCAAAATTCACTTTTAGCTATTTTAGAACTATTAGTTAGAGAGCCCCTAACCATTGTATTTACTATTGTGGTAATGTTTACTATTAGTGTAAAACTGACCATATTTGTATTTGTTTTTATTCCTTTTTCAGGATTAATAATCTCTCGTGTTGGTAAAAGTTTAAAAAAGCACTCGCAACGAGTACAAGAGGAAAACGGCGCATTTCTTTCTGTTTTAGATGAAACATTAAATGGCCTAAAAGTTATTAAAGGTTATAATGCGGAGTCTAAATTTAATAATACATTCCAAAATTCAACATCGCGTTTATATAAGTTTGCTAATGATTTAGCACATCGTCAAAACTTGGCATCTCCTACCTCTGAATTTCTAGGTATTGTAGTAATTGCCGTTATTTTATTATATGGTGGCCGTATGGTTTTAGTAGACCAATTGTTATCTCCTGATGAATTTATCACCTACATGGCTTTAGCTTATAATATTTTAACACCTGCAAAAGCTATTAGTAAAGCCAGTTACAAAGTGAAATCTGGTAATGCTTCTGCTGATCGTGTTTTAGCTATTTTAGAAACTACATCAGATTTAAAAGATAGCCCTAACGCTTTAGTTAAAGAATCATTCACATCAAACATAGCACTCAACAATGTATCTTTTAAATATGCTGATGATTTGGTCCTTAAAAACTTTAGCCTAACAGTACCTAAAGGTCAAAGTGTTGCTCTTGTTGGGCAATCAGGATCAGGAAAAAGTACGATTGCTAATCTTGTTACACGTTTTTATGATGTTACAGAAGGTTCAATAACTATTGATAACCAAGATATAAAAGACCTTACAAAACATTCGCTCCGTGATTTAATGGGCTTAGTTACACAAGATTCCATATTGTTTAACGACACTGTAAAAAATAACATTCTATTAGGGAATCAAACGGCTTCAGACAGCCAAATTATTGAAGCCTTAAAAATAGCTAACGCTTGGGAGTTTGTAGAGGCACTTCCTCAAGGTATAGATACTAATATTGGAGATTCAGGTAATAAGCTTTCTGGAGGACAAAAACAGCGATTAAGTATTGCTAGAGCTGTTCTTAAAAATCCACCAATTATGATTTTGGATGAAGCTACTTCGGCTTTAGATACAGAAAGTGAACGCTTAGTTCAGGACGCGCTTGAGAACATGATGAAAAACAGAACATCTATCGTTATTGCGCATCGCTTATCTACCATTCAGAATGCTAATCTTATTGTGGTTATGCAGCATGGTAAAATAGTTGAACAAGGTACGCATGCCGAGTTATTAGCTAAAAAAGGCACATACCGTAAACTTGTAGAGATGCAGAGTTTCGAATAACTATCCAGCATGTTTTTTGTTCTATTTTAAACCTTTTCAATATTAAGAAGTCTAAATATAAAATCGATTTGTGAATAACGAAACCCAATTAGTAACCGATTTACAGACTGAAGGCAAGCGAGAGCATGCTTTTAATGAGTTGGTAGCGCAATATAAAGAGCGCTTATATTGGCATATTCGACATATTGTAAAAACGCATGAAGACGCAGATGATGTACTGCAAAACACCTTTATAAAAGTTTATAGAAATATAAATAAGTTTAAAGGAGATAGTAAACTGTACTCATGGATGTATCGTATAGCAAGTAATGAAGCAATAACCTTTATCAATAAACGAGCAAAACAAATGCAAGTTACCAATGAAGAGGTCCAAGACTTGGCCATTGCTAACTTAAAAGCTGATGTTCATTTTGAAGGTGATGATATTCAAATTAAATTACAACAAGCTATCGCTACATTACCAGAAAAACAGCAACTAGTTTTTAATATGAAATATTTTCAGGATTTAAAATATAAAGACATGGCAGATATTTTAAAAACTAGTGAAGGTGCATTAAAATCATCTTACCATATTGCTGTAAAAAAAGTAGAAGCATTTCTTTTAAACAATTAAACCTTTTTAAGAAACTGAAGTCCAAAAAGTATGAATAGCAACGAATTAAAGAACATAAAACAGTCCGGATTTAAAACCCCTGATAATTATTTTCAGAATTTTGAAGATAATCTGTTAAGCGAAATAGCCATTCAAGAGCAATGTGACTCTGCAGGCTTTAAAGTTCCTGATAATTATTTTGAGAACTTTAATGTTTCAACTAAAAACTTGACTCCTCAAGAAAATTCTAGTAGCAAAGTTATACCTTTATTTGCGAAAAAATCATGGTTATATGCTGCTAGTATTGCTGCCATTGCTATATTAGTTTTTACTTTACCAGACTTTAATCAACCTGTAAATTTTTCAACTTTAGATAACGATAGTATTGAAAATTATATTCTTGCTAACGACTATGAAGCCACAGAATTTAATAATTTAATTACCGATCCTGCTGCTTTTGAAAACACAATTTATAATGAAGCTTTAAGTGACACGTCATTAGAAAATTATATGTATAACAATTCTGAATTAGAAGACCTTCATTCATATTAAAACAAATACCCATGAAGCAAAATATATTAATAATAGTAACCCTACTTATGTGTACTGTTGGTTTTGCACAAAACCGCAAAGAACAACATGAAAAAATTAAAATACTAAAAGTAGCCTATATAACAGAAAAACTTGACCTTTCGCAAAAGGAAGCTCAGAACTTCTGGCCTTTATATAATGATTTTGAAACTAGTTCCGATGCCATAAGAGATGCAAGTTCGGATAAACGAAAGTCTATTGATATAAATACAATAACGGAAAGTGAAGCTAAAAAGCTAATTTCTGAAATGACAGAGCTTTCTAATAAAAGACATGTATTATTTCAAAAATACATGAACGATCTACAAAAGGTACTTTCGGCTAAAAAAATTATTCTTCTCAAGAAAACAGAAGAAGACTTTAAACGTAAAATGTTTGAAGAATATAAAAACCGTCACGGTAAACCAAATAAAAATACACCCTAAAAAAAAGAGCAGTCAAATTGACTGCTCTTTTTTTTATCTATTAAATTTCAACTTACTTACGCCTCCTGAACCTGCAGCATAAGCTATACTATCATTTAAAAACCGAATTGTATAATAGCTCTCATCACTAAAATGCGTCCAGGTACTGCCATTATCATTAGAATAGTCTACACCTTCAAACCCTACAGCTACTAAACCTCTACCGTCACTATTAGGCACATATTGCACACAACTTCTGTAACCTGGATTTTGATTTACCGCAACTAAGCTCCATGTTTTCCCGCCATCAGTTGTGCGCATTTTATTCGCCACATTAACATCAGGATCAGTATAATCGCCTCCAATAGCAAAACCATTTGCCTCATTATAAAAGTCTACAGAATAAATACCCGTAGTTTCTTTTCCTTGAATAATAGGTGTTTCAACTACCTCCCAAGTATGCCCTTTGTCTGCTGTATATAAAATTGAACTCACCATCCCTCCTGTAGCTACCCACGCATGGTTACCTTTAACAACAATATTGGTATTACTAGCAGCAAAAGCAGCAGCACCATAAGTTTTACTTGGCAAGTTTTTACAAGGTATTTTCTCCCATGATTCACCCGCATTTCTCGTAATTAAAATACTTAAACAATCCGATGTAGCATCTCCTATAGCTATACCTTCTTCTCTATTCCAAAAAGTCATAGCATCATAAAAAACCTTATCATGAACTTCTTTATAAACAACCTTCATATCCCCTGTATTGGTTGTTTTAAAAAGTAATGCAGGATTACCCACATTTAGCATGAAAAAATCTTCTGAGTTATTACTAATTGCTCGAAACTCGAGTTCTAAAGAATCATGCTCTATTTTAGAAATTTGCCACGTATCTGTTGCCATATTATACAATCCATACGTGTTATTATTGGCAGCAAAAGCTAAACTTTTGGAGTCCAGAATTTCCAAAGCACGAATACTTAATGTTGAATCATTAAGCACAGCTTGCTCTGAAACAGATACAAAAGGATTTATTAAAGTTTCATTTTCTGTTTTACATCCCAAAAAACAACTTACTATAAGCAAAAAGCTAAGGTATTTCATATTCATATATTTTCTATAAAAGTAGAAAAGGTAAACGATTTTTTTGATTAACACTTAAAGAAATAAACTTTATGTACCTTTGCATGCTAATAAATTAAAAAACAAGCGTGCTTTTTTACATATACCATGTAAAACGGTATGCTTTACACTTACAGAGAATGCGATTACATAGAAACTTATGTTTTGCCGTTATAGACGGGCTAACACTTATATTTAACGAAGGCTTATATGCCGATAAAGTTATTCAGCAGTTATTAAAACGTGACAAACGTTGGGGAAGCCGAGACAGAGGCTTTGTAGCCGAAACCACTTACGATATGGTAAGGTGGAAGCGATTGTATGCTGAAATAGCAGAAGTTAAAGAACCTTTTAGCCGAGAAGATTTATGGCGAATGTTTGCTGTATGGGCGACTTTAAAAGGTATTAAACTTCCTGATTGGAAATATTTTGAAAACACACCAACTCGTAAAATTAAAGGCCGTTTTGATGAACTTTCTAAAATTAGAAAATTCAAAGAATCTATCCCTGACTGGATGGATGAATTATGTGCTAAAGAGTTAGGTGAATCTGTATGGACAAAAGAAATTGCAGCATTAAATAATCAAGCTGACGTTATCCTACGTGTTAATACCTTAAAAACAACCAAAGAAAAACTTCAGGCCGAACTTTTTGATTTAGATATTGAAACGGAGTTTATTAAAAACTACCCAAGCGCATTAAAACTTAAAGAACGTGCCAATGTATTTACTACAGAAGCATTTAAAAACGGTCACTTTGAAGTTCAAGATGCAGCATCACAAATGGTTGCCGAATTCCTTAATGTAAAACCTGGAATGCGTGTTGTTGACACTTGTGCTGGTGCTGGAGGGAAAACATTACACCTAGCCTCCTTAATGGAGAATAAAGGGCAAATTATAGCTCTTGATATTTATGCAAATAAACTTCATGAGTTAAAACGTCGTGCAAAAAGAAACGGAGCTCACAATATAGAACAAAGACATATCGAGTCTACTAAAGTTATCAAAAAACTATACAACTCGGCTGATCGTGTCTTAATTGACGCACCATGTTCTGGCTTAGGAGTTTTACGTAGAAATCCAGATGCTAAATGGAAATTAGAACCTGAATTTTTAGATAAAATTAAAGCCACACAACAAGATATTTTACAAACATATTCACGTATGGTTAAATCTGGAGGACAATTAGTTTATGCTACCTGCTCAGTATTACCATCTGAAAATCAAAATCAAGTAGAAACATTCTTAAAATCTGAATTTGGTCAAGATTTCACCTTAGTTGAAGACAAAAAAGTTCTTGCTTCTAAATATGGTTTTGATGGGTTTTATATGGCGTTACTTCAAAAGAAATAAAAATACTAGCATGAAAAAAATTTACTCCCTACTAATTTTATTTGTTACAAGCACAGCTTTTGCTCAAATACCTGCCAACTACTATAGTACAGCAACAGGAACCGGATACACTTTAAAAACACAATTAAAGCGTATTATTGATAGTAATGATGATGGGTTAAGCCCTGAATACCTTCATAACGATCAAGGCTATGATGCTATGGATGGGTTTATAGCTAATTATGATCTTGATAACTATTATGAAGCAAATAGTAATACTATTTTAGACCCCTATTCTGAAAATCCAACTGGAACAGATCCGTACGCGTATACACCAGTTGCAAATGAATGTGGAAATTATAATTCTGAAGGCGATTGCTATAACAAAGAACACGTTATTCCTCAATCTGTCTTTAATCAAGCAACACCTATGCGAAGTGATGCACATGAATTATTACCTACCGATGGCCGTGTAAACGGGTTTAGAAGTAATTATCCATTTGGTGTTGTTGACAACTCTAGTTTAGTTAACCAGTCTGGTATTAGTAATCCAACACAAAATGGCTCTAAGTTAGGTGCCAACCTAAATAGTGGCTATTCTGCAGGTTACACGGGTACTGTATTTGAACCAATAGATGAATTTAAAGGTGATATAGCACGTATACATTTTTATTTTGCTACAAGATATGAAGACCGCATTGCCTCATGGGGGAGTTATGCTATGTTTAATGGAACTTCAGATGAAGTTTTCGATCCTGCGTTCTTAAGTATTTTATTACAATGGCATGCTATGGATCCTGTGTCTCAAAAAGAAATAGATAGAAATAATAACATTTTCAATAACCACCAGTCTAATAGAAATCCGTTTATCGACCACCCTGAGTATGTTAATGCTATTTGGAGTGCTACAATAGATGATGAAGCACCTTCAGCACCTACTAATTTAGTAGCAACAAACCCTACAAGCAGTTCCATAGATTTAAGTTGGACAGCGGCAACGGATAATGTTGGTGTTACAACATATGATATTTATGTAGACGGTGTTAATAGTTATAATACTACAGCAACATCATATACCGTAGCTGGTTTAACTGCGGAAACAAACTATTGCTTTTTAATTATAGCAAAAGATGCCGCAGAAAATGTTTCTGATTTTAGTAACGAAGCCTGTGAAACGACTTTAGAAAATGGTACCCCAGGTGGTGGCGACTGTGCTTCAGAGTCATTCACGAACATTGGGGCTGGCTCATCACAGTATAGCGATTTCTCATGGACAGGCGATAACGGTGTGCTTTGGTCAGCAACTGAAGCCCGCACAGATCAAACAATAAATAGCGACACCGCATTAACTATTGATGTACGAGAAGATAATTACGGCTCATTAACATCTGCTACAGTTTCTGGAGGTATCGGTAGTTTAACCATTACTACACAACAAAAATTTTCTGGTAGCGCAGGTTCTTTAAATGTATTTGTAAATAATGCTTCTATAGGAACAATACCTTATGATGTTGATCCTATAACCACTACTATTCCTAATATTAATTTAGAAGGAAATGTTGTTGTCGTTATTTCAGAAGAAGACCCAACATCCGGAGCACGTGTTGCTTTAGATAACTTATCATGGACGTGTTATACAAACTTGAGTACTGATGAATTTAATCTTTCTGAAGTAACAATTTACCCAAATCCAGTAAAAAACGTTTTAAACATAAACTTTCCGAATGCTAACGAAACCCGAATTAGTATTTATAATGTTCTTGGTAAAAAAGTAATTTCAAAAGAATTCTCTAAATCTACCGGCACAATTAATACTGAAAAATTAAGTAACGGTATCTATATAATTAGGATTCAACAAGGACCTAATACACTAAGTAAAAAGCTTATAAAACGATAATTTTAAAAAGCGGCTGTAATCAGTCGCTTTTTTTTTGGTTAATAACAGCGTGAATAACTCATAATTTTTCAACTATTTAAATAGTATTTATTACGTTGAAAAAAAGTAAATTTGCATTTTTTAAACACAACTATAACTCTAACATAATGATTCACTTCTTCGGAAACCAAAACAGTAAAATATTTGCTGTTCAAGCAACAAAAGAATTATCAACTGAAACCACTTCAAAATTAGTGTGGTTATTTGGCAACCAGCCAAAGATAGAACAAGCATCACTAGATGCTTTTTTTGTTGGGCCTCGTGCAGCAATGATAACGCCTTGGAGTACCAATGCCGTTGAAATTACTCAAAACATGGGAATTCTTGATATTATTCGTATCGAAGAATTTACAGCTATCTCAGAAGATTTTTCAGATTTCGACCCAATGATTTCTCAAAAGTATAATGGCTTAGACCAAGATTCTTTTTCAATTGATATAAACCCTGAAGCTATTTTAAATATTGACGATATAGCTGCTTACAATCAAAAAGAAGGTTTAGCTCTTAACGACGAAGAAATTGCATACTTAGAAAACGTTTCTGAAAAAATTGGCCGTCCCTTAACCGATTCGGAAGTTTTTGGTTTTTCTCAAGTAAATTCAGAACACTGTCGTCACAAAATATTCAATGGTACTTTTGTCATTGATGGAGAGGAAAAACCGGTATCGTTATTTAAAATGATTCGTGAAACATCTAACAAGAATCCAAATGATATTGTTTCGGCTTATAAAGATAATGTGGCTTTCATTAAAGGCCCTGTTGTAAAACAGTTTGCTCCTAAAACAGCTGATAAGCCTGATTATTACCAAACACAAGATTTTGAATCTGTTATTTCATTAAAAGCAGAAACACATAACTTCCCTACTACTGTAGAGCCTTTTAATGGTGCAGCTACAGGTTCTGGAGGAGAAATTCGCGACAGACTTGCAGGCGGGAAAGGCTCATTACCATTGGCAGGAACAGCGGTATATATGACATCTTATTCCCGTTTAGAAGAAAACCGTCCGTGGGAACAAAAAACAGATGCGCGTCCTTGGTTATACCAAACACCAATGGATATTTTAATAAAAGCTAGTAATGGTGCATCGGACTTTGGAAACAAATTTGGACAACCATTAATCACAGGATCTGTATTAACATTTGAACATAACGAAAACGCTTCTTCAAGCGAAGCTTCTGCTAGAAAATTAGGTTACGATAAAGTAATTATGCAAGCTGGTGGTATTGGTTATGGTAAAGCAGATCAAGCATTAAAGGACACACCTAAAGAAGGTGACAAAATAGTTATTCTTGGTGGTGAAAACTACCGAATAGGTATGGGTGGTGCTGCTGTTTCTTCAGCTGATACTGGCGAATTTGAATCTGGAATTGAGTTAAATGCCGTACAACGATCCAATCCAGAAATGCAAAAACGTGCTGCCAATGCAGTAAGAGGCATGGTAGAAAGTGACGATAACTTTATTGTTTCTATTCATGATCACGGTGCAGGTGGACACTTAAATTGCTTATCTGAGCTCGTAGAAGATACAGGTGGTAAAATTGATTTAGATGCATTACCGGTAGGTGACCCTACTCTATCTGCTAAAGAGATTATCGGTAACGAATCTCAAGAACGAATGGGACTTGTTATCTCTGACAAACATATTGATACGCTTCAAAAAATTGCTGAACGTGAACGTTCTCCAATGTATACTGTTGGTGATGTAACTGGTGATCATCGTTTTACTTTTCAATCTGAAACCAAAGGCGACAAGCCAATGGATTTAGCACTTGAAGATATGTTTGGTAGTTCTCCTAAAACCATCCTAACAGATAAAACGGTTGCTAGAAAATATAAAAACCCACGATATAAAACTAAAAACTTAAAAATATATCTCGAGCAAGTTTTACAGTTAGAAGCTGTAGCTTGTAAAGACTGGTTAACAAACAAAGTAGACCGTTGTGTTGGTGGTAAAGTAGCCAAACAACAGTGTGTAGGACCTTTACAAATTCCATTAAATAATGTAGGCGTTATGGCTCTAGATTATAATGGTAAAGAAGGTATTGCAACATCAATAGGACATGCTCCTATTTCTGCTTTAATCCATCCAGATGCAGGGAGTAGAAATGCTATTACAGAATCGCTTACTAACATCGTTTGGGCGCCTTTAAAAGACAATTTAAAAAGTGTCTCTTTGTCAGCAAACTGGATGTGGCCTTGTAAAAATGAAGGCGAAGATGCGCGTTTATACAAAGCTGTTCAAGCCGTTTCTGAATTTGCTATAGATTTAGGAATTAATGTTCCTACTGGAAAGGATTCCCTTTCTATGAAGCAGAAATATCCAAATGAAGATGTTGTAGCTCCTGGTACAGTTATTATTTCAGCTGCTGCCAATTGTAATGAAATAACAAAAGTAGTAGAACCTCTTTTACATGCTAAAGGTGGAAACATTTACTACATTAACATGTCTCAAGACAACTTTAAATTAGGTGGTAGTAGTTTTTATCAAGCGTTAAACGCTATTGGGAAAGAAACGCCAGATGTAACCGATGCTAACTTTGTAAAAAATGCCTTTAATACAATTCAAGAATTAATTAAAGCCGATAAGATTCAAGCTGGTCATGATGTCGCTTCAGGTGGATTAATTACTACATTATTAGAGCTTTGTTTTGCTGATGTAAATACAGGTGCTGATATTGACCTTTCAACTTTAAATGAAGAAGATTCAATAAAAGTATTGTTTGCAGAAAATTCAGGCCTTGTATTTCAAGCTGATAATTCTGTAGAGACAATTCTTACAGATAACAATGTAGCATTTTTCAATATCGGAACAGCTAATAATTCAGGAACGGTAACCATTAAAAATCAAGATGACAATTTCACGTTTGATGTTACCGAAATGAGAGATGTTTGGTATAAAACATCCTATTTATTAGACCAAAAGCAAACGGCTAATAATTTAGCTAAAACACGTTATAACAATTACAAAAACCAACCACTAACTTATACTTTCCCTGAAAGTTTTACAGGAAAACTTCCAAAAATAGATGCTAGCAAGCCAAGGCCAAAAGCAGCTATTATACGTGAAAAAGGTTCTAATTCGGAACGTGAAATGGCAAACGCTATGTATTTAGCAGGGTTTGACGTTAAAGATGTACATATGACAGATTTAATCTCTGGGCGTGAAACGCTTGAAGATATTCAGTTTATAGGTGCTGTCGGTGGATTTAGTAACTCCGATGTTTTAGGTTCTGCTAAAGGTTGGGCTGGTGCATTTTTATATAACGATAAAGCAAATACAGCTTTAAAGAACTTCTTCAAACGTGAAGACACGTTATCTGTCGGTATTTGTAATGGTTGCCAATTATGGATGGAGTTAGAATTAATTAACCCAGAACATGATGTTCATGGAAAAATGATTCATAACGATTCTCAAAAGCACGAAAGTTCATTTACATCAGTGAAAATTCAAGAAAACAATTCGGTTATGCTATCATCATTAGCAGGTACAGAATTAGGCGTTTGGATATCTCATGGAGAAGGTAAGTTTAATTTACCAAAAGAAGAAAACCAATATAATATTGTAGCTAAATACGGTTATGAAGGCTATCCTAATAACCCAAATGGCTCCGACTTTAACACTGCAATGATGTGTGATGCTTCAGGTAGACACTTAGTTACGATGCCGCATATTGAGCGATCAACATTTCAGTGGAATTGGGCAAATTACCCTAATGACAGACAAGATGATGTGTCACCCTGGTTAGAAGCTTTTGTTAATGCTAGACAATGGATAGAAACTAAAAACTAATATTATAGTTAATCATAAAAAAAGGACTCTATGAGTCCTTTTTTTTATATCCATATTTTAAAATATGTAATTATTTCTGAGTTTTCGAATTCGATTTTTTCTGTTTCTTCAGTAATAATAAACCATTACTAAATCGGCCTGATTTCCGAATTATAGGAATTCCTAAAGTCACTAATAAAGCAATACAGGCGGCTGAACCTAAACCACCACCAAAACCATTAAAATAGCTACTCGTATTTAAGAATATAATTGTAAATATAGCTCCCGAAACACCTATTAACAGGTAATTAGACAATACCTTAGATGAAACCATACCTATAAAAGAAGCTCCAAAACAAACCAAGGGCACATTTTTAGTGAAATATTCGGGCATTAAGTCAGGAAACAACCATACAAACCCACCTACTAGTACACCTATTAAAGCAGATGCTCTAACTGGACCTTGTTTTAACGGCACATGTAAAACAAAGGTTAATACAGCAGATAGTCCGCCAAGTACAATAAGAATGAAATGCTCTAAAACCATTGAGAAATTATAAAAGTGATAAAAAATGTCAGGACAACACCACCAAAAGCCAGTGTTCCCAACTTACCTCCTACGCCTTGAAAAGCATCCTTAGTTCCAACTAAAAGCAAACCCGTAAACATACTAGCTATAGATATAAATATATAATCTGGTGCAATATTTATATTAGTCATACCCACGAAGGCTCCACAATAAACAGCCGTAGGCATACCTTTTATAAAAGCATTGTTTTTAAAAAAATTAGGAATAAAACTGGACAGGAATCCAACTAAACCAGCTGCTAAAACATTACTCAAACCTAACGACGCTGATAACAAATATGTTAGAATAGCACCAAAAAAAACAAAAGCTATGGTCAACACATGTTCAAACGTGTGATTTTCAGAACTTAACGATGTTTTTTTATAGGTAATTAATAACAGTAGAATAGATAAAATAATAAAACAGGTTACAAAAATATTATTCTGTTTTTCATATAAAATAGCCCCTAAAAAACCTAAGTGGCAAAGAATTATTAGGAGAAAAGAAAGTTGTTTTACCTGCTTTTTTAGCATATTACTTTTATAATATTCGTCAAAAATACATAAATATAATGGCAAGAATATCAAACAAACCTTTTTTAATAAATTAGGATTTATAGCTGTTTAAATATTCATATTTGACAGATAACTTGGTAATTTTCTGATATAATAGTAATGTATAGAAAAGCAAAAACCCTTAAAAAAATACTATTCACTGAAAGTAATCAATTATTAATCAGTGGTCTTAACTCTAAAAATAGTCTTTTTTAACACCAATATTTTAATATCAGTTTTTTTTCATAATTTGCAAGTCTACAAACTTCATATACAAATGACTCAAATTACCAGGATTTTTGATTTCCCATATTATCAATTAGAAACTTATAATTTAGATAAAACATTTACATCTAAATATAATGGGAAATGGGAATCTATTTCCTCACAAGAATACGTAGACCAATCCAATACTATTAGTCGTGGTTTATTACGATTAGGAGTAAAACCTAACGATAAAATAGCTGTAATATCCACTACTAATAGGACTGAATGGAATATTATGGATATCGGCATATTGCAGACTGGTGCACAAAATGTTCCTATCTACCCTACTATTGCTAAAGAAGATTATGAATATATTTTAAACCATTCCGAAGCAACATATTGTTTTGTATCAGACACTAGTATTTTAGAAAAACTTAATGCCGTAAAAGGGCAAACTAAACTAAAAGCAGTCTATACATTTGATGACATCCCTGGAGAAAACAGTTGGAAAGATATTCTTAAATTAGGGGAAGATACAAGCAATCAAGGCGACGTTGAAGCTCGTAAAAATGCGGTAACAACAGACGACTTAGCAACTTTAATATATACCTCTGGAACAACAGGAAAACCTAAAGGTGTTATGCTTTCGCATAAAAACCTCGTATCAAATGTTTTAGATAGTGAAAAACGGGTTCCATTTGACTATGGAAAATCTAAATCTCTTAGTTTTCTACCCGTTTGCCATGTTTTTGAGCGCATGATTCTTTACTTATACCAATATTGTGGTGTCGAAATCTATTTTGCCGAGTCTATTGATAAAATGAGCGACAACCTTAAAGAAATTAAGCCACATGTTATGACAGCTGTTCCAAGGCTGTATGAAAAAGTATTCGATAAAATTGTAGCAAAAGGTAGCGAGCTAACAGGAATAAAAAAAGGATTATTCTTTTGGGCTGTAAATTTAGGTTTGAGATACGAACCTTATGGCGCAAACGGTTGGTGGTATGAAACGCAACTTAAACTAGCAAGGAAACTTATTTTCAGTAAGTGGAAAGAAGGTCTAGGTGGTCAATTAGATCTTATGGTATCAGGTAGTGCAGCATTACAACCTCGACTAACACGTGTTTTTGCAGCTGCCGAAATGCCTATTATGGAAGGTTATGGTCTTACAGAAACCTCTCCTGTAATTTCAGTTAACGACCAACGAAATGGTGGTTTTAAAGTAGGTACTGTAGGTCGTGTTATTGATAATGTAGAAGTGAAAATTGCTAACGATGGCGAAATATTAGTTAAAGGCCCCAACACCATGTTAGGCTATTATAAAGATCCAGAGAAAACCAATGAAGTACTTGTAGATAATTACTTCCATACCGGTGATATTGGAGAAATAGATAAAGAAGGCTTTTTAAAAATTACCGATAGAAAAAAAGAAATGTTTAAAACATCAGGAGGCAAATATGTAGCCCCTGCTCTTTTAGAAAACCAATTTAAACAATCGCGATTTATTGAGCAGATTATGGTGATTGGTGAAGGCGAAAAAATGCCTGCAGCTTTAGTACAAATAAATTATGAGTTTGTTGAAGAATGGGCAAAAAGACATAATATCTCGTTTCAATCAAAATTAGATATGTGCTCAAACGCTCAACTACAAGAGCGCATTCAAGAAGAAATTGATGAAGCCAATCAAAAATTTGGTCATTGGGAACAAATCAAACGCTTTGAAATTACACCAAATCCTTGGACAATTGAGGATGGTCACCTAACTCCTACCATGAAAATGAAGCGTAAGGTTATAAAAGAAATTTACAAAGACCTCATCGAAAAAATATACCGCCCTTAAAAAAATCAACTCCTATACTAAATAGGAGTTTTTTTTTACCCTTCAGTTTATAAAATTTAACAAATTTATTATGCGTGCATAGTAAATTTTTATTATATTTGGGAACCGAACACATAAATATGAAGGATAAAACGATCGATTATATATTTAGGACCACATGGTTGGCCATTAATAAAATGTATAATGAAGAAGCTGCAAAGTTTGAAACTAGTATGTCTACTGGATTTGCATTATTAAGTATCGACCCAGAACTTGGTACTGCATCAACATCACTAGGACCTAAAATGGGAATGGAGGCCACTAGCCTATCTCGTACATTAAAAACTATGCAAGAAAAAGGATTAATTGAACGCAAACCAAATCCTGAAGATGGTCGTGGTGTTATTATTCACCTTACTGAGTTTGGACGGGAAAAACGAGAATATTCAAAAGAAAAAGTATTGACTTTCAATGAAGCCATTCGCGCTAATGTTTCAGATGAAAAATTAGAGAGCTTTTATGAAGTCGCTGAAATTATCAATAATATGATTTCCAATAAGAAAATTTATAATCAAAAAGAACACATATCAAAATAACATGAGCAAACGTAGAATAAAAAAAGTAGCAGTTATAGGCTCTGGAATTATGGGAAGCGGTATTGCTTGCCATTTTGCCAATATTGGTGTTGATGTCTTATTATTAGACATCCTTCCAAGAGAATTGAATGATAAAGAAAAAGCTAAAGGCTTAACTTTAGAAGACAAGGTTGTAAGAAACAGAATGGTAAACGATGCTTTAAAAGCTTCTTTAAAATCGAAACCTTCACCTATATATAATCAAAAATTCGCCAACCGTATCACCACAGGAAACTTAGAGGATGATATTGCCAAGGTTGCCGATGTTGATTGGATTATTGAAGTTGTTGTTGAACGTTTAGATATTAAAAAACAAGTTTTTGAAAATTTAGAAAAACACCGTACACCGGGTACTCTAATTACATCTAATACATCTGGTATTCCAATTCATTTTATGAGTGAAGGCCGTAGTGAGGATTTCCAAAAACACTTCTGTGGAACACACTTTTTTAACCCAGCGCGTTATTTAAAATTATTTGAAATCATCCCTGGTCCTAAAACAGCACCTGAAGTCTTAGATTTCTTAAACGAATACGGTGCAAAATTTTTAGGTAAAACATCTGTTATAGCTAAAGATACACCAGCTTTTATTGGTAATAGAATTGGAATTTTTGGAATTCAAAGTTTATTCCATCAAGTAAAAGAATTAGGATTAACCATAGAGGAAGTTGATAAATTAACAGGACCTGTAATAGGCCGACCAAAATCAGCAACCTTCCGTACAGTAGATGTTGTAGGCCTTGATACATTGGTACATGTTGCCAATGGTATTTATGAAAACTGCCCAAATGATGAAGCTCATCATCTTTTTAAATTACCAGAATTCATCAACACCATGATGGAAAACAAATGGTTAGGTAGCAAGACGGGGCAAGGTTTTTATAAAAAAGTTAAAGGAGCCAAAGGTAAGAGTGAAATTCTATCTTTAGATTTAGACACCTTAGAATATCGTTCTAAAAAATCAGCAAAGTTTGCCACATTAGAACTAACTAAAACAGTTGACAAAGTAGTAAACCGCTTCCCTATTTTAGTTTCAGGTAAAGATAAAGCAGGAGAATTTTACCGTAAAAACTTCGCTGCAATGTTTGCCTATGTTTCTCATAGAATTCCTGAAATTACAGACGAATTATATAAAATTGATGATGCCATGAAGGCCGGATTCGGTTGGGAGCACGGACCATTCCAAATTTGGGATGCTATTGGTGTTGAAAAAGGTCTTGAATTAATTAAAGCTGAAGGTTTATCGCCTGCTAATTGGGTCAATGATTTGCTTGAATCTGGTAGTAAATCTTTCTACACTGTAAAAGAAGGAGCTTCTTACTATTATGACATTCCTTCTAAAAAACAAACAAAAATTCCAGGACAAGATGCTTTTATCATCCTAGATAATATTAGAAAATCAAACGAAGTATTTAAAAACTCAGGCGTTGTTATTGAGGATTTAGGTGATGGTATCCTGAATTGTGAGTTCCAAAGTAAAATGAACACCATTGGTGGTGATGTTTTAGCAGGACTTAACAAGGCTATCGATTTGGCTGAGAAAGATTTTGCCGGACTCGTAGTCGGAAATCAAGCTGCTAATTTTTCAGTTGGAGCCAATATCGGAATGATTTTTATGATGGCTGCCGAACAAGAATATGACGAGCTAAACATGGCTATCAAATATTTCCAAGACACAATGATGCGTATGCGCTACTCATCTATACCAACTATATCTGCACCTCACGGTATGGCTTTAGGAGGTGGATGTGAATTATCGCTTCATGCTGATAAAGTTGTTGCCGCTGCGGAAACATACATGGGACTTGTGGAGTTTGGTGTAGGTGTTATTCCTGGTGGTGGGGGTTCTAAAGAAATGGCCCTTCGTGCATCAGACACCTTCAAGAAAGGTGATGTACAATTAAATACGCTTCAAGAGTATTTCTTAACTATCGGAATGGCTAAAGTATCTACTTCGGCTTATGAAGCCTTTGATATGGGTGTTCTGCAACAAGGTAAAGATGTTGTTGTAGTTAATAAAGATCGACAAATTGCTATAGCTAAACAACATGCTAAACTAATGGCTGATATGGGATATACACAACCTGTAAAACGTACAGACGTTAAAGTACTTGGAAAACAAGCTTTAGGTATGTTTTTAGTTGGAACTGATTCTATGGAAGATAGTAATTACATTAGTGAACACGATATGAAAATAGCCAACAAATTGGCTTACGTAATGGCTGGTGGAGATCTATCTGAACCATCATTAGTAAGTGAACAATATTTATTGGATTTAGAGCGTGAAGCCTTCCTATCGTTATGTACAGAACGTAAAACACTGGAACGTATTCAGCATATGCTGAAAACGGGTAAACCGCTTAGAAACTAGAAAAAAGAAAAAAATGAAACAAGCATATATAGTAAAAGCATATAGAACAGCCGTTGGTAAAGCTCCAAAAGGTGTGTTCCGTTTTAAAAGAACTGACGAATTAGCTGCAGAAACCATCAAATACATGATGAAAGAGCTACCTAATTTAGACCCTAAACGTATTGACGATGTCATAGTTGGAAATGCAATGCCAGAAGGCTCACAAGGTTTAAACATGGCACGTTTAATCTCTTTAATGGGGTTAGATATTGTTGATGTACCTGGCGTAACGGTTAATCGTTTCTGTTCATCAGGGATAGAAACCATTGGAATGGCTACCGCTAAGATTCAAGCAGGAATGGCCGATTGTATTATTGCTGGTGGTGCAGAAAGTATGAGTAGCGTACCAATGACAGGTTTTAAACCAGAATTAAATTATGACCTTGTTAAATCTGGTCATGAAGATTATTACTGGGGAATGGGAAATACAGCGGAA
The DNA here is from genome assembly GCF_054031195.1 of Algorimicrobium bowmanii. The sequence continues at coordinate 2,165,970 of NZ_CM132929.1, forward strand.
GCTGTTGCTAAACAATTCAATGTATCTCGTGAAGATCAAGATGAATTTGCATACAATTCTCATATGAAAGCATTAAAAGCACAAGCTGAAAATCGCTTTCAAGATCAAATTGTCCCTATTGATGTTGAACAAACATATGTAGACGCTAATGGCAAAAAAGCAACAAAATCATATACAGTAACTAAAGATGAAGGTCCACGTGCTGGTACAAACAAAGAGGCTTTAGCAAAACTAAGAGCCGTATTTGCTGCTGGTGGTAGCGTAACTGCCGGAAACTCATCTCAAATGAGTGATGGTGCTGCTTTTGTAATGGTTATGAGCGAAGCTATGGTAAAAGAATTAGGTCTTGAGCCGGTGGCACGTTTGGTTAACTATGCAGCTGCAGGTGTTGAACCTCGTATAATGGGGATTGGTCCCGTAAAAGCTATTCCAAAAGCTTTAAAACAAGCTGGTTTACAACAATCTGATTTAGAGTTAATTGAATTAAACGAAGCCTTTGCTTCTCAATCGTTAGCCGTAATTAGAGAGTTAGACTTAAACCCAGACATTATTAATGTTAATGGTGGCGCCATTGCTTTAGGTCACCCATTAGGCTGTACAGGTGCTAAATTATCAGTACAACTTTTTGATGAAATGCGTAAACGTAACATGGTTGGTAAATATGGAGCCGTTACTATGTGTGTTGGAACAGGACAAGGTGCTTGTGGCATATTTGAATTTTTAAACTAATAAAAAACTTAATACAAAATAATAAAATGGAAGCAACTGAAAAAGACATCTTAAGAGGAGGTCAATTCTTAGTAAAAGATACAAAATGTGAAGATGTGTTTACTCCTGAAGATTTTTCAGAAGAACAAACCATGATGAAGGATGCTGTAATGGAGTTTAACGACCGTGAAATCATTGCGCATAAACCAAGATTTGAAGCTAAAGATTATGCATTAACGGAAGAAGTTATGCGTAAAGCTGGTGAACTAGGATTTTTAGGCGTAGCAGTCCCTGAAGCATATGATGGCTTAGGAATGGGGTTTGTTTCAACTGTTTTAACTTGTGATTACATTTCTTCAGGTACTGGTTCTTTCAGTACAGCTTTTGGAGCACATACAGGAATTGGTACTATGCCAATAACACTTTATGGAACTGAAGAACAAAAGAAAAAATACGTACCTAAATTAGCAACTGGCGAATGGTTTGGTGCTTACTGTTTAACAGAACCAGGTGCTGGATCGGATGCCAATTCTGGTAAAACCACAGCCGAACTATCTGATGATGGTAAATCGTATAAAATTAACGGACAAAAAATGTGGATTTCTAATGCAGGATTCTGTAGTTTGATGATCGTTTTTGCCCGTATTGAAGACGATAAAAACATTACTGGTTTTATTGTTGAGTATGATAAAGAAAACCCAAATGGTATTACTTTAGGTGAGGAAGAACACAAGTTAGGTATTCGCGCTTCTTCTACAAGACAAGTATTTTTTAACGATACCGTTGTTCCTGCTGAAAACATGTTAGCTGGTCGCGGTGAAGGTTTTAAAATTGCCATGAATGCATTAAACGTTGGTCGTATTAAACTAGCAGCTGCTTGTTTAGATTCACAACGTCGTATTTTAACAACTGCTGTAAACTACGCTAATGAGCGTAAGCAATTTAAAACACCTATTGCAGAATTTGGTGCTATTAAAACGAAATTAGCAGAAATGGCAGCTAATGCATATGCTGGTGAATCTGCAACTTATAGAGCTGCTAAAAATATTGAAGACCGTATAGCTATGCGTCAAGCTGCAGGTAATACACATCAAGAAGCAGAACTTAAAGGTGTAGAAGAATATGCTATTGAATGTTCTATATTAAAAGTAGCCGTGTCTGAAGATGTACAAAACTGTGCAGATGAAGGTATTCAAATTTTTGGAGGTATGGGTTTCTCAGAAGAAACACCTATGGAAGCTGCGTGGAGAGATGCTAGAATTGCACGTATCTACGAAGGTACTAACGAAATAAACAGAATGTTAACCGTTGGTATGCTTGTTAAAAAAGCAATGAAAGGTCATGTAGATTTATTAGGTCCTGCTCAAAAAGTTCAAGAAGAACTAATGGGTATTCCTTCTTTTGATACGCCAGATTATTCTGAATTATTTTCAGAAGAAAAAGAAATGATCAAGAAATTGAAAAAAGCATTCTTAATGGTTGCTGGTGGAGCTGTTCAGAAGTACGGACAAAACCTTGAAGATCACCAACAATTACTAATTGCAGCTGCCGATATTTTAATTGAAATATACATGGCTGAATCAGCTATTTTAAGAACTGAGAAAAATGTAAAACGCACGAGCGAAAAAGAGCAATCTGCTCAAATTGCCATGGCTAAATTATATTTATATCATGCTGTAGATATTGTTGAAGAAAAAGGAAAAGAAAGTATTATTTCTTTTGCTGAAGGTGATGAACAACGTATGATGCTTATGGGACTTAAACGTTTTACAAAGTATGCAAACTATCCAGATATTGTAGATTTACGTATCGAGATTGCAGAAAAAGTAAAAGCTGAAAATAAGTACTGTTTCTAATTACTAAGATTTATAAAATAAAAAACCACTTCATTTAGAAGTGGTTTTTTTATAACTATAATTTAAATAAACTAAGACTGGCTAATTGTATCTTTCACCTTCTCCTCTGCTGTAACATTAGATAAATTAACGGCAGTTTCAATTAATGCTAAATGCGAATACGCTTGCGGGAAGTTTCCTAGTAAACGTTTTGTTTTAAAATCAATATCTTCACTAAACAAACCTAAGTGATTACTATAAGATAATAGTTTTTCAAATTGTTCGGTTGCTTTTTGCTCCTCACCTATTTTATATAAGCTATTAATAAACCAAAAAGTACAAATGGTAAATGATGATGATGGCAATCCAAAATCATCTTTATTTTTATATCTATACAGTAAGCCTTCATAACACAACTCTTTTTCAATAGCTTTAACGGTACTTACAAATTTTGGATGTTTTGCATCAATAAACCCATACGACTCCATGAGTAAAACTGAAGCATCTAAATCCTCTGAATTATAAGCTTGCGTAAATGCTTGAACATTTTCGTTCCAGGCATTTTCCATAATATCATTTCGTATTTCTTTTTCTAATGCCTCCCATCGTTCTAATTTAGAGGTTTTACCCAAAAGCTTAGATACTTTAATAGCTTTATCAACTGCAGTCCAACAGAGCACTTTAGAAAATGTAAAATGCTGATCGCCTTCCCTGAATTCCCAGATTCCTTTATCTGGTTCTTGCCAGTGCTTTCTTACTACCCAAACAATACCTTTGGTCATCGTCCAAAGCTCTTCACCATTATCAATATCATTACTAAAGTTACTGAGTAATTGATGGATCACATCCATTAAAATACCATATATATCATTCTGTTTTTGCATATAGGCAGCGTTCCCTACTCTAACAGGGCTTGAACCTTTATATCCCGAAAGATGATCCAAAGACACTTCTGTTAACTTCTTTTCACCACTAATACCATACATAATTTGTAATTTCTCATCTTTATCTGGTATTAAATCAATAATGAAATTAAGATAGCGTCTCGCTATATTTTTATGACCTAATTGCGACATGACCTTAATTACCATGGATGCATCACGGATCCAACAAAAACGATAATCCCAATTTCTAACTTCACCAATAGTTTCTGGTAAAGATGTTGTTGCTGCAGCTAAAACAGCTCCTGATTTATCATAGCTTAATAGCTTTAACGTTATTGCGCTACGAGAAATTTGCTCGTTAAATTTCTTATATTTTGGTGTACGCTCTAACCAATTTAACCAATACACTTTAGTGCGTTCATACTCTAAACTGGCATATTTTAAGTGAGGGACAAATAATTTCTCATTATAACCTACTAGGAAAAAATGATCAGAATCAATACGAATCTTACGACTATTCAATATATCATTTTTATCTAAATCGGTGTAAAGAAACAAGGTGTCATATGTATCTTCATTATTCAGACTAACAATAAAATCGCCTTTAGCATAAGTAGAAGTAATTCCATTTGCGTATTCCAATTTAGGGTTATAAGCAACCTGCAATTCTGGCTGTCCGGAAATATATTTTATATATCTAATAAACTCTGGAGGCGAATGATAATCTCCATTTGGTTTATGATATCTTGGCATAAAATCAATCACCTCAAAAATATCATCGCCATTACTAAAACGTGTTACCAAAATAGCTGTATTATCTTGATAAAACTGTTCGGTGGTATAAGCTTCATCTACAACAAAACCAAAACTCCCACCTATATCATCATCTAATAATTTTGCAAAAACAGATGCAGAATCAAATTTGGGTAAGCAACACCAATCAATAGAGGCATTTTTAGATACTAATGCGGCACTTCTACAATTTCCTATAATTCCGTAATCTAAATTATTCATTAATTTTCTTGTTTTAAATGATGGTATAACTCACAATTTCTTTAAATTAACGAAAATCTATAAAACCTTCCAAAATATTAGTATGAATAAAACAATAATAGTTTCTAACAGATTACCACTTCAAATTTCAATAGAGCAAGATAAACTTAACGTTTCACCCAGCGTTGGAGGTCTTGCAACAGGAATGAAATCGGTTCATGCTGATGGAAACGGTATTTGGGTTGGTTGGTCTGGAATTACGGATGAAGAGCTAGATGAGCATTTAAAAAAAGAAGTTAATACTAAGGTTGAAAAAGCAAAATGCAAAGCTGTAGGTCTTACTGAAACGGACATTGACGATTACTACTTAGGGTTTAGTAACCGAACACTCTGGCCACTTTTTCATTATTTTTTAGAGTATAGCGAATTTGAAAACACTCAATGGGAAGCCTACAAACGTGTAAACCAAAAATTTGCCGAAGTTGTTTTAGAAACACTTGAAGATGGTGATACAGTTTGGGTTCACGATTATCAATTATTGCTTTTACCACAACTTATAAAAGAAGCAAGACCAGATGTGACTATAGGGTTCTTTTTACATATTCCGTTTCCATCTTATGAAATTTTCAGAACATTTCCATGGCGTGAAGAAATCCTAACAGGAATGTTAGGTGCTGATCTTATCGGTTTTCATACCTATGATTACGAACGTCATTTTTTAAGTTCCGTAAAAAGAATTTTACGCTTAGATGTTAATTTTAATGAGATTACCTATCATGACAGAATTATTAAAGTAGATTCTTTCCCTATGGGAATTGACTATAACAAGTTTCAAGAAGCAGCCCTTAAACACAACAACCCTAATACTGAAATATCTGAACTTCAAAAACGTTTAAACGCACACCTAAACGAAGGAGGAGACAAAAAACTCATTCTTTCTATAGACCGTTTAGACTATACAAAAGGCATTCCGAATAGGTTAAGAGCCTTCGAATATTTTTTAAATACCTACCCAGAATATAAAGAAAAAGTCCGACTAATCATGTTAGCTGTGCCATCACGATCTAATGTGCCGCAATATCAAAAACTAAAACGCGAAACAGACGAATTGGTTGGCCGTATTAATGGTGAATTCTCAACCGTTAGCTGGACACCAATTTGGTACTTTTATAGATCTCTACCTTTTGAAAACTTAATTGACCTATATACGTCTTCCGATGTGGCTCTAATAACACCTGTTAGAGATGGCATGAATTTGGTAGCTAAAGAATATGTCGCAACGCGTACCAATTTAGATGGTGTACTTATTTTAAGTGAAATGGCTGGTGCTGCAAAAGAAATGAATGAAGCTATTTTAATAAATCCAAATAGTTTTGAAGACTTTGTTACAGCATTAAACAAAGCTCTAAACATGCCTTTAGATGAACAAAAAAGTAGAATGAAGATTTTACAAAAACGTTTAAAACGTTACGATGTAGAAAAATGGGCAAAAGAATTCTTAGAAGCTTTAAAAGCTACCAACCAGTTACAAGAAATTGTAGTTTCTAAAAAATTAAATTCCAAAGAAGAACTAATTATCGTTGAAAACTTTAAAAAGGCTAAAAACAGATTAATTCTTCTTGACTACGATGGCACTTTGGTAGGATTTAAAGACAATCCGCAAGATGCAAAACCAGATAAAGAACTTTACGCACTTTTAGATACTTTTCAAAATCAACAAAACACAAAGCTTTGCCTTATTAGCGGACGCGATAAAGCTACTTTTGAAAAATGGTATTACCATAAAGATTATGATTTAATTACAGATCATGGCGTTTGGATAAGAGAGCATAAAAAATGGACACCTCTAGAAATTTTAAAAACCGATTGGATGTCTAATATTAAACCCATTCTAGAAACATTTGTAGATAGAACTCCGGGAACCTTTATTGAGGAAAAAGAATATTCTTTGGCCTGGCATTACCGAACTGCCGATCCTGAACTAGCACAAATACGAACTATGGAGTTAAACACCGTACTAACTAGTATGGTTACTAATAATGAATTATCCGTTTTACAAGGAAACAAAGTCATTGAAATAAAAAGTAGCAACGTAAACAAAGGAAGAGCTACAAGTCAATTATTAATGAAAGAAGATTATGATTTTGTTTTAATAATGGGTGATGATTGGACAGACGAATACATGTTTGAAGTAGCTCCCGATTTTGCTAAAACCATTAAAATTGGATATGTAAAAACCAAAGCGAAATACCAAATTAAAGACCCAAGAAAAGTTCGAGAATTATTAAAACAACTCGTATAAACGGCCTGTTTTATTACCATATTTTAACAATAACACTTTTAACAACTCACTTATATTTTTGTAATTTTGAGTAAATTTATAGCAATGAAATCATCATTATTTTACCTAGTTATTTTATTAATACTCCCCTTAACTTATAGTAATGCACAATTATTACAAGATAAAAATAGTTTTACACATCAGGACACTCTCCGAGGCGCTATTACCCCCGAGCGTGAATGGTGGGATTTAACCTATTACCACCTAGATGTTACGGTAAACCCAGACAGTAAATTTATTTCAGGTAAAAACACAATAAAATACACCGTTTTAAAACCTTATGCGGTTATGCAAATAGACTTGCAAGAACCTTTAAATGTTACTAAAATCACCCAAAACGGCAAAAATTTAAAATATACTCGAGATGGAAATGCCTATTTTATCGCGTTAATCGACAAACAGATTTTAGGAAAACAGAATACCATAGAAGTCCATTATAAAGGAATACCTAAGGAAGCTATTCGTGCCCCTTGGGATGGTGGCTTCTCATGGAAAAAAGATGCTAATGGTACAGACTTTGTTGCTACATCTTGTCAAGGCTTAGGTGCTAGCGTTTGGTGGCCTTGTAAAGATCATATGTATGACGAGGTTGACAGTATGGATATTAGCGTTACGGTTCCAAAAGGCTTAATGGATGTTTCAAACGGACAGTTAAAGCGTAAAGTAGAAAATAAAAACAGTACAACTTACCATTGGACAGTAAAAAACCCTATCAATAATTACGGTGTTAATGTCAATATTGGTGACTATGCTCATTTTTCAGAAGTATACAACGGTGAAAAAGGACCTCTAAAAATGGATTACTACGTGCTAAAGTACAATCTTGAAAAAGCAAAAAAACACTTTAATGATGCCCCTAAGATGATGAAAGCTTTTGAACATTGGTTTGGTCCATACCCATTTTATGAAGATGGCTTTAAATTAGTGGAAGTACCTTATTTAGGAATGGAACACCAAAGTTCGGTTACCTATGGCAACCAATATAAAATGGGCTATTTAGGTAGTGATTTATCAGGTACAGGATGGGGTTTAAAATTCGACTTTATTATTATCCATGAAGCTGGACATGAATGGTTTGCGAATAACATTACCAATAAAGACATAGCAGACATGTGGATTCATGAAAGCTTTACCTCCTATTCCGAAAATTTATTTCTAGATTATTACTACGGCAAAGAAGCGTCTGCTGATTATGTAATTGGCACCCGTAAAAACATTCAAAATGACAGACCCCTTATTGGCTATTATAACGTAAACAAAGAAGGCTCATCAGATATGTATTATAAAGGAGCCAATATGTTGCATACCCTGCGTCAATTAATTGAAGACGATGAAAAATGGCGAAATATCCTAAGAGGTTTAAACAAAACTTTTTATCACCAAACTGTTACAACCGAACAAATAGAGAATTATATCAGCGAACAATCAGGTATTAATCTATCAGCCTTTTTCAATCAATACCTCAGACAAACAAATATCCCAACATTCGAATACCAAATAAAGAATGAAACCCTTAAATATCGTTGGGTTGATACCGTTGAAAATTTTGATATGCCAATACAGATTTCTATTAATAATAAACACCAGTGGATTTATCCAAATTCGGAATGGAAAACGATGCCTATTAGTTCTAAAACCATTGAAATTGACCGAGATTTCTATATAAACTCAAAAAAAACAGAATAATCTGAAAGTAATTTCACTTTTCCCGACGAAACCAAAAACTATATTTACACGACCATTTATTATGAAGAAAATCACTTTATTAACATTATTAACTATTAGTCTATTTGCTTGTAAAAACGATGCAAAAGACGCTAACTCACAAACGCAAGAACCCAACGAAACTGTAGAAGAAACAGTACTCACTGAGGTAAATCCTTTTGTAAATGCAATTGAAACCGTACATCAAAAGGAAGCATTCCTAAATGAGTCAGCTGTACAATTTCAATTAGCTGTTAGTTTTGGTGGAAATGAAATTTTAAATGCGCTAACAACGCTTTCTACAGATTCAACTGAAGGTAAATTTGAAATGAGTAATGGGGATGTTATCATTTACAAAAAAGATCAGGTATTCTATTCTCCTTCCATTAAAAACACTGAGAGAGTTCGTTTTAATGCCTACACTTGGAGCTACTTCTTTCTATTTCCTTATAAGTTAAGTGACGCAGGTACGGTTTGGGAAAGTTATCCAAATTCGCAATTAGGAGATGTAGATTATAATGTTGAAAAACTAAGCTTTGAAGGAGACTTAGGAGATACACCAGATGATTGGTATGTTGTGTATGCTAACAAAAACTCAAACTTATTAGAAGTTGCTGCATACATTGTAACGGCTGGTAAAACTACCGAAGAAGCTGAAGCAGATCCGCATGCTATTAAATATGAAGATTTTGCTTCTGTAAATAATATTCCTTTTGCCCGTCATTGGACTTTTTGGGGATGGGAAACAGAATTAGGTTTAACAAAACAAATTGGAGAAGCTAATTTGAGTGATATTAAATTTATTGATTCGGATAATGCTTTTGAAGTGCCTGCCCATTATCTAAAAATAGACTAACACGTTATAGTCCTTTTAGTATAACTATTAAATGCTTTGGTTAATAAATCAAAGCATTTTTTTATTCCACACGTTTTAAAGCTTCAATATCTTTAATGGTAATGAGTTTACCGGAAGTACTTATCATACCTTCTTTTTTAAATTGTGATAAAATACGAATTGCAGATTCCGTTGCTGTTCCAACAATACTCGCATAGTCTTCTCGAGACAGAACAACATTTAACGCTCCTTTTTCATCAACACCAAAAATACTTTTTATATAAATCAGCGTTTCAGCCATTCGTTGTTTCACCGATTTTTGAGCCATATTAATAAGGTCATCTTCAGCATGACGCAAATCTTTGGCTAAATTTTGTAACACATCAAATGAAAAATTTTGATTCTCATGAAGTGGTGTTACAATCTGATCTTTTGGAACAAAACAAAGCTCTATATCATTTAAAGCAACAGCACTTAAGTTGGTACGTTCTTCACTAATTATGGAACGTTGTCCTAACAACTCCCCTTTGCCTAACAGTTTAACCGTATGGTCTTTTCCGTTTTCACTTAATTTAGTAAGCTTACAAACACCATTACGCACGCAATATACTCCATGTAAAGTCTCCCCTTCATCAAAAATAACTTCACCTCTTTTATAAAAACGGGTTGTTTTACAAGCACTAACGCTACGGAGTTCCTCTTTAGTCATAGACTTTAACGAATTAAATTGCCTAGCTATACATTGTTCACACTTACTCATATATTAAAATCCAAGGTTTATCCCAAAATTAAGAAAAACATGACAAAAATCATATTAAATTAATCCTTATCTTATCACTTTTGTAACAGGTATAAATGAGCAAATTTTATGGAACAACAAACATGTTTCCACTGTGGCGATAACTGTGATTCAGAACAACTTAAATACGACAACAAACTATTTTGTTGCAACGGTTGTAAAACTGTATACGAAATTTTCTCAGAAAATAATTTAACCTCATATTACGATTTACAAGATTCTCCAGGAGCTGCACCTAAAGAAATTCAGGGGAAATACGATTTTCTATCGGAAGACAATATAATTGAAAAGCTAACAGAATTTAATGATGGACAGGTGCAAATTGCCACACTATATATTCCACATATCCACTGTAGTTCTTGTATTTGGATTCTAGAAAACCTTAATAAACTAAATAACAACATTACAGCTTCGCAGGTAAACTTTGGTAAAAAAAATGTACGGATTACTTACCTCTCAGACAAAATAACATTAAAAGAAGTTGTTATACTTTTAAGTACAATTGGTTATGAACCCTATATTTCTCTAGACGATTTTAAAACGGGAAAAACCAATGTAAACCGTAGTTTAATTTACAAATTAGGTGTTGCTGGTTTTGCCTTTGGTAATGTAATGTTTTTATCATTTCCTGAATATTTTGAAGTAGGAGAATTTTGGCTTGAAAAATACAAGCATTTATTTAGATGGCTCATGTTTGCGTTTTCATTACCTGTCGTATTCTATGCTGGTAGAGATTATTTTATTTCTGCTTATAAAGGACTTCGCGCTAAACTCTTAAATATAGATGTTCCCATAGCTTTAGGAATACTCGTGTTATTTGTAAGAAGTACGCTAGAAATTATACTTGATATTGGTTCTGGTTTTTTTGATAGCTTAACGGGGCTAGTGTTTTTTTTACTACTCGGTCGGTTTTTTCAACAAAAAACATATTCCTTTTTATCTTTTGAACGCGATTATAAATCTTATTTTCCCATAGCAATTACTAAAATATCAAATGGTCAAGAAACCCCTATTCAAGTTTATGATATTAAAAAAGGGGACCGACTTCTTATTAGAAATGAAGAATTAATACCTGTTGATGGTATTCTAATAAACGGACGAGCTAAAATAGATTATAGTTTTGTAACAGGTGAATCTGAAGCTATTAGTAAAACATCGGGGGATAAACTGTTTGCTGGCGGTAAACAAACAACGGGCGTTATTGAAATGGAAGCGCTAAAATCTGTGGAACAAAGTTACTTAACACAACTGTGGAGTAATGATGTTTTTAATAAAAACAAAGAAGATAGTTTTACTAGTTTAACCAACACTATTAGTAAGCGTTTTACTATTGCTATATTAAGTATTGCCTTTATTTCAACAGCCTATTGGCTGTATATAGATCCCTCTAAAGCAATGAATGTTTTTACAGCCGTGCTAATCATAGCCTGTCCGTGTGCTATAGCGTTATCGGCTCCGTTTACTTTAGGGAATGTGCTTAGAATATTTGGCAAATTAAAGTTCTATCTTAAAAACGCTTCGGTAATTGAGCAGCTTGCCCGCATAGATACTATTATTTTTGATAAAACGGGAACTATAACTTCTAACAAACATAGTTCTGCTGTTTATGATGGTGAGCCACTAACCCATTCTGAAGATATCTTATTAAAAAACACGCTTCGAGGTTCAAACCATCCGCTAAGTCGTACACTTTATGACTTATTAGATGCACATGATATAATTAGTTTAAATCATTTTGAAGAACACTTAGGAAAAGGTATTGAGAGTACTCACGAAAGTGACACTATGAAAATTGGATCAGCTAGTTTTGTTGGTTACAATCAAGATCAAGCACTTTTAAACACAACAGTTCATATTTCAAGTAACAATACTTATAAAGGAAAATATACTTTTTATAATAGTTATAGGAAAGGCCTATCAAAGCTTTTTAATAAGTTAAAAAAAGATTATGATCTAGTTATTCTTTCTGGCGATAATGCTGGTGAAATGGAAAATTTAAAAAAACTACTTCCATCCAAAACAAAGCTTATTTTTAACCAAAAACCAGATGATAAACTCGAATATATAAAACACCATCAAACCGAAGGAGCTAAAGTTCTTATGATTGGAGATGGACTAAATGATGCTGGTGCATTAGCTCAAAGTGATATTGGTATTGCTATTTCAGAAAACGTTAATGTGTTTTCACCTGCGTGTGATGCTATTTTAGACGCTACCAAACTCAATCAATTATTCAACTACATAAAAGCCTCTAAAAAAGCAATTAAAATTATTAAATGGAGTTTTATGTTATCGTTTATATATAACATAATCGGGCTTTACTTTGCCGTAACAGGACAGTTGGAACCTGTGGTAGCGGCAATTCTAATGCCATTAAGTTCTATTAGTATTGTAGTGTTTACAACAATCTCAACTAATATTATGGGGCGTAACCTAAAATGATTAAAAATAAGGGAATATGACTTTTATCATATTTTTAACTATCTTATAACAGTATTTTTGAACCATAACTTCTATAGGTATGAGCGTTATATATATTTTATTGAGTATTAGCATATTTGTTGCTATTTGTTTTTTTATTGCCTTTGTACTGGCAGTAAGAAGCGGGCAATTTGATGATGACTATACCCCTTCCGTTCGTATGTTATTTGAAGACGAACTCGTTAAAGAAAACCAAGATCAAACTATTAAAACCAAAAAGACTAATTAAAAATTATGGAAGTACAACAATTCTATTACGATAACAAAATCGTTAAAAATTTCCTCTACGCCACCATTTTTTGGGGTGTTGTAGGAATGCTTGTAGGCTTACTTTTAGCGTTTATGTTTCTATTCCCAAACCTTACCGATGGCATTTCATGGTTAAGTTTTGGTAGATTAAGACCATTACATACAAATGCGGTAATTTTTGCCTTTGTTGGTAATGCTATTTTTGCAGGTGTTTATTACTCAACACAGCGCTTATTAAAAGCTAGAATGTATAGTGATGTACTAAGTAAAATAAACTTTTGGGGTTGGCAACTAATAATTGTTGCTGCAGCTATTACACTACCTTTAGGTTTATCTACATCAAAAGAATATGCTGAATTAGAATGGCCTATAGATATAGCTATTGCTGCTGTATGGGTTGTTTTTGGTGCTAATTTAATTGGTACAATGATCAAAAGAAGACAACGCCATTTATACGTTGCTCTTTGGTTTTACTTAGCCACTTTTGTTACAGTTGCTGTACTTCATATCTTTAACAGTTTAGAACTTCCTGTAAGTGCTTTTAAAAGTTACTCGGTTTATGCGGGTGTTCAAGATGCACTTGTACAATGGTGGTACGGACACAATGCCGTAGCGTTTTTCTTAACAACCCCATTTTTAGGGTTAATGTATTATTTTGTTCCTAAGGCTGCTAACAGACCTGTATATTCATACCGATTATCAATAATTCACTTCTGGTCTTTAATATTTATTTATATCTGGGCTGGTCCTCACCACCTATTATATACTGCATTACCAGAATGGGCTCAAAACTTAGGTGTTGCTTTTTCAATCATGTTATTATTACCATCATGGGGTGGTATGATTAATGGTTTACTAACCTTAAGAGGTGCTTGGGATAAAGTTCGTACAGACCCTGTTTTAAAATTCATGGTCGTTGCAATTACGGGTTACGGGATGGCAACCTTTGAAGGTCCTATGTTATCTTTAAAAAATGTAAACGCTATCGGTCATTATACCGATTGGATTATTGCTCACGTTCACGTGGGAGCTTTAGCTTGGAACGGATTCCTTACGTTTGGAATGATTTACTGGCTAGTACCACGTTTATTTAAAACAAAACTACACTCCATTGCTCTTGCTAACGTTCATTTTTGGATTGGTACATTAGGTATCATAATGTATGCACTTCCTTTATATGTTGCTGGTTTTACACAGGCAAGTATGTGGAAACAGTTTAACCCAGATGGAACATTAGTATATGGTAACTTCTTAGAAACGGTTACTGAAATTATGCCTATGTATTACATGCGTGCCATTGGAGGTACACTTTACCTAGCTGGTGTTTTGGTTCTTGTATACAATGTATACCAAACTGTTAGAAGCGGTAGTGAAGTTACAGATGAATTAGCTGAAGCAGCTGCTTTAACTAAAGTATCTAAAAGACGTGTTGGTAACGAAGGATGGCATACATGGTTAGAAAGAAAACCTATTAAATTAACTATTTATGCTACTATAGCTATCTTAATTGGTGGTATTGTTCAAATTGTACCAACTATAATGGTTAAATCTAATATCCCAACAATTAGCAGTGTAAAACCTTACACTCCTTTAGAATTAGAAGGTCGTGATATTTATATCCGTGAGGGTTGTGTTGGTTGTCACTCGCAAATGATTAGACCGTTCAGGAGTGAGGTTGAACGCTATGGTGACTACTCTAAAGCAGGTGAATATGTTTATGACCATCCATTTTTATGGGGAAGTAAACGTACTGGTCCAGATATTCACAGAATAGGTAATAAATATTCTGATAGTTGGCACTTTAACCACATGTACGATCCACAAGCTATGAATGAGAAATCAATCATGCCAAGATACCAGTGGTTAATTCATAATGAATTAGACAAATCGGATACCGAAGCTAAAATGAAAGCCATGGTTTCTTTAGGTGTTCCTTACACCGAAGAAGAAATAGCAAATGCTCAAAAGCACATGTTAGAACAAGGTACCAGTATAGAAAACAACTTATATGCAGATCCGGATTTTGCAGCAACATACGAAGCAGACAAAGCCTCTGGAGGAGCTGATTTTGTTGAAATGAAAAATCGTGAGATTGTAGCCCTAATAGCATACCTACAACGTTTAGGTACTGATATTAATGTTACAGATTTAGAAGAATAATTATAAAAAAGATACGATGTTAAAGTATATAAAAAACCATATGGATAGTATAGCGGGTATTGAAATTTACCCCATTATATCACTACTTATATTTTTTATCTTTTTTGTAGTCCTATTTTGGTGGGTAATCTCTGCCAAAAAGGATTATATAGAACGTGTAAGTAATATTCCATTAGAATTTGATAACCACCAAAACCAAGAACAATTATGAGACAATTTATCCCTGCTTGGGTCCGGATACCCGTTCTATTCTTCCTTATTTTAGGAATTACTGAATACTTTATTGATTCTGGAGATAAACCCGCATTTGTAAAGGAGCCATTAGTCTTACTATTTTTAATATTTGTACTGATATTAATAATAGGTATAGAAGCCATAGTAACTTCAATGGATAATATTTTATACCAAAGTCTAAGTGATCCTGATAAAGCGCGTTATGATGCACAAAGATTACAAACGCCAAAATTCATTACTTGGTTTAAGAAGGTGTACACAAAGTCTATTGACTCTACACCTATTGAAGACGAACATGATATCATATTAGATCATAATTATGATGGTATTCGTGAGTTAGACAACAACTTACCGCCATGGTGGATTTACAGTTTTTATGCCTCTATTATTTTTGCAGCTGTATACTTGGTTAAATACCATGTCTTAGATGGCGACAACCAATACGAAGAACTACATGCTGAATACGCACAAGCGGCTATTGATATAGCAGAATACAAAAAAACAGCTAAAGACTTAGTTGATATTAACACGGTTGAACTACTAACAGAAGCTTCAGATTTAAAAGCTGGACAAAGTGTATTTGAAGCCAATTGTGTTGCATGCCATATGGTAGACGGTGGTGGTGGTATAGGCCCGAACCTTACCGATAAACATTGGATTTTAGGTGGTGGTATTAAAAATGTTTTTAGAACAATTTCTGAAGGTGGCCGTAATGGTAAAGGTATGATTCCATGGAAACAAAGCTTAAAACCTTCTGAAATGGCTCAAGTAGCTAGTTATGTATTAACTTTTCAGGGAACTACACCGGCAAATCCAAAAGACCCAGAAGGCGACATATGGAAAGCTGAAACTGCTGCCGAATAATTTTATAACTAAGCTATAAGAATCTATCTTATAGCTTAGTTATCTTTTAACTGAACTAGGAATTCTTTACACCATATCATCTTGGAAACGCCAGAAAACGAATCGTTTAGAGATACAATAGGAACCTTAAATGACGAAGGAAAACGCGCTTGGGTTTACCCTAAAAAACCTAGTGGAAAACTCTATGAATATCGAAAAATAGTAAGTTATATCTTGCTTGCCTTCTTATTTTCAGCTCCTTTTATAAAAATAAATGGAAATCAATTTTTGTTATTTAACATATTAGAACGCCGTTTTAATATTTTTGGTTTCCCTTTTTGGCCTCAAGATTTTTATCTTTTTGTTATTTCAATGCTTATTGGCGTTGTATTTATAGCTTTATTCACCGTTAGCTTTGGCCGGATATTTTGTGGATGGATTTGTCCGCAAACAATATTTATGGAAATGGTATTTCGCCGTATAGAATATTGGATTGAAGGTGATCGTAATAAACAACGTAAATTAGACAAGCAAGCTTGGAATGCCGAGAAAATAAAAAAACGCCTTTTAAAATGGTTTGTCTTTTTAGTTATCTCCTTTTCTATTGCCAATATCTTTTTAGCCTATTTAATTGGTAGCGATAAATTAATTGAACATATCACTGATGGTCCAACAGAGCATCTAGGAACACTATTACCGTTGTTAATATTTACAGGTGTTTTTTACTTTGTTTTTGCATGGTTTAGAGAACAAGTATGTATTATAGCCTGTCCATATGGACGACTTCAAGGTGTGTTATTAGACAATAAATCTATTGTTGTTGCTTATGATCATAAGCGTGGTGAAGCTGAAAACGGCAGAAAGAAATTTAGAAAAAATGAAGACCGTCAAGCCTTAGGTCATGGCGATTGTATTGATTGCTTACAATGTGTTAACGTGTGCCCTACCGGTATCGACATTAGAAATGGTACACAACTTGAGTGTGTAAATTGTACTGCTTGTATTGATGAATGCGACCATATTATGGAAAGCATCAACTTACCAAAAGGTTTAATTAGATATGCTAGTGAAGATGAGATAGAGAAGAAAGAAAAGTTTAAGCTAACAGCAAGAATGAAAGGTTATATTGCTGTTTTGGTTATCCTATTTGGTGTTTTATCAGGCTTACTATTACTACGAAATGATGTAGAAGCAAATATTTTCAAAATTCCGGGTCAACTATACCAACATAAAGAAGGCTCAATTATAAGTAACGTATACACCTATAAGTTAGTAAATAAAACCACTAAGGAAATCGATAATATCACTTTCAAATTGCGAAAATTTGATGGTAAAATAGATATTGTTTCCAATGCAGAAACCTTTAATGTGCCTGCTCAAGGACTTGCTGAAGGAACTATGTTTATAGAAATTGATCAAAACGCATTAAGCGGTGATAAAAACAAATTATTAATAGAAGTTTATAGTAATGATGAACTAATAGAAACAACATCAGTTAATTTCTTAGGTCCAAGAAGTTATAAATAATCATTACAAAACTACAAAAGCAGCCGTTTAGCGGTATATATTATGAAAATAAATTGGGGAACAGGATTAGTAATAGCCATGATAGGGTTTATATCCTTTATTATGTTCTTTGTCGTGAAGATGAATGTAGATAGTAAGTACGATCACGACTTAGTGACCGAAAATTATTACCAGCAAGAATTACAAGTTGAAGGCAACATGAAACGTGAACGGAGCGGAAACAAATTATCTCAAAATATACGTTTATCGCAAGATGCTGATGGTATCCTTATTACGTTTCCAGATAGTTTAAATACAAAGGAAATTACAGGAAAAGTGTTCCTATACAGACCATCTAATAAAAAGTTTGATTTTGAAATACCTATTTCATTAACAGACCAAAATTTGCTCATACCTGACAATCGTTTATTAGGTGGTCGTTGGAACATTACTGTTGATTGGCAATACCAAGACGATGCTTATCGTTATAAAAAAGAATTAACATACTAAATGTTATGGTCTGCACTCATATTAGGCTTATTAGGTAGTTTTCACTGCGTTGGTATGTGTGGTCCTATTGCGTTTATGCTTCCTGTAGACCGTAGTAACACAACACGAAAGGTTAGTCAAATTTTTCTTTATCACTTTGGACGCATTCTAGCCTATACTTTAATAGGGTTGGTGTTTGGCCTAATAGGAAAAAGCTTATATCTCTTTGGATTTCAACAACAACTATCTATCGTTATCGGGGTATTAATGATTGTAGCCATACTCCTGCCTTCTAAAATATTCAATAAATACAATTTCTCTAAACCGCTTCATAAATTTATATCTAAAATAAAAACAGGATTAGGAACGGCTCTTAAAAAGAAAACTGCGGACACCTTTCTGACTATAGGGTTTCTTAATGGATTTCTACCATGCGGACTTGTTTATATGGCTGTGTTTGGCTCAATGGCTAGTACACGAATTATAGATAGTGCAATATATATGCTTCTATTTGGGATAGGCACCATCCCCCTTATGACATCTGCAATCTATTTAGGGAAATTCTTAAACGCATCCATAAAACAACGCATTCAAAAAGCTATACCTGTATTAGTTATCATTATTGGTCTTTTATTTATACTTCGCGGTTTAGGTTTAGGAATTCCTTACCTCTCCCCTGCTCCAGTAATTGAAACTGTTTCGAACAGCATAGATTGTCATTAAAAAAAGGCTTTCAAAATTAATTGAAAGCCTTTTAAGCATATATTTAAAACTATCTCAACTAGACAACTATAATGTTCTAAAGTACTCTAAAACAGCCCTAGCCTCAGCTTCAGTCAAGTTTTGATTAGCCATTGGCGCACCATTAAATTCCATTAACAACTCCTTAGCTAAAGGATCTTCTTTAACCATTTTTTCTGGATTTAAAATCATATTCATAACCCACTCTGGTGTTCTTCGTTTTAAAATACCTGTTGGCGCAGGACCAATAAATTTTTTATCAGTTCGGTGACACGCAGTACACATTCGCTTAAACATATCTGCCCCTTCATCTGCCATAGCTTGGTTTATAGTATCATCCAAACTAATAGAAGTAATAGGGCCAACACCTTTATTCTTTAAATCTACTTTTTTAGAAGCAGGAACCGTTTGTGTTTTACCTGAATTATTTTCTGCTGATGTGGATTTAGCTCCATAAGTGAATACCTCTTTTTTTTCGGGCTCTTTACCACCGCAGCTCATTAATGCTACCGTAAATAACCCTACTATTAACGTTGTTGTAATCTTCATATTATTCATAATTTATAAATCAAAAGTACAATTTAAAATTAGCATAGATTATGACAAAAATCATAAGTTTCTTATATCTCTTTAACTTATTAAAAAGCAAATGGAGCTAAACTTTAAAAATTTAGCTCCATTTGAAACACTCCATAAAATTACGCTTAAAAAACTTTAAATCTTAAATGTCATAACCGGTAATGTCGAGTGATTTGCTAAATCTTCTGAAATACTACCTTCAAAGAAATGTGCTAAACCTTTTCTACCATGGGTTGCCATAGCTATTAAATCGGCACCTACCAAGTTTGCAAAGGTAGAAATCCCTTGCTCAACAGTATAATCAGACACATAAGTAACTTTGTTTAAATTACTTAAATCACCATCCGCTTCTTTAAGGAAATCAGCTACTTTGGACTCCATTTCAGCAGTACTTTTAAAACTTTCACCTGGCAAATTAACATAAATTAAAAACATGTCAGAGTTCAGAGCCATACACATATCCTTAGCTTTTTTATAAGCCCCGATAGCTTCTTTTGAAAAATCTGAAGCAAAAACAACCGAATCGAAAGTTGTTAGTATCGGATTATGTTTAATAACTAATACTGGTACTTCTGAATACCTAACAACTTTTTCTGTGTTAGATCCTACAAAATACTCTTTAATACCACTAGTTCCTTGTGACCCCATTATAATTAAATCAACCTCATGTTCTTTCGCTACTTCATTAACCTCACTAAACACTTTAAAATGCTTTACAATTGGTGTTACTTTCACGTTTTCTAAATATGGTTTATCTAAAAACTCAGTAAACCGTTTCTTAGCTAATTCTAATAAAAAAACAGACTCCATTTGAGCTTCAGAGTTACCTTTGGTTAAAATAGCATCAGACATCTCTAGCATATGTAAAGCTAAAATTTCTGCATTATTATTTTTTGCTAGAAGAGCTGCTGTTTCTAAAGCGTATTCAGAGTATTCAGAAAAATCTATTGGAACTATAATTTTTTTCATGATTTTGTTTTTTTAAAATTAATTGTAATTATATGTTATTTTGCTATGTTATATTATTGTTTTTCAAATAGTCATAGAGAACAGTTTGGAGCCTGGTTGCTTGCGTTTTAATAATAAATCGAATGCCATACAAACATTTCTTACAAAAGGCTTCCCTACTTCTGTTACTATTAATTTGTTGGAGTAAATATCCACTAACCCATCTTGCTCTAACTCCTTCAACGCTATTAAAACATCAGGCAACTCATTAAAAAATAATTCTTTACGCTCCCAAGATGTTTCAAAGTGACACATTAAATTTAAAATATGTTTACGAATTATAAGGTCTTCATCACTCAAAATATGACCTCTAAAAACTGGAATTTCATTTGCGTCTAGTCGTTTATAATAGGATTCTAATTTTTTCTCATTTTGAGCAAAACCATACCAACTATCACCAATAGCCGATACTCCTAAACCAATCATCATTTGGGTTTTACTTGACGTATAACCCATAAAATTTCGATGTAATTTTTTAGTTTCAGTAGCTTGATACAGAGTATCTGTTTTTAGAGCAAAATGGTCCATACCGATTTCTATATAACCATAAGCATCCAATGCTTTTTTACCTAATTCGTATTGTCTTCGTTTACTATTTGCTGAAGGTAAATCTGTATCATTAAAACCTCGCTGACCATTTCCCTTAATCCAAGGCACATGTGCATAACTATAAAATGCAATACGGTCTGGCATAAGCATTTTTGTTTTATTAATGGTTTCAGCTACATGAGCCTCCGTTTGAAATGGCAAACCAAAAATAAGATCATGACCAACGGACGTATACCCTATTTTTCTAGCTAGATTGGTAACACGCTTTACGTGTTCAAAAGGTTGAATTCTATGAATAGCTTTCTGAACTGTTTCATTATAATCTTGAACTCCAAAACTAACACGACGAAAACCTAAGTTGTATAAGGTTTGCAAGTGCAACTCGGTTGTGTTGTTGGGATGCCCTTCAAAGCTAAACTCATATCCGTCAGCTTTTTCAGCCCTTAAAAAAATACCTGATATTAGTTTATCTAAATTTGCTGCTGTAAAAAATGTTGGCGTACCACCACCTAAGTGTAATTCTTTAATTCGTGGTTTTTCGCCTAAAAGTTCTGTATACAAATACCATTCTTTAAGAATATAATCAATGTATGGCATTTCAACTTCATGACGTGTGGTAATACGTTTATTACAACCACAAAAGGTACACAAACTCTCACAAAAAGGTAAATGAAGATATAAACTTATCCCTTCAGAAATATTACTTTCTTTAAAAGCACAAATGAGACTGTTTTGCCATTTTTTAGTAGAAAAACTAGAATCTTCCCAATAAGGCACCGTTGGATAACTGGTATATCTAGGTCCAGGAATATTATATTTATTTACTAAAACACTATTCATATCTAAAGAATTATACAACAAAACTAAATAGTATTTCTATAATAAAATATGATATTTATCATACAATAACGGTCTATTCCTTGCGTTTTTGACTAAATATTATGTAACTTTCGGATAAACGAAAATTGTAATCAAACTATGAAAAAATTAACCCTTTTAGCAATTATAACAACATTTACACTTGCTACTAGTTGTAAAAATGACTTGAAAGAAACTACAACTCCTGAGGTTGTTGAAAACGCTGTAACCTACGTTGTTAAACCTGAAGCTACCAATGTAAAATGGACAGCCTATAAAACGACTGATAAAGTTCCTGTTGGTGGAGAATTTGCAACGCTGAATTTTGATGACAAAGCAGGTGCAACGCCAGAAGAAGCTTTAAATAATTTAGAATTTTCTATTCCAGTAAGTAGTCTATTTACTAAGGATGATACTAGAGATGAAAAACTAAAAGTGTCATTCTTTGGCGCAATGTTAAATACTGAATTACTAAAAGGAAAAATTAAATATGCCAACAACGCCTATGTTGCTGAAATTACAATGAATGGAGTTACTAAAGACCTACCATTAGAAGTGAACATCACCGAAGAAAGACGAGTAAGCATGAAAGGCACCATGGATCTTAAAGATTGGGATGCATTAGGAGCCTTAGAATCTTTAAACAAAGTTTGTTTTGATTTGCATAAAGGTGCTGATGGTGTAAGTAAAACATGGGAAGATGTTGCCATTGAAGTCAGCACATACCTTCGCGATAAATAAGCTTTAAATATTTCACTATCTGATAGCCTTATTTTGGTATTATCAAATGAATTAATAAAAGTCGTAATTGAGCACTTCAAGGAATTATTACTTCCTTAAATTGTGTAAAGTGTTAGTTGTCTTAATGCTATAAACCATAGCCAATAGAGACGAATTTTAACACTATGAAACTTATTAATTTTAACTAAAAATTTGAGGATATCATGAAAAATTTAAAAGTAATACTATTGTCTTTCATAGTCATCGCAGCAGCTACAGCCTGTAAAGACACTAAGAAAGAAACCGACACTATGTTGGAAACAGAAACTGAAGTTACAGAAGAAACAGTTGAAGTTGAAGTTGAAGAAGAAGTAAAAAAAATAACGACAGAATTGAACGCTAAAAGTGGAAGTTCGGTAACTGGTAATGTTGTTTTCAGAGAAGAAAATGGCGCTGTATCCATGACTGCTTTAATGAGTGGCTTACAACCAGGCACACACGCAATCCACCTACACCAAACTGCAGACTGTTCTTCTGATGATGGAAAATCAACTGGAGGACATTGGAACCCAACAGCTGAACAACATGGTAAATGGGGTGATGATACGGGTTACCATAAAGGTGATATAGGAAACTTTGAAGCTGACGAAAAAGGTAACGGAACCATTACTTTTAACACCGAAGAATGGTGTATTGGCTGTGGTGATCCTACCAAGGACATTGTAGGTAAAGCTGTTATTGTTCACCAAGGACAAGATGATTTCAAATCTCAACCTTCTGGAGCTGCTGGTGCTCGTGTGAGCTGCGCTGGTGTTATTCAATAATATAACATTCTATAATACATAAAAAGCTGCTTTGAGCAGCTTTTTATGTATATAAATATG
This sequence comes from Algorimicrobium bowmanii, assembly GCF_054031195.1. The sequence continues at coordinate 2,189,370 of NZ_CM132929.1, forward strand.
TAGTAAAATATCTACTACTAAAAAGGCATCTGTATTTCACAGATACTTTTTTAATTGATTAAGACTTATATAAATAGCACATTAAAACTTATAGCTTACAATTCCTTTAATAAAAAATGGTATTCCTGGAGTAAAAGTAATATCATCAACAGGATTTAACTCATTCTGTAAGCGAGTTTCTGTAGCAAACTGTGTCTCATTCCAAGCTGTATCAAATAAATTCTCAATTGCAACTCCCAAACTAAAATGTTTATTAAAAGCATAATTCATATTTAAATCTGTTACAAAGTAACCCTCAGCTACTATAGAATTATCTTCATTTGCTGGTCTATCATCAACATAACGATAACGTATACCTGCCGAAAAACCATTTATATCATTTACTGATAATCCCCCAGTTAGCGTAAAATCTGGAGCTAATGGAATATAATCCGAACCACTTGGTTCTTCAACACTTCTAGCATGAGTAAAGGTAGCATCGGTATCAAAGTATAACCAATCTGTAAACTGATAACGCACACCTAAATCTAAACCATAGCGTCTAGACTCTCCACTTGGCTCTACTACTCCAGCATCACCAACATAAACAAATTCTTGCTCTAAAAACAAATACCATAAAGCTGTATTAACGATCATTTTAGGTAAGGGCTTCCATATAACTCCTAAATCAGTTCCGTAGGCTTTTGGTAAAATATCTTCGCCATTTTGAGCTACTACAACGCGGGTATCATTGGAGTGAAAACCTATTCCTGATTTTAAGAATAATTGTAAATTTTCACTTTGATTATAAAAGAAATTCAATTTCGGACTAACTGCCGTTTTCGTTTCTGCTAGTGTTTGATAATCGGTAACCAATGCATCATTATACATAAACTTAAAGTAGTCCAAACGTAAGGCTGGAGCAATAATAAATTTATTAAACTTAAATTCGGCATTAACATAACCAAACATATTTGTTTGATTTACATCACCTAAAGCTAAATACTCAAGTGTTTCATTCCTGTCTTTAGTATGCGATAATTCAACATCATTAACCATATCGTAACGCATTCCGAACCCTGAAGTTAGTCGTGTTTCAATACCACCTAAATCTGTATCTTTTATGAAAGCGGTATTAAAACCAAAAATATCTCTATTTTCAAGTTGCTTAATTTGATCACCATTTATCGGGTCTTCTAAAAAGAAGGTGAAATTAGAATACAATTCGAATCCGTATTTAGTATAAAAAACATTAGACTTGAATTGTAAATCGTTATCCAGAATAGATTCATAAGCGATATTAACATTAGATCTAGAGGTATTACCACCTTCTGTATCATCAATAGAGCCAAAACGTGTGATTAAACCGCTATCTACAGCACGCTGTGGAATTTGACCTGAAGCATCCCAACGACTAGTAAAATGCGAAACCGTAAACGATAATTTATCATTACCTTTTAAATAAGTACTGTATTTACCAAATAAATTAACACGGTTGAAATTCTGAGGAGAATCATAAGGACCGTCAAACTCTATATACTCTAAAGCAACATAGGCATCAGAACGCTTGTTATCTTTAAGCAAATCAAACATCCCTAAAGTTCTTAGCGAATTAAATTGGCCATAACTTAAGCTAATCTCGCTCCCATTAATATCATCTTTTGTATTAAAGTCTACATAACCTGCTGTAGCAAAATCGCCTTTATCGGCATAATAGGCTCCTTTTCCGAAATTAATATTATTAATGGTTTCTGGAATTACAAAATGTAAATCGCTATAGCCTTGACCATGTGCATGGGACACCATATTTACAGGCATTCCATCAACCGACAAGCTTATATCTGTACCGTGATCAATATCAAAACCTCGTAAAAAAATCTGTTCAGCTTTACCGCCTCCAGCGTGCTGACCAATAATTAACCCAGGTACCTTTCGCAATATTTCCTGAGAAGAATTAACAGGTGTGGTTTCTAAATCTACCTTAGCTAAACTATGCATGGCGTTTACTTGTTCTGTAATAACCAATTCCTCAAGTAAAACCGTTTTAGATTCTAAATTAACTTCTAAGCCATTCTGAAAATTAGCTTTGGTAAGTAATAAACTTGCTTTTTGATAGCCTAACAACCCCACACTTACAGAGTCACCAACCTGACTATTTTCAAGTGTAAAACTCCCATTTGATAAAGAATGTGCATGACTACTAGAACTTATATTATAAATGTAAGCCCCTTCAAGCGGCTGTCCTTTTACATCATTTACAGATCCGGAAACGTTTTGAGCAAAAGCCAACGGCCCTAATATTAACAAGAATAAAAAGTATTGAAATGTAATTTTGTTTAACAAGATATATCGTTTTAAATGGTTTAAATATGCTAGTTTAATCTGTTTTTTTAGCAGTTATAAATAGTTAAATTATTCATTCCCTCGAAAAAACATCAAAAACTCAAAAATATTACGATTAAAACCTCCTTCCATTAGTATTAACGCTTTTTTAACATTTCAAAAACCCAAAAAAAATCAACCTTTAGAACTTTATTTATTTTTAGAATTTTTAGATTTATCATTTATCTTTACGCAATAAATAAAATAGCATGAATCCATCAGCAAATGGCTGGATAAACAAATTATTACTTGACAAGCATTTCGTTTCTGAATTAGCCTCACTTTCTGCTGCCGAATTTTATCAGGAACTCCGTAGGTGTGGTTTTATTTACGGTAGTAATATTTCCGTGTTTAATAATTACATTGAAAACACCGATTTTACTAGCGAAGAAATTTGTAAAGTAAATTTCATAACAAGCTTTAGCTACATTCATCAACTTTCAAAAAGTTCTTTAGGTTTCACTGAAAGTGTTATTGATTTCTACACACAAATAAACGCCTATAAAACATCCTTTTTCTCTGAGTTATTAGGTGGTAAAAAAAATGAAGCTACCTTAGAAAAAATAATACATAAACGGGTACAAATAGACGATAACATCATTGAAAAAAGCTTCAATTACTTTATTACCAATGCTTTGCTATTCACGGACATTGTTGCTTATCAACAGTTTTTAAATACTGAAACAATTTCAGAAACTTACCTTCAAAATATAGAGTCTTGTATAGAGAATATTGTTTTTGAGACGCTACATTCAAAAATTAAAAAAAGCAATTACGACCTTAGTTTAATTGATTTATTTGAACAATCTAGACGCTATCACGATACTCAAAAAATAGAATACAAAGAAGCGTTAACATATATTATGACTCCTTTAGAGCAGTATTACATTATAGATATTGCCTGTATGGCTACTTGGGGTGACAGTACTATAGATAGGCAAGAATATACTTTTTTAAAACAATTAGTTAGCGATTTAAAAATTGAAATAACCGTAATGGATGCTGCAACGATAGCTATTGCTAACTTTTATGAAACTCATAAACACCGAATAGCCTTATTGAGTTCTAAAAATGTGGTAAAAACTTTTTACGACAATTCTAGTAAAATGGTTTATAAACTAATTTCTAGAAATAGTAAGCGTCTTTTAAAGGAGTTAAAAGAAAGTAAAGAGTTAATGAAACTTTTAAGGCAATCCACTGTAAGAGACCTAAATGATGAAGAACAGAAACGCGTGAACAATCAGTTACTAGACATTTTTAAGTCAATACCGAGCCTTGCAATCTTTTTGCTTCCTGGTGGCGCTTTACTTCTACCATTAGTAATTAAATTCATCCCCAAACTATTACCATCAGCATTTGACGATAACCGTTTAGACGATTAAATGCTATTCAAGCCAAGTTTTAAAGTCTTTAACACGCTCACGAGCCACAATAATTTCCTGCTCATTATAGTTATGTAATTTTACCTGTAAACGGGAGTTTGTATAGCTTAACATATCTTTAATAGCTTGAATGTTTATATAAAACTTTCTGTTTATTCTATAGAACAACTGAGGATCTAACTCCGATTCTAATTGCTCCAATGTTAGATCTATAGGAAAGTTCCGTCCTTCATTAGTAAACAGGTACGTGCCTTTATTTTCACTATAAAAACACTCAATATCCGTTGTATTTATTAGTTTTAAATGTTGTCCAACCTTAATTGAAAACCGTTGTTTATAAACAGGAGTTACAGAACCCGTTAGTAAATTTTTAATGGCATTAAAATCTAATACAGTTTGATTATCTTGATATTGATGCTCTTTAAATTTATTTAAAGCCATAAGCAATTCCTTATCGTCAATAGGTTTTAACAGGTAATCAATACTGTTTAATTTAAAAGCTTGAAGCGCATAATCATCATAAGCCGTAGTAAATATAATAGCGGATTTAACAGTTACCGCTTCAAAAATTTCAAAAGACAAACCATCACTTAATTGAATATCTAGAAAAATAAGATCTGGATGTTGGTTATTTTGAAACCAAACAATAGACTCTTCTACCGAATGCAACATGACACCTACCTCCACCTCAAGCTTTGCAAGCATGCGTTGCAGACGTCTCGCAGATGGTTTTTCATCCTCTATTATTAAAACTTTCATACGCGTGTGAATCAACAATTAATTGTTTTTATTATAGCTTTCCATATACTGCTTAATTTTACGCTCTTCCCAGTTTTTCCCTAAAAGCCATTTCGGTAGAAAAACAGTTATTCCATGAATTAAGAGTCCGAATCCCCAAAAAATTAAGGTTATAAAATTATGAAATTGAAAGTAAGATTCACCAACTTCTAGCGATTGTACATTAGAAATTACAATTATTAAATTAACTACTGCATAAATCAGAGCGTGATTATAAAATCCTTTTATTTTTTTCACTTCAGCTTTAGCCCGCTCTAGCTGTTGCTGCTTCTCAAATGTATCCGCTGTATTCATTAGTTCCATGTTTTATGATTAGAATCTCTATTTAATATTTCTTGAATTTTACGCTCTTCCCATGTTTTACCATATCCAAAAACATTAAAAGCATGAATTGCCAACCCCATACCCCAACCTAACATTGGAAACCAAAACCATTGAAATCCCCAGTAAGTACGATAATTAATAAAAATAAGTACAGGTATAACTAGACTATAAGAAATTAGATTTCCGTAAAAGCCTTTAATTTGTTCAACCTGCTGTTTAGCGCGTAAATAAGCTTCTTCTTTTGTACTGTTTTGTTGTGTATCCATAATTTTAGTTTGTTTAGTTAATATTGGTATAAGAACTTTAAAAGAGGATCTTTCTTGGTTAATTATCACCTGCTTCTTGGTTAATAATGCATAACGCTGAGTTATGTTTGCCAATCCAAAACCACTACTCTTTTTTAAAACCTGCTTAGTCTGCAGGTTGTTTTCTATTATTAAATTACCATTACTTTCATAAATCCTAATATGTAAAGGCCTACTAGTTGTAACCATATTATGCTTTACAGCGTTTTCTAGCAGCAACTGAAGCGACAAGGGAACAACTTTACTCTCCGGGTTAGAAGCGCATTCAGGAATCTCAAAAACAATACTGTCTTCAAAACGCATTTTAAGCAATAACATATAAGTTCTAGCAAACTCTAACTCATCATCTACAGAAACTAAATCCTTATTTTTTTGTTCTAAAACATATCTATAAATCTTAGACAATGAAGTCGTAAACTTCTGAGCATTATCAGGGTTTTCTTCTATTAAACTAGATAAAACATTAAGACTATTAAAAAGAAAATGAGGATCTAACTGATTCTTAAGTGCATCAAATTTTGCCGTTTGCGTTTGCGCAACAATTTGCGACTCCTTAACCTTTTTTTCTTGAGTCTGCTTATATAAATATATAGCATGAAAAGTTATTACGATAGTTAATGTGATCCATAAACCAAACGTGTAACTCCTATAAGACTCATTAGCTAAAAACGTTTCAAATGGTACATCATTCAAAACCATAGCCTGAAACATATGCAAAAGAAACAATCCGAAAATGGTAATAAAAACGGAACCAATAATACCTAACAAAATACGTTTTGGACTTTCGTTTTCTTTCCAATTCAACCGCTCTAAGGACCCGAAAAAATACATATTAGAAAACCCTAGAATAAAGGCATACAATTGATAAAACATAAAATTCTCTAAAAGTGCATCAAGACTTTTAAACTCAAAACCTTCAGACAAGGTATTTCCTATAATAAAAACAATAACTCCAATACCGAAAGTGATTAGTATGTTTTTTAAAATTCTTGTCATAGTCATAAATGTTATAATCGTTTAATACAAATAAACCTTTAAATTGTAAAGTGTCAATTTTGAATAATTTAAAGTTACTATTTCTTAATAACGGAGCAAATATTGGTAAAAGATAAAGGATCCCAAAAAACAAATAACCCAATTGTTAATTTTTAAGGTTGAACTGTAAAAGAGAGATAAAAGCATGTCCGATGACTAAAAAATAAAATACTACTTTAGAACTTTCTTGAAAAAACATTTAGAACATCTAAACATGAAATTAACAAAAGTTGACAAAGCGTTTATATTAATTTTCTGCCTATTATTAGTAACAGAAATTATTTCCGACACCCATTTTACAACCTTACATTATTTTATAAAGCCAACATTATTGATGGCATTAATAATATTTTATTGGACACAAAACCACCCCATTTCAACATCTGAAAAACGCATGATATTAGGCGCATTATTTTGCTCATTATTAGGTGATATTTTATTGATGTTTGCAGCCCAATCTGAACACTTTTTTACTGTTGGATTACTCGCTTTTTTAAGCGCACATATTCTTTACATTTTATGCTTTTTTAAACATAGAAACAACAACTTAAAACCTTATTTTTTTGGAGCACTTTTATTGGCTTATGCGTGTGTAATATTTTATTTTTTAAACGGCCATTTAGGCAACATGCTTTTCCCCGTTATTTTTTACATGTTAGTTATTTTAATAATGTGTATAGCAGCTTTCTTACGAAAAGGGGAGGTAAACAGAATAAGTTATTTACTTGTGTTTTTAGGAGCTATTTTATTTGTAATTTCGGACAGTATTCTAGCTTTGAATAAATTCTACAAACCTTTGTGGCATTCAAATATTAGTATTATGTTTACATATGGTTTCGCACAACTATTTATTGTTTTCGGCCTTTTAAAACAACGATAGATTTTATTTATACAGCAAATCTAAATAGCTACTAATCAGACACAATACACAATCCACTTAAACCATTAATTAAACCTCTTGTAAGGTCTAATAATTAAGCGTGCTGCTTTGTCAAAATTAATATAATTATAAGTCCAATTAAAGAAAACGACTACCCGATTTCGAAAACCGACCAAAGACATTAGATGAACAAACATCCAAACAAACCAAGCAAAAAATCCTGCGAACTTAACAGCCTTTAAATCCACAACAGCTTTATTCCTACCTATTGTAGCCATAGAACCTTTATCGTTATATTTAAATTCAACCATAGGTTTTCCTGCTATTAATTTCATGATATTTTTAGCAAATAATTGCCCTTGCTGAATAGCCGGTTGTGCCACTTGCGGATGCCCTTTTGGGTAAGCTTTTGTCTCCATTAAAGCAATGTCTCCAAGAGCAAAAATATTAGCATAATCACCCACCTGATTATACGTATTTACACGGTACCTATTAGCACGTTCATTTAGTGATTTTTCAGGCAATCCTTTTACCGGATTTCCAGTAACTCCAGCAGCCCAAATCAAGGTCTCAGATTCGAGTGCCAAATCGGTATTGGTCTCTACTTTTAAACCGTCATAATTTTTAACAAACGTATTACAATGTACCTCAACTCCCAGGCGTTTTAAAAACTCAGAAGCCTTCTTTGAAGCATGAGAACTCATTGGCGGCAAAAGACGATCACCACCTTCTAATAAATGAATTTGTATATCAGAAACACTCAAATCATGATAATCTCTTGGCACTATATTATTTTTAAGTTCCGCAATAGCTCCTGCCAACTCAACTCCTGTAGGCCCACCCCCTACAATTATAAAATTCAAAAAAGCTTGTCTTGATTTTACTGTTTTCGCAATTGCAGCATTTTCTAGATTTTGAAGAATTAAACTACGAATATTAAGAGCTTGAGGAACCGATTTCATTGGCATAGCATACTTTTCAACCTCATTATTTCCAAAATAATTAGTTTTAGTACCGGTAGCTAATACCAAGTAATCAAAAGCTAGATCCCCTATTGATGTTTCTACAACCTGCGTTTCAGAATCAATAGTAAACACCTCTGCAAGTCTAAAAAAGATATTATCGCATTTCTTTATAATTTTTCGCAATGGATAAGCTATCGAATCTGGTTCTAAGCCAGAACTAGACACCTGATACAATAAAGGCTGAAATGTATGATAATTACGTTTGTCTATTAAAACAACCTGAATGGGCTTGTTTTTTAAAGCTTTAACCAAGTTAACACCTGCAAAACCTCCACCAACAACTACTAATCTTGGGAATTTAGAATCTGGAATATTCATAGAAAAGAAAATTTACAATCTACACAAAGATAAAGCAACACAAGCTATTTGTCTATTTTAGAATATATTTGTTTTTAGATGTAACATTTTTAGAAACCCAGCTACTTATACTATACTAAACCATCAATTTGAGCCAAACATTAGAACATAGTTTTGTTGAACAGCTTGAAGCAAATCAAAATATAGCACACAAAGTTTGTCGTCTTTACACGAACAACCAAGATGCACATAATGATCTGTTTCAGGAAATTACCATACAACTTTGGAAAGCCTACCCGAAGTTTCGTGGGGACTCAAAATTTAGTACCTGGATGTACCGTGTTGCTTTAAATACAGCTATAACACTTTATAGAAAGAAAAAAAGAAGCATAAAAACTCAAGAGTTTGAAAGTATTGAATTCAAAATAAAAGCCGAAGAATACGACGACACAGAAGAACAGCGCCTGAAACTACTATACAACGCCGTTAAGGAGCTAAATGATATCGAGAAAGCACTTGTGTTTTTATATTTAGAAGACAAAAATTACAAAGAAATAAGTGAAACAATGGGGATTAGTGAAGTTAATGCACGCGTGAAGATGAATCGCATTAAAACAAAACTCAGAACCATACTAAATCCGTAAGATTATGGATGAATTAGATTTATTAAAAAAAGACTGGCAGAAGAATGCTGACACATTCCCCAAACTGTCCTATAACGATATTTACAAGATGATTTTAAAAAAATCATCTTCCATTGTAAAATGGATATTCATAATTAGCTTACTAGAATTTCTTTTCTGGATAGGTATTTCATTTGTTTTTAAAGACAGTGACAGTATGGAACGCTATAATAACTACGATGCTGATTATGTAATCATCCCTCTAACAGTTATTGGGTATATTATTTTAGCGTATTTCTTTTACTCCTTCTTTAAAAATTATCGCACCATTTCGGTTACAGATAGTGCTAAGAAACTAATGGAGAACATTTTAAAAACCAGGGAAACGGTAAAGCATTATGTAGCCTTTAATCTTCTATATTTAATTGCCTCTGTAGTTGTTGTACTATTTATTGAGTTTGACCAAGATCAGCAGCTAATAAATCTAGCAAATAGTGCATCAGCAAATGGCGAAACATTTAAGTTTTACACACTATTTACCCTAACTGTTTTAGCCTTTTTAGTAGCCGTAATTCTGATACTTTTAATATTCTATTGGTTAATCTACGGTATTCTATTAAACCGTTTAAATAAGAACTATACGGAATTAAAAAAACTAGACTTATAAAAGCCTAGTCGTTGTCTGGACGCCATTTACGTTGTTGGTTTAAGGCTTCTTCGGCTTCTAAAACATCCTGAGGTATAACCTTTAAAAAAGATGGATGCTGCTCTATAGCATATTCTATTTTTTCAACAATATCAGCTATAGACTCATTCTCATAATCAATTTTAAGCGGCTCTTTAATCTCCATAGTTTGAAGAATATTTTTCTTCTTAACACGCAATCCTTTTTTATCAAAAGAGCGTCTAAAACCATCTATAACAACAGGAACAACTACAGGCTTATAATGCTTAATTATATGCGCGGTACCTTTTCTAATAGGTTTAAATGGTGTTGTAGTACCCTGAGGAAACGTAATAACCCAACCATCTTGCAACGCTGTTTTAATAGCCGAAATATCACTCATTTTCACCTGCCTATTCACATCCTCACCCTTAGATCGCCACGTACGCTCTATACTAATAGACCCTGCGTAAGCCATTATTTTAGGTAAAATTCCAGATTTCATTGTTTCTTTAGCTGCCACATAATAAATATTCATTTTAGGCTGCCATAAATACCCAACGTTTTTAATAGAATCGTCACGCTGACTCAAACTTGCGTTAAAGACATGAAACATAGCTACCACATCAGCAAAATATGTTTGATGATTGGAAATAAATAATACATTGCTATCTGGAAGGTTTCTTATAACCTCGGAACCTTCAATTTGAAGTTCATTAAACCCGCGGAACCTTCTATGTGTCAGACCTCCTAATATTCTAATTATCCATTTTTTTAAAATTAGATAATGTCCAAAAGGATTTTGTTTAAACAAACCCATATGTTAATTTTTCAAGTAATTAAGAATACAAATGTAATAAAACATAAGGTTTACAGCAGTTCTTTTAACAAGTCTTTTATCTCGCTCAACATCATAGCTGTTGCACCCCAAACTACATGATTGTTTAAATGAAAAGCAGGAACCTCTACCGCTTTGCTATATGAAGTTGAAACTGTTTTAGTTACCACGCTTCCCTCGTTTAAAAAATCTTTTAAAGCCACCTCAATAATAGCCTCCACCTCTTCATCTTGCTTAATAAATTTAGGAGTCGATTTTGCTATTCCAAAAAATGGATACACGTAAAAATTACTTGGAGGAATATAAATTTTAGTCATAGCTCGCAAAATTTCTAATTCTTTCTCAGGCACACCTATCTCTTCCCATGTTTCACGTATGGCTGCATGTTTTATAGATTCATCCGACAATTCCAACTTTCCTCCAGGAAACCCAACTTGCGCTGAATGAACACCCTTATATGTTTTCCGAAGTATTAAAACCAATTTCGTTTCAGAAACAAGATCCGGATAAAACAATGCAACAACCCCAGCTTTTTTAGCATCTTTTAATCTACTACTCTGAACCATCTCCAACTGTTCTCTAAAAGGTGGAGACATTTTAAATTGGGAAGATTCGGCTGGAAGTGGTATATTTTCTATTTTTGATACCGATTTTAAAAATTCTTTAAATTTCATTTATGATTCGTATTCTTGTGTTAGGACTTTTTATGCTTCTCTTGAACTGTGAAGATAAACAATCAAAATCAGAAAAAGTAACACCTAAAACTACAAAACCTGTTATAGAAAAGAAAGAAGTTATAGATTCTTCTAAATCAGTAAGTGCTGAATACCCCTTTTTAACAGACGAAAATGCTATGGAATTCTTTTTAAAATATGAAAAAGAGCATACAGAGAATAAAGTACGTATTACTACCAAATTTGGAGAAATAGACATTTTACTATTTGACAAAACGAAATTCCATCGTGCAAATTTTATCTACCTAACCAAACGTGGCTATTTTAACAACACTCAGTTTTATCGAGTGGTTAATAATTTTGTTATTCAAGCTGGTAACACCGATGACCCTAAAGTAAAGCGCAAACGAGCCGATATTGGACGTTATCTTTTACCTCCCGATACCAAACGCGGCTACAAACACCATCGTGGCATGGTAAGTATGCCAAGTAGTGAAATTGATGACGCTTATAAACTAGCTTCTCCTTTTGAGTTTTTTATTGTTCAGAGTAAAGATGGTGCCTACCATTTGGATGGTGAATACACCATTTTTGGTAAAGTGATTTCCGGAATGGATGTAGTTGATAAAATTGCAGCTCAAGAAACAGATGGAGGCGAATGGCCTTTACGCAACATCTACATAAAAAAGGTTGAAATAATCAAGTAACTAATTATAAAGACTTGGCAAGCTAACCTTAAATCTTACAGCCAACAATCTTACTGTAATAACGACCAAACCAGCTATTATAAAAACAAGGTTATCATCAATTGGAAGTTTTCGCACTAAAAAATAAGTCAGACCACCTAAAATACATGCGGTAGCATAAATTTCTTTTCTAAATATTACCGGTATTTCATTGCATAGAATATCACGAATAACTCCTCCAAAACATGCCGACATAGTACCTAAAGCAATACAAATAATAGGATCTAGTCCCGCTGAAATACCTTTTTCCACACCTACCACCGTATACAGCCCAATACCTATTGTATCAAATAAAAATAACGATTTTCGGAGATAATCAATTTTAGATTTAAAAATAATAGCCAGAACTGTTGATCCGATTATTACATAAATATAATTTAAATTCAGCATCCAACTAACTGGTGTCTCTCCAATTAACAGGTCACGAAGTGTCCCTCCACCAACAGCCGTTACGGTTGCTATAATTAGAATACCAAAGGGATCCATTCGCTTACTAAGCGCAATTAACACACCTGAAATAGCAAATGCTATAGTTCCTAAAATATCAATGGCATAAAACATAGGCTATCATTATTTTTTTAATGCAAACAAAGGTATGTATTACAATAGTTTAAGAGGCAGAACTTATCTGTTTATTTTCAACACAAAACAGTCATACATCCTTATTAAAACACTTATGAATTGTATTACATATTCTGAGTATAGTAGTTATAGTCTTTTAAAATTGTGTCTATAAACTCTTTATCAAACATATCTGTTTCAATGTGAAGTAAAGTGCAAATTTTATTCCGCAGAATCGTAAGTGTCTTAAAGTCATTATTCCGCTTCGATAATATAAAAGCTTCTTTAATAATACGTACATCTTTATCTGTTAACTGCGTTACATTAGTGTATACAGGCTGGTAATCATCATTTATATCCTCTAAAATAGTACTTGATATTTTATGCTGTTTTTTCGCACTTATAACAACTGTTCCTGCTGCCGAATCACCTACACGTTGCTTTTTATCAGAAAGTAAAATACTCATAACGCCTATTGATGCAAAAAAGAGCCAAATATCAACTAAGCGAAGCATCCATCGCACCAACAAATTATACCATTGTGTAGGTGCACCATCTAAACGAACAACTTTTATTTTCATAATCATTTTCCCTACGGTTTGCCCATTAAAAAGCACATGACAAATTAATGAGTAAAATAACGCAGGTAGCGTAACCAAACCTACAACACCACGAGCTGTCCAACTATCTGATTCAAATAAATCTGAAAAAGTAACAATATTCTCCATAACAGTCATATAGACTATTAATATCAGGCCATCTATTAAAAAAGCCACTAAGCGCTCACCGATACCAATCAGCTTATAATCTAAATTCACATTTTGCGCCGTGTTAATTGCTATTTTGCTCATGGAAATGTATATTCGTTTAAATTTTAATGTTTATGCGCGAAGCATCATTCGTGAAGCAAAATAAGGAAAAATGGCTAATTTTTGAAAAAGCATTACACAATAATGTTAAAATAAACCCAGACGACCTTGCTTCCTATTATATACAACTTACTAACGACCTTTCCTTTGCGCAGACCTACTACCCTGACAGCAAAACACTTTTGTATTTAAATGCTTTAGCAACGGAAGCTCATCAAAAAATTTACATCACCAAACGGGAGTCTAAAAACAAAATAGTTTCTTTTTGGAAATATGAATTTCCGCTTTTCTTTAAAAACCATCAAAAAACCTTACTCCATACTTTTTTAATATTTATGGCTGCTGTTTTAATTGGTGTTGTTTCAACATTAAATGATGACAGTTTTGTACGTTTAATTTTGGGAGACGCTTATGTGAACATGACAATTGAAAATATAGAAAACGGGGAACCTATGGCTGTTTATAAAAGCGGCAGTCAAATAGGAACATTTCTAGGCATTACTATAAACAACATTAGAGTTGCTATAATGGCCTTTGCTTTTGGTGTATTCTTTAGCGCCGGAACTATATATGTATTATTTAGCAACGGTATTATGCTAGGAGCTTTCATAACATTCTTTTATAATTACGGCATTCTAGAAAAAACATCTACAATTTGGCTACATGGTACTATTGAAATTTCAGTTATAGTTATAGCAGGATGTGCCGGAATAGTTATGGGAAATAGTTTTTTATTCCCTAAAACCTTTTCTAGACGCGTAGCATTTATGAAAGGCGCTAAAAACGGATTAAAAATTGTAGTAAGCACCATCCCGTTTTTTATAATTGCTGGTTTTATTGAAGGCTTTATAACACGGTTTGGCGAACAAATGCATCCAGTTTTAGCTTATGGAATAATAATATCATCCTTAGCCTTAATTGTATTTTATTATATAATTTACCCCATTCAACTAAACAAAAAAGCGACTTTAAACCTATAAAAAATATCGCATGGAAAAACCTTATTTAGAGCTACGTACCCGAAATACTTTTGGCGATATCATCAACAATTATTTTCAGTTCTTAAAATTAAATTTCAAGGATTATATAAACCTGTATTTACGATACAATGCTTTAAGCATCATACTAACACTAATAGGCTCTTACCTTTTAGTTACTGGTTTTATGGGAATGGCTAGTCGAGATTTCAGATTTGGTATTGATTCTGATTTAAACACTAACATTTACTTAATTGCTGGTGGTATTTTACTGCTAATTATTCTATTTATAACAGCCATCTTAAATTACAGTTTTTCAACTGCCTATATAAACGAATACGTTAAGCACGAAGGGGTGGTTAAATCCGAAAACATCAAGCAGGCCATAAAAACAAGAATAGGCTCTATTGTATTGTTCATCCTTATTGGAGTTGCTATATATTTCGGATACCTTATTGTCTCTACTATTTTAGCCTTTATTCCTTTGTTAGGTATGTTTGCCCAATACGCTATTAGCTTTACAATTAATGCTCTTTTTGGTTTATCGTTCATGATTATATTTAATGAAAATAAAGCCGTAGGTGAAGCATTATCAGAAGGATGGTCTTACACCATTTCTAATTTTGTACGAGTTGTTTTTTTCGGTTTAGTTATTGGAATCCTTAACTTAATGATTACTTTTTTAATCCTTTCTATCCCTGGATTTATCATCGGTATTTACACTTATTTCTCAATTGAAAGCGAGGTTGACTTTCTTACAAGCACGTTTGCCACTATTGTATTTACAATAGGTTTTGCAATATTTATCCTTTCGTTTGTATTTTCACAAGCACTATCTCAAGTTGCTTATGGAGTTTTATTTTTCAACCTACATGAAGAACGTCACAACACGTATTTACAAGAGCGAATTGAAGAAATAGGAGTTCATGATGAGTAAAACAGTAAAACACAATATTGTTATTATGTCTTGTTTGCTATGTAAGCAAACAATTTCATTGGCTCAAAACGCCATTCAAAAAGACACAACCCATATTTCAGTAACCTACTTTAAAGATGGTATTAAAGAACGTTATAGTGGACGTGATTTTAATTACAGCGTAGATGATACGGGAGGCATTAACTTAATACAACAATTACTTCAAAAGTTTTTCGGATGGTTAGAAAGCATCTTTGGAATTAAATTAGATTTTATTGATTATAAAACCTTAGAATATATTGTTTATACTATTCTGTTTGCTGCTGCTCTTTATTTATTTATTAAATTCATGATGGAATCGCCAATAAGTACCGTTTTTAAAACTGAAGAAAAGAGCATTGATAATTTTAGCTATGTAGAAGAAGATATTCAACGTGTAGATTTTGACAACCTGATTTCTTCGGCATTAGAAGATGAAAATTACCGCCTAGCTACCCGATACTTATATTTAAAAACGTTAAAATTATTAACCAACAAAAACATCATTGATTGGCATTACGATAAAACAAACTCCGATTATCTAAGTGAAATTACAGACACCGATATAAAGCAAGAGTTCGAGCGCATTTCTTATATCTATGACTATGTTTGGTATGGTGAATTTTCTATAAATAGAGACATATTCTCTAAGAACCAAATCCATTTTAACTCATTAAATAATCAGATAAATGGATAAGCGATCAAAAATAGCGTTATATAGCATCGGGGCCATTATTATACTATTAATGATTGCCGAAGTCATTAAACCTAAAGCGTTAAATTGGCGAAACTCCTACTCTGGATCCGACAAAATCCCCTTAGGATGCTATGTGATTTATAACGAATTAAAAAATTATACATCTAATAATGTAACGGTATCAGAGCGAAGTTTATATGAATATTTAAATGCTAATCCAGACTTAAAAAACACAACGCTCTTACTTATAAACGATTATATTTATCTAGAAAATGAAAGCTCTGAAGCTATATTAAACTTTGTTGAAAATGGCAATACCGTTTTGATTAGTTCCGGTTCTGTAATGGGGGATTTTGCCGACACACTAAATGTAGCGATAGACAGAGATTATAACGACTTTTTAAAACAACCTACCAAAAACACTTTTACAAATTCAAGTTTAAAGGCTAACCAAGCCCTCTTTGAAGATGTTATTGAAAACAGCTATTTCACCTCAATAGACACACTTAAAACAACTGTTTTAGGACATATGTTAAGTGAAGACGGTAATATTAAAGAGGTTAATTTTATACGAACACCATACGGTAGTAATGGTGGCATGTTTTACATACACAGCAACCCTTTTGCTTTTTCAAACTACCATATGTTAGACAACAAAGCGAACTATACCGCAAGTATTCTGTCGTATTTACCACATTCCAATAAAATTATTTGGGATAATTATTACAAAAGCGGTCGGAAGGTTATAAAAAGTCCTTTGCGCTTTATTATAAGCAACACCGCTTTAAAATGGGCATTTTACACCTCACTATTTGGGTTAATTATTTTTGTGATTTTTAAAGGTAAACGAACACAACGTGTTATTCCGGTAATTGAACCACTTAAAAACTCAACCGTTGAATTTACCCAAACTATTGGCGATTTATACTTTCAACACGGTGATTATACAAATATCATAGAAAAGAAAATTACATATTTTTTAGAGTACATAAGAAGCAATTACTATTTGGAAACCAATGAATTTAATGAGCGTTTTATAACAAAACTAGCCGTTAAATCATCAAATACTATACAGGATACCAAATCGCTTATAGACTTAATAACATTATTAAAATCCAAAAATAAGCATACGGAAAAAGAGCTTATTGCATTAAACGAACAAATAGAACGTTTCAGAAAAAACAACTTATAATGGAAGACATAAACCAACAAGAAGGCGAAGATTTAAACTTCACAAACAGAATTGATCTAAAACCGCTACAAGCACATGTAGCCGATATTAAAAATGAAATTAGCAAAATCATTGTTGGTCAAAGCGATATGATTGAGCTTCTAATTATCTCAATTTTATCCAATGGTCACACCTTAATTGAAGGCGTTCCTGGAGTTGCTAAAACCATTACTGCTAAACTTCTTGCTCGTACTTTAGATGTAGACTTTAGCAGAATACAATTTACACCAGATTTAATGCCTAGTGATATTTTAGGTACTAGTATTTTTAACGTTAAAACTAATGAGTTTGAATATAAAAAAGGTCCTATATTCTCTAACATTATTCTTATTGATGAAATAAATAGAGCTCCAGCAAAAACGCAAGCAGCCCTTTTTGAAGTCATGGCTGAACGTCAAATAACTATTGATAATAACCATTTTAAAATGGCACCTCCCTTTTTGGTTTTTGCCACACAAAACCCTATTGAACAAGAAGGTACCTACCGATTACCAGAAGCGCAATTAGACAGGTTTTTATTTAAAATAAATGTAGACTACCCATCACTAGAAGATGAGATTCAAATTTTAGTAGATAATCATAAACGCGAAGATCAATTAGATTACAATACCATCAAGCCTGTTTTAAATGCTACCGATATCGTTAAATATCAAGCTCTCATAAAACAAATTCTGGTTGAAGACCACCTACTCCATTATATTGCTTCTATTGTAAATAACACCCGCAACAACGCTAATTTATATTTAGGTGCGTCACCTCGAGCTTCAATTGCCATTTTAAATGCCGCTAAAGCTAACGCCGCAATTAATGGACGTGATTTTGTAACTCCAGACGACATAAAACGTTGTACAAAAGCCATATTAAAACACCGCTTGGTATTAACTCCTGAACGAGAAATGGAAGCTTTTACAGTAGACAAAGTGGTAGATCAAATTCTTGAAACTATTGAAATACCAAGATAATTGAAACGTATTTTTAAACATATTTATCTAGAATCTCGGTTCTTTATCGGCCTAATTGCTTTTGCTTTTCTATTTCTTTTAGCTTACCAATTTCCTGGTCTATTACCTTATAGCATTATGTTATTTGGTCTGTTTTCTGCTATAACATTGGTAGACGTCGTGCTACTTTTTAAACAAAAAGGATTAGAAGCTACACGTATACTTCCTGAAAAACTGAGCAACGGTGATGAAAACCCTATTAAAATAATACTTAAAAATAGCTATAATTACAACGTAAGTTTAAAACTGATTGATGAAATGCCATTTCAATACCAAAAACGTGATTTTGAAATTAGCACCAAATTAGATAAGCTTTCTGATAAAAACATAACCTACACCCTAAGACCTTTAGCACGGGGAGAATATCACTTTGGAAATTTAAATGTTTATGTTAGCTCACCAATTGGTTTATTAACTAGACGTTTCCAGTTTGGTAAAAATGCCATGGTACCCAACTACCCTTCTTTCCTCCAGCTAAAAAAATATATGCTTATTGCTTTCTCAAACAAAATTTTCGAGTTTGGGTTAAAAAAAATTCGTCGTATTGGCCATACCATGGAATTCGAGCAGATAAAAGAGTATGTTCAAGGCGATGATATTCGGAATATCAATTGGAAAGCTACTGCTAAACGTAGTCAACTAATGGTAAATCAATTTCAAGACGAACGCTCCCAACCTATTTACAGCGTAATTGACAAGGGGCGCTCTATGAAAATGCCATTCAACGGATTAAGTTTATTGGACTACGCCATAAATGCGACACTGGTTATCAGTAATGTTGCATTAAAAAAACAAGATAAAGCAGGAATGTTTGCTTTCTCTAAGAAAACAGCAAATAAAGTTGTTGCCGAACGCAGACCTTCACAAATGAACCAGATTATGGAAACCCTCTATAATTTGGATACAGATTTTTCGGAATCTGATTTTTCACGACTATATATCGACATTAAACGTAGTTTAAATCAGCGTAGTTTAATACTACTTTATACAAATTTTGAAACATTAGATGCGCTTCACAGGCAGCTACCCTACTTAAAAGCTATTGCAAAAAACCATGTTTTAGTAATTATCTTTTTTGAAAACACCGAATTAGATCGTTTAACTCTTAAGTCATCTAAAAATACGTATGAAATTTTTGAAAAAACAATTGCAGAAAAATTTGTTTACGAGAAGAAACTCATCATAAATGAACTTCAAAAACATGGTATACAAAGTGTTTTAACAGCGCCTGAAGATCTAACCCTAAACACCATTAATAAATATCTAGAAATTAAAGCCCGCGGATTGATTTAATAAGTTCCCTTAGTTCATTTACAATCTATCCCTTAAATATGACACTTGAGAAACTTAATATTTTATAAATACGTGATTATGTAGATATTTACCATGTATTAATCTAATAAAACTAATATTTATGAAAACACTTGCCACTATTCTTGTTTTAACCCTTACAACGTTTTTAACACAAGCTCAAGAAAAACTAGAAACGTACACAATTAGTGTTACCGTTGAAAATCCCGTTAATGCCAATGGCCATGTGTTAATAGGTTTGCATACTGCCGATACATTTATGAAAACAAAAGCTTTACAAAACCGTAAAGTCAAAGTTTTAGATGGCAAGGCTAAAGCTACGTTTGAAAATCTAGAACCAGGAAACTACGGTTTAATGGTTGTTCATGATGAAAACGACAACTCACGAATGGATTTTGAAGAAAATGGTATGCCTAAAGAGAATTACGGTATGTCTAACAACCCCATGTTGTATGGACCTCCATCCTTTAACGATGCGAAATTTGAATTGACAGAAAACACCGAAATTAGCATTCGGTTTTAAATAATAATTAAATAAAAAAAAGAGCGACCTACACATTATGTTTAGGTCGCTCTTGTTATTATAACAAGTATAGTGTTATACTGTTTCGCTTAACCAAGCTTTCATCATCCAAACTGTTTTTTCCTGCTCGGTAATAAAATCACTCATCATAGAGTTTGTTCCCTCGTCGTCAGCTTCATCCGTTTTATTTAAGATCTGACGTTCAATTTGTAATAACTCAGATAAAGAATCTACAATTAAACGAACCGCTTTTTCATCTTCAGAAATACTCTTACCTACCGGTACTTTAGCAGCTTGAATATAATCGTCAAACGTATGCAACGGTGTTTCACCCAAAGTTAAAATACGCTCTGCTATTTCATCTACTTTCATATTAGCGTCTGTATATAACTCTTCAAACTTAACATGTAAATCAAAAAAACGCTTACCTTTTATGTTCCAATGAATACCTCTTAAATTTTGGTAATACACTTGGAAATTAGCTAATAACCCGTTTAGGTCATTTGCAATTTCTTTAGTTTTTACTTGATCTAATCCTATAGTATTTAATGTCATAATGATATGTTTTTTAGTTTAATGCAAATTTAAGTCATAATTAGCAGCAATACATATAAACTTTATTGATAGATTTTATATTTTTATAGTCTAAATTGATACTAATGACTATTACCCAACTTTATTATGTTCTAGCCGTTGCTGAGCAACAAAATTTTACCAAAGCAGCCGAAAAATGTTTTGTAACGCAACCAACTTTGAGTATGCAAATTCAAAAATTAGAGGATGAATTGGACATACTGATATTTGATAGAAGCAAAAAACCTATTGAACTAACAGAAGTTGGTAAAAAAATAGTTAATCAAGCTAAAAATATTGTTAATGAATCTTATAGAATTCAGGATATTGTAGATCAACAAAAAGGGTTTATTGGCGGGGAATTTAAAATTGGAATTATTCCAACTGTTATGCCTACTTTACTTCCTATGTTTTTAAAGACATTCATTAAGAAGTTTCCCAAAATTAAACTAAAAATAGAAGAGCTTACAACCGAAGAAATTATATCCCGCATAAAAGAGGGCCATTTAGACGCTGCTATTGCAGCCACACCTTTAGAAAACGAATTTATAAAAGAACGTGTACTTTACTACGAACCTTTTGTAGGCTATATTCCTGAAAGCCACCGTTTACATAGCAAACAAAAATTAGACACATCCGATTTAGAAATAGACGACATGTTACTACTTGAAGATGGACATTGCTTTAGAGATGGTGTTATAAACTTATGTAAAGCTTTTAAAAATCAAAACGAAGATCAGTTTCAAATTGAAAGTGGAAGTATTGAAACATTAATAAAGCTTTCAGATGAAGGTTTAGGCATGACCTTATTGCCATACTTACACACCTTAGATTTAAATGAGAAGGCTAAACAGAACTTACATTACTTTAACGAACCATCACCAGCACGTGAAGTAAGCCTTCTTTATCATAAAAGTGAATTAAAAATGCAAATAGTAGACGCTATGCATACTGTTATATCTGGTATTATAAGAGGTGCTATAGCGTTTCAAAATGTAAACATTATTAGCCCGCTACCTAAATAAAAAAACTCATGTGCAAATAAAATATCCTATTTGCACATGAGCTATTATATTATAACGCATAGTTTAAATAAACTGAAAAGCGTCTTTTAGATTCTACATTATCTCCAAATAAACTTTGAGATACTGGTAAGCTATAATTAGCACCAAAAATAAAGTTATTGATAGCTATTTCAAACCCTAAGCTAGAATTTACAATATACCCATCTGTATCTGGTAACGTTTCATCATATTGCTCTATTGAATCATAGGTGTCACCTGAAATCCCTACAAATGGTGAAACATTAAAATTTGTAAATGGAAACATATAAAATGTATTTAAAGCATAGCTAAATTGATTTCCAAACTTGTACTCATTTTTGTTTACACCTTTTAAGTAGTATGTAAATAAGGTATTAAGTCCAAAACGGTCTAATCCTAAATTATAACCAACTGCCGCTATTCCATCAAAACTACCAGTACCAACTTGAAATCCTGGATTAACACGATCTGTTAAACTTTCTTCAAAATCACCTGTAGGAAATTTAATTCCTAGGCCAAACTGTACAGAGTGTGGTGATTTCTCATTAGCATCCACATTATAATCAACACCAATCTCACTCTCTTTTTGCTTTTTATTAAACTGATATTTGTACCACGCTATAGCATTAATATCCCCCAAACCATTAATATGTTCATCTTTATCAACATAGGACCTATTAAGATCTTGATATGGTACAGTTGCCGTTACATAAAAAGTTTTATATACTGGAATTTGTGCCCAAAGCTGGTAAGTATTAAAAGTTTCTTTAGTTCGAGGAGAATCTTCATAAATCCCATCAATAGACTCAAATGCTTGATACATGTAACGAATTCCAAGAAAGTTTGCATTACTTAAAGTACCAAAACCAAAACTCCCACTACTTGTTGAGCAACCACATAAATCGCAATCGTATTCAAATAAATAATGCTCATGCGGAGGAATAGGATTTGTGTGCGCTTGCATATTTACTACAACGCATAAAAAGCCTACTACCGCTAATTGTTTAATATTCTGAAAATCTATCATCGTTTAAAAATTCATTATCTGTTAATGTTATTAAAAAAGCTATTAAACTTTCTTTTTCGTAGTCTGACAATGTAATACCAAAACTACCATCTTCTCTAAGCAAACTTGGATCTACATTTCCGTTATCAACCATACCTGAATCGTAAAAATCTAAAACAGCACTTAAGCTAGAAAAACGACCATCATGCATATAAGGAAATGATTTCTCTACATTACGTAAACTAGGCACCTTAAACTTATATAAGTCATCTGGGTTTTCTTGAACTAGAAAACGCCCCTTATCATTTAATTGTGGATTTATAAATAAACCTGTGTTTCGGTAAGTTTGATCTGTAAACAAATCAGTAGCATGACAGCTCACACATTTATCTTGAAAGGTATTATACCCATCTGTTTCTAGAGTCGTTAAGGTTACATTATCTTCGTTTCTAACAAACTTATCGTATTTAGAATTTGATGAAACCATCATAATCATAAATTGAGATAAGGCTTTTAGCATATTAGAGCTGTTAACCTCTCCATCATCGAATGCGCGTCTAAAATCTTCTGGATAATTAGCATCTGCTTTCAATTTATTAATAACATTTCCAACAGTCTCCCCCATTTCAAGGTCGCTTGTTAAAGGAATGATAGGTTGTAAATCTAAATGAGAGGCAGCACCATCCCACATAAATTCAGATTGGTATGCTAGGTTTTGAATAGGTTGTGAGTTTCTAAAACCTATTCCACCGTTTACACCGTGACTTAAAGTATGTCCATGGTGCGTAAAAGCAAAAGCCTGTTCGTGGCAAAAGGCACAAGGAATGGCTCCATTTGCTGATAATTTACCATCGTAAAACAGTTTTTTACCTAATTCGAAACCTGCTTGGGTAACCGGATTAGCTTCCAAATTATATGCTATATCAGGGAAATTACTAGGCACTTCCACTTCAAGTGGAATTGGCACATATGCTTCTGTTCCAGTATGATCGTCTTTAGAACAAGACACTATAACCAAAAGAATAGATACCAAAATAAATAGTTTTTTCATTTATCTTGTTTTTAAAAAAAGGGAAATAAGGGGAAGACATACGAGACTTCCCCTTGTAGAATTATAAATCTATTCGTTATGTACGTGATGTACAGAGAACATACCGTTAATATTATCGGCAATAATTGTTGTCGTTTGTGTATCTGTATGAACTTGGCTATACCCATCATCAAAGCTCACTGATGTTTCTCCATCAAAAACTTGTGAGATATCTGCTTTAATATGAATTTCTGGCGATTTTGTCTCTCTAACAAATACCGTATTTGGTAATTGCAATGTTACATCTCTGTAATTATCTAAAGCAGTTCCAACACTTCCCATGTGCACATTTAAAGCTCCATCTGTAACTTCATCAGACGTAAAAGTTCCATCTAAACGAATAAAACGATAGCCAGTAGCCCAAGACCATAACATGCCTTCTTCTTCTGCCTCCTCAAGAAAATCACCTTGACCAGCTGCTCCTGTTAAAAAACGTTCTTGATCTACACCAACACCAAAGCTAACAGCGGTATAATTGGCTGCATCAATATTATTTAATACAATATGAATTTCTCCAGCATTATTACCATCTGCTTCATCTACAATAAAGATGTTTTCTTCATAAGGGTAGTAAAATGAATTACCATCACTATCTATTAGCGTAACATTACTAATTAAGTATTTTAAGGTTTCTAGTTTATAACTTTCATTTCCTGATTTTGTATAGGTATTACCAAAAATAAAATCGCTATCACCTACTCCGTTATCAAATTTTAATGTTAAACTTCCTTTTTCTCCTGTAAGATCTCCTGAGTTAATGCCATCATCATCTGATGAACAAGAAATCATAGTTATAGTTAGCATTACTAAAAATGCTGATTTTAAATATTTCATTGTAATTTTTAATTTAATATAAAAGTGCTTCTTATGGCAAGCACCATACAGCCTTGTAAAAAAATGGATATATTAAATTAAACTTGTGGGGGTTTATAGCTTGTATCTGCTAATAAACTATTGTAGTTATTAACGTAAGTATTAGTTACTTGACGTTTAATTGTTTTCTTTTTAGTTTCAGTTGAAAATTCAAAGAATTCAATATGATTAAATATTGGAAAAAAGCCTTCTAAAACGGCTAAATCGTTATAATCTGAATTATCAGAAGATTTTTCATCTATTTGAAGTTGCTTAGCTAGATGACATTTACCATTACATTGTAATTCTGGCTTATCTTTATTAACACAATATTTCTGAATAATAGACTCAACATTTAATTCATAATAAGCTACTTGACCTAAAAAATATATAGGTCTAAGCGACAATACAAAAATTAATATGATAGCCAAATATTGCTTCAATGGTTCTTCTTTTGTGCAAAGATAACACTTTCCTTAAAAGCCTTAAATATATTAACCTAAAAAGCGACCGAATTCGGTCGCTTTTTTTATTAGGTTTTTAAGTATATTAAACATTTATCTAATTCTGGGTTTTGCTGTACTAAAGATTCAATATGAATCCGCAACTCTTCAATTTCATATGGTAATAATCGCTGAAGCGCTTTTTGTACTTCTTTGCAAAACAACGTAGCATCAAAACTTACTTTACTAAGTATCGTTTTCGTATACTCAAACATTGCTCGTGCCATTTCTTTTATAATTTTAGGTTAAAAAGTAAATTTGTTTAATAGGCAAACGGTGTTTTATTGTTTCTATAAATATAGTAAAAAAAGCCCTATGCTATTCTATGCCAACAAAACTTTAACATCTCAAACAAATTCATTAAACAAGAATAATTATTGGAAAAGCGTCTACACCATTAGCTTTCATAAAATTAGTTAACCACTAATTATTAATCTTAAATTTAAAACCGATTATCTCCATCCAACAAATTACCTAAGCCTCCTAAAAGACTTCCTTCCCCTTTGTCTTTACCACCAGCTTGTGCCGCCGAAGCTAACACACGACCTGCCAATCTGCTAAAAGGTAATGACTGAATATACACGGTACCTGGACCTTGTAGTTTGGCAAAAAACAAACCTTCACCACCAAAAATTGTATTCCTAATACCTCCAACAAATTCAACATCGTAATCTATAGTTTGTGTAAAACCTACAATACATCCTGTATCAACGCGTAATACCTCTCCTGGCTGTAGTGTTTTCTTAGCCATAGTTCCACCTGCATGAACAAAAGCCATTCCATCTCCTTCCAACTTCTGCATGATAAATCCTTCACCACCAAAAAGTCCACGTCCCAGACGTTTACTAAATTCTACGCCAACGCTCACCCCCTTAGCTGCACATAAAAAAGCATCTTTCTGGCAAATAAATTTACCGTTATGGGCGCTTAAATCTATAGGAAGAATTTTTCCGGGATATGGTGAGGCAAAACTAATACGCCTTTTACCTACTAAATCATTATAAAAAGCGGTCATAAACAAACTTTCGCCGGTAAGAATACGTTTACCAGCTCCTAGAATAGAACCTAAAAACCCTGTGTTTTTGGAAGATCCATCACCAAAAATAGTTTCCATCTTAATACCGTCGTCCATCATCATAAAACTACCGGCTTCGGCAACAACACCCTCTTGAGGATCTAGCTCTACTTCTACATATTGCATTTCCTCCCCGTAAATGGTATAATCAATTTCATGTGCATTCATATTATAAATAGTTTTAGTTATTTATAGGTTGCATATTTTATTATTTTGTTACAAAACGATAAAATTATTCATGAAATATTAGAATTCTACAACAATCTTAGGACTTAACTTTTAGTGTCCATTCAAAGTTAAATTCAGAAACCACCACATTATCGGAATTTGTTCCAACGGCATGCATAGTAACTACTTGTCCTTCTCCTGTTTCAATTGTTCGTTTTATAGCTTCATCAATTTTAGGACCATCATGACACACAAAAGTAATGCGCCCTGTTGCTTTTTTTACAAAAGTTGCATTATTAGAAGCTACCAGCATAGATATCTTTTTACCGCTTTTAGTTATTTTTTGCATAACTAAAGCACCTGTAGATAATTCTGCAGCCATACCTTGAACAGCCCAAAACATGGATTTAAAAGGGTTTTGGTTTACCCAACGATGTTTAACACTTACCTCACAGCTATTGGATGTTAAGGACTTCGTTCTAACTCCAGTAAAGTAAGCAGCTGGCAGCTTGAACATTAGAAACATATTAAGTTTACGTGGTGAGATACTCATACTAAATCTATATTTTTTTTAAATATAGATAAAATTACACAACTTCAAATATGTTAATTTTATGTTAAATTACAGTACTTTGTATTGCATAATACCTTCTTTTAAACATATATTTGTATAAGAAACTATTATATACTTTTATAACATGCTAAATAATCACGCCAAAAACATAGCAACTTGTATTCATTTATCAACGTTTACTCGGTTTATTATTCCATTCGGAAACTTAATAGGACCGTTAACGTTATGGGTCATTAATAGAGATAAATCGGAATTTATAGACCAACATGGCAAGCAGGCTATTAATTTTCAGATTAGCATTTTATTATATGCATTATTAATAGGTATGATAACTGTCCCGTTTTTTATTTTTAACCTGATAAGTGGATTCAATATTCTGGACATAGACACATTTAATAGTATACACATTAACCTTACTAAACCATCTCCTCTACTTTATATAACAGGCGGACTCGGTTTTTTAGCTATTATAGGTTTTGTTCTTGAACTTGCACTTATAGTTAAAGCTGCATTAACAGCTAGAGATGGTGATGTATTTAAATACCCATTAACAATCCATTTCTTAAAATAATCAAAAAATAATCATCAATAAATCAAATCAAAAAATGAACAGTTTAAAAATCTTAGAAGGACAAAGCCGTTTTAAGCCTTTTCCTTTGATCAAAATTCACAGAAACACATGAAAATAGAAAACACGAAAGCCCAAATGCGTAAAGGTGTTTTGGAATACTGCATACTTTCCGTTTTAAAAGATGACGATGCATATGTTGCGGAAATATTACAAACATTAAAAGACGCCAAATTACTTGTGGTTGAAGGAACCATATACCCGCTGTTAACCAGACTTAAAAATGCAGGACTGCTTAATTATCGTTGGGAAGAATCTACCTCGGGACCACCACGTAAATATTACGGTCTAACTGAAACCGGTAAGTTGTTTTTAAACGAATTAACAACAACTTGGAATGAATTACAACACGCAGTAAATATAGTAACCAGTCAAAAAAACACGAAAAATGAATAAAACAGTCAACATAAATTTAGCCGGTATATTTTTTCATATAGATGAAGATGCATACCTTAAATTACAACGCTATCTTGAGGCTATAAAACGTTCATTTACAGATTCTCAAGGACGATCAGAAATTATTTCAGATATTGAAGCTCGTATTGCCGAATTATTTAACGAACGCATCAAACATGATAAACAAGTTATTGGCAATAAAGAAGTTGAAGATGTTATTACTATAATGGGGCAACCTGAAGATTATTTAGTAGATGACGAAATATTCGAAGACGAACCTAGTAGCGCACACCAACAAAATTCTAGTCCTAATAAAAAGCTTTTTAGAGATACTGAAAACTCCTATATAGGAGGTGTTTCTGCTGGATTAGGTCATTATTTTGGCATAGAAACCATATGGATTCGTTTGCTTTGGGTACTACTAATTTTTGGAGCCGGTACAGGTGTATTCTTATATATTTTACTGTGGATTTTAATTCCAGAAGCAAAAACTACTGCCGACAAACTAACAATGACAGGAGAACCTGTAAACATTAGCAACATTGAAAAAAAAATAAAAGACGGATTTGATAACGTTTCTGATGTTGCTAAAAATGTAAGCGACTCCTTATCAGGAACGGCAAAATCTGTTTCAGAATCGGTATCTGGTGCTGCCAAAAATGTAAACTTTCAAAAACAGAGTTCAAGTATTAAATCTAGTTCGCAAAGTTTTTTTGATGCCATTGGTAATCTATTTATGTTTTTCTTTAAGATTATAGCTAAGTTTATCGGTATAATTCTAATCCTTATTGGAGCAGGAACACTTATCAGTCTACTAATAGGTTTATTTACAGTAGGAGTAACAGATTTAATTCATTTACCTGGTTTTGGATTAATTGAAGCTGCTAATGTATCAAACACACCTATATGGTTAATTTCCACACTTATTTTCTTTGCTTTTGGAATACCTTTCTTTTTTGTATTCTACTTAGGATTAAAAATATTGGTAACTAATTTAAAGTCTATAGGTAACATTGCTAAGTTTACCCTTTTAGGTATTTGGCTAGTAACCCTTATTAGCTTGGCTGTAATAGGTATTAAACAAGCTACACAACATGCTTTTGATGCTAGTGTTTCAGAGAAAGTCGTGTTAAATATTACGGCTAATGATACACTGAGGTTGAAAATGACAGAAAATTTAAAGTACAACAAAAACTACCAACGTAGTAGTAGCTCTGGCAAAATAAGCTATGATGAAAATGATAATGAAATCATTTACTCTAGAGATATCCGATTAATCGTAAAATCTACAAAAGATACGGTAGCCTATTTCAATATTGAAAAAAAGGCAGATGGCAACAACTATTTAGTAGCTAGAGAGCGTGCTAATAATATAAATTACAACTATCAAGTTCAAGGAAACAGTCTAAGTTTTGATCCTTTTTTAACCACCGATATTTCTAATAAATTTAGCGATCAAGAAGTTGAAATAACGTTATACCTTCCAGAAGGTAGCACCTTATACGCGGATGATTCTACCTATGATTTTCACAGAAATTATAGTAACTATAATGACATTTTAGAAAATGGTATGGAAGAGCATTTCTTAAAAATTATTAACGATGGTGTTATTTGTGAAAACTGCCCTAAGGATAACGACTACAAAGTTCATGTTAATATAAGCAACGATGATTCGCATGTAAAAATTAATGAAGAAGGCGTTAAAATCCAATCTAGCGATTCTAGTTTAGAATTAAATGAAGACGGAATTAAAGCAAATAGCGAAGAAGTAAAAGTAAACATTGACGAAAATGGCATAGAAATAACGAGAGACTAACATCTCAAAAAATCATCAATCAAATCAAAAAAAACCAATCATTATGACCACATTATCAAAATTAATCATCGCGGTAATTATAACATTATATACCGTATTATTTTAAATGTCTAATTTATTAAAACGAAAAAACCGAAGCTTTTGCTTCGGTTTTTTTATGTTCAATAATATTAATATACTAGTTATAAGTTGAAGTTGCTACTTCAAAATCAGCATCTTTAGCTGCTAAATAACGTTCAGCATCTAAGGCTGCCATACATCCGGTACCTGCTGCTGTAATAGCTTGTCTGTAAACATGATCGGCTGCATCACCAGAAACAAAAACACCTTCTAAATTGGTTTTTGATGTTCCTGGTACATTAATAATGTATCCTGTTTCATCTAAATCTAAGAATCCTTTAAAAATATCGGTGTTTGGTTTATGACCAATAGCTACAAAAAATCCTGTTGCTGGAATATCATGTTTTTCTTGTGTTTTATTATTAAATACACGTACACCTGTTACAACTTGACCATCACCTAAAACCTCATCAGTTTCTGTGTTGTATAATATTTCGATGTTTTCAGTTTTCTCCACGCGATTAGCCATAATTTTAGAGGCTCTAAATTCATCACGTCTTACCAACATAGTTACTTTTTTACAAAGCTTAGAAAGGTAGTGCGCTTCTTCACATGCGCTGTCTCCTGCTCCAACAATAACGACTTCGTGATTTTTATAGAAAAATCCATCACATACAGCACATGCCGATACACCGCCACCTAGTTTTAAGTATTTCTGTTCAGAATCTAAACCTAAATATTTTGCAGAAGCACCAGTAGAAATAATAACAGTATCGCAGTGAATTTCTTGAGTTTCATTAACCCAAACTTTATGTGTTCCTCCTGTTTTAGAAAAATCAACTTTCGTTACCCAACCGTCACGTACATCTGTTTCAAAACGTTCAGCTTGTTTTTGCAACTCCATCATCATGGCTGGACCTGTTATTCCCTCTGGATATCCTGGAAAGTTCTCAACTTCATTGGTTGTTGTTAATTGACCTCCTGGTTGTGTTCCTTGATATAAAACAGGTTTCATATTTGCTCTGGCAGCATAAATAGCCGCTGTATAACCAGCAGGACCAGAACCTATTATTAAGCATTTTACTTTTTCTATAGTTTCAGACATAATGTGATTGTAAATTTGTTACTACAAAAGTAGAATTTTTGATACAAACCTTTCAAAAATCTTATTAAAAGTTATTATACTACTATTTGTTTTTCTGATACCCTAAAGTCCTCTAGCTTACTAAAATCACTCCTTACTCCTTTGTTTTGCAATAATGATTTGTGTTAATAATTAATTGGTTTCAGTTAGAGTAACTCCTTTTTTACGAATAGATTTACGTAAACTACAATAACAAGTTATGGGAACAATTGCAACAGAAAAAGAAAAAGTCATTTTATACTATAATTCCGAAAACTCTTTAGGAAAACAAGCTTACAGCTATGTAAACACCTCTAACCGTGATGTATTAGCAATAGATATTTCTAAAACTAAAGTAACAGGAACACAATGGATTGAAATTTCAGAAAAACTAGAAAAACCACTCTCCAATTTGATTAACACTGAACATCCTGATTTTCAGAAAAACTACGATACAGATAACGCTTCATTATCGGAAGATGATTGGATTAAAATCCTCCAAAACCATCCAACTAGCCTAAGGTGCCCTATTTTGGTGAACGGAGAAACCTTTCATTTGATTGAAACACCATCTGAAATTTCAAAATATTTTGACAAAGAGTCTCAAAATTAGAACTCTTAAGTATTAAGTATTCATAAAAGGTATAATTCTAGAGAGATTAGAATTATACCTTTTGTTTTGTTTATTAGCACCATCATACTTACATATTTCAATAAAACCATACATAAATAAAGCAGGTTATTTACTTACGTAAACACCTGCTTTAATACTAACCAAAATACGACTTTTGGAAGTTAATTACTTTCAAATATCTTAATCTACAGCATCTTCTACATCATCGGCAACATCTTCTGCTGCGTCACCTACATCATCGGCAACATCTTCAATACTGTCATTTTTTTGCTCTCTACAGCTTGGTAATACTAAGGACATACTGAATGCCACTAAAAATATATAAAGAAATTTTCTCATAATAAATGGTTTTTAGATTGTTAATTGGTTTAAAGTTTATAGGTTATTAAACCTTTCTTCCTCGAATAAGAGAAATAATAAATAGTACAATAAAAATAAAGAATAATACTTTTGCTATTCCTGCTGCTCCAGCGGCGATACCACCAAAACCTAAAATTCCGGCTATAATAGCCAAGACTATAAATATAATTGTCCAACGTAACATAGTAATATGGTTTTAAGGTTAATAAATTAGAAATCTGATTATCAAACTTCTATACTATAAAGATAATGCTACAACACTGATAGCCTTAGCTCTATCCAATATGCCTTTAACTCAAATAAATACGAGTTATAACTCAGTAAACATCTTAGTTTAAACAAAAAAAAGAAGCCTAATTGGCTTCTTTTTTATAATGAGCTTAATTAATTATCTAATATCTTCTAATCCCTTAATTGTGTTAAGCTCTTGTGAAATGGTGTTTTTTTGTTTTAATACTAGATCTCTAGTAGATGTTGGCAAGCTAGATTCGTTAAGAACCTCATCATACTCTTCTACCGATGCTTTTTCACCACGAATAGCTTCCTCAAGCATAGACTCTGCATTATCCGATGAGAATACAGCTTTTACATCCATCCAAGCACGGTGAGCTGTTCCGGTAGCACTACCGCTATTTTCTGGTTCTTGACCAAAATTTTTAATTTCAGATTTCAGTTCATGACCAAAATCATAACGCTCCGCTCCTTTACGGCTAAAAAAGTTTTTTAGCGCTGTGTTATCTGTATGTTCTGCAGCTTTTTTATAGCCTTTTTCAGCATCATAATTTTTCTCTAATAATGCATTCAATTTATTTCCTACTTCTTCTGTGTATGTGTTCATAATATTACTAATTTTTATGTGATGGGTAACTTTTTTAATGATGCCTACCTTATAACATCCAATCATGACTAAATCAATGATTTATTATAAAGATACGAGCTCTAATGAGTAAAAATTACCTGTAAAAATTTTAAAATTGCTTCAAAAAAAATGCGGTTAATCTGTAAAAGAATTAACCGCATTTTTAACAGGGAAATACTGCTTATAAATTAGTTTTCATATACGTATTATAAGAACCTGCTAATGTTTGTTTTTGATTTTCGCTAAACACCTTGCCTGCTAATTGAAAAAAAGCATGCTCTTCATCTTCCAGATGGTGTTCTACTTTATCTTTTAAGTTTTTAGCAATTTTTAACCAGGCTGACGAATCCATTTCAGTGTCTTCCAACTGTTCAATTAATTCATCAATTTCATGATGTTCTGCTATGCCATGCCTTGCATGTTCTTGCATCATGTCATTACTTATAAGTGGCTTATAAAAATGACGTTCTTCAGCTTCTGCATGAATAGTTAACTGTTTTTTTATAGCCTCAAATAACGTTGTTCGTTTAGAGGTATCACCTGATGTTTCAACAAGTTTACTTAATAAATTACGTTGTGTATCATGGTCTTCGCGTATGGCTTCAAAAATGGTCATATTCTTTAGGTTTAAATGGTTAATTTTCTGTACTAAAAACAGATTAATTAGTGTTTTGTAAATAGTTTTCTAAATAAAACAAAAACACCGTATTTACTAGCTCCTTTAATAATGGGCTCTACCCAATTATAAGGTCTAAATTCATCTTTTATTTCTGTTTTGAGTATTTTTAATTCCTCCCAAGCAATTTTTCGTTCTAAATTCAAACGTTTTAAATCGGCTTCTAGATCATCAAAATTTGTGTAGGATGGTTTCATAGTTAAATTCTTTTTCAAGCAATTTTTAATTCTTGCGTATTATATATCTTCAGAGAAAAATTTTGCCCCCATTTTCTTTATAACATAGGTATTTATAGAAGCTCTTAGTAAGTAAACCAAAACGCCAATTAGTAAATAAACACCTGCCACAGTTACATATCCTAAAGCCAAACTATTAAATAGATCGCCCAAACTTACAGCTGCAGCAATAGAGCCAAAAATAAAAGCCAAAATAAATAGTGAACCTATAATGAGTAGTTTAGCAACAACACTAACTGTGAAGGCTAACTGCTGAAAAAGCTTTAGTTTAAAATATTGGTGAGAGGTCTTTAGATATTTCTCACCAATATCTCCAGCTTTATCCGTTTTTTCTCCTATAGACTCAAAAACATTCATAATTTCTTAGGCTTTTTGGTATTTCTTATTCTTAGCTTTTAAATCTTTCAGTTTAGCTTCTAGAGTTGTTATAACATCATCAGCTTTATAACTCACGTCTGAAACTATAGATTCCATTTTATCTTCAAGCGTATGTTTTTCTGCGCTTACACTAGTAGCTACTCGCTCTCTTAAATCGGCTGCCGATGATGCCAAACGTGCTTTTTGAGAATCTGCTTCATCTGCTATACGTTGTCTTGTTACGCTTCCTTTATCTGGTGCAAATAAAATTCCTAAAACTGCACCTACTGCAGCTCCAGCTAAAACACCTAGTCCTGTACTTCCATTATTAGTCATAATTATATCTTTTTTTTAGTTAAACAATAGTTTTTAATTACTTCAAATATCATGATTATTAACGCCTTACATTGACGCTAAACGTTTTAAGATTGACTGAAAACAAATTCAGTATTCGGGTTAATTATTTTATGAAATAGGCGCGTATGAAAATCATAAAATATTTATCTTGAAGCATCTTATTAAATTTAAAACTCATGAGTGAAACAATAACAACAAAAAACCCATTTAATGGTAACTCACTAAAAAACTACGCGCTTTTTACAGATAAACAAGTAGCCGACTATATAGATCAAGCTGATAAAACTTTTCAGGAATGGAAAACAACTAATATTTCTGAACGCGTAGCGCTTTTTAAAACGCTTACAGAAAAACTTATAGAGAATAAAGAGAGCTATAGCGAATTAATGACCCTTGAAATGGGAAAACCCATTACTCAAAGTCAATCTGAAGTTGAAAAATGTGCCCTTCTAGCCGATTTTTACATGGCC
Organism: Algorimicrobium bowmanii; assembly: GCF_054031195.1. The sequence goes on from NZ_CM132929.1 coordinate 2,224,303, forward strand.
AATGCGGAAGATTTTTTAGCTGACGAATTAATTAAAACAGATGCCTCTGAAAGCTTTATAAGTTATGACCCATTAGGATGTATTTTAGGTATTATGCCTTGGAACTATCCCTTTTGGCAAGTACTACGCTTTGCTGTACCTACTATATTAGCAGGTAACACTGTTTTACTAAAGCATGCTGCCAATGTAACAGGCTGTGCTTTAGCTATAGAAAACTTGTTTAAAGACAGTGGATTTCCTGAAGGCTGCTTTCAGACTTTAGTTGTAAACCATAATCAAATTGAAACCTTAATTGCCGATAAACGCATACAAGCTGTATCCTTAACAGGTAGCGAAAAAGCAGGAAGACATATTGCCGAAATAGCTGGGAAAAACCTTAAAAAAACAGTACTGGAATTAGGTGGTAATAATGCCTGTATTGTGCTATCTGATGCAGACTTAGACACCTACTTAGATACCATGGTTCAAGCACGTATGCAAAATACCGGACAAAGTTGTATTGCTGCAAAACGTTTTATTGTGGAAGCACCAATCTATGATACTTTTATAGAAAAGTTTAAAACTAAAGTTTCAAACCTTAAAATTGGAAATCCTTTAGATGAAGACACCGAATTAAGTGTTTTAGCACGAGAAGATTTAGCAGAAACTCTGAAAGATCAAGTATCAGAATCGGTAAATAAAGGTGCAAAAGTACTACTTGGTAATACCAGTGAAAATGCATTTTTTGAGCCAACAATTCTAACCGATGTCAAACCAGGAATGCCTGTTTTTGACCAAGAAACGTTTGGACCAGTTGCTGCCATTATAAAAGCTAAAAATGCAGAAGAAGCCTACTTGCTTGCTACAAAATCTGATTTTGGGTTAGGCTGTATGGTTTTTACAAGCAATACCGATGCTGCTAAACATCAAATTAGCAACATCCCTGACGGTGCTTTTTTTATAAACAGCCTCGTGAAATCCGATCCAAGATTACCATTTGGTGGAACTAAAGCCTCTGGATATGGTAGAGAATTATCTATTGAAGGAATACACGAATTTGTAAACAAGAAAACCGTATTTATTAACCTTTAAAATTAAAAATTATGCCAGTATTAAAAGATGAAGATTCAAATAGAGAAGATTATTTACTACAAGATGATAAAAAAACCGTTTTTACAGCTTCTTTTGTAATTGCGGCATTAGTCATTCTCGTTTTAGCTGTAGTTGTTTCAGGACTATATTTTGAATGGTTTTAAACCTTAAAACTAAAAATGACCACTATAAACATTAACTAATAGCAAAAAGCACCATTTTATAAAAATGGTGCTTTTTGCTATTAGTTATATTAAATTACTTAATACTAATGATTTTGTAGATTAATATGCCCTTTATTCCCAAGGTCGGGTGTGTTTTCAGTAATGGTTCCTTCTACAATTTTAAAAAAGGACACCAATTTACTCTGCTGGGAATCCCAATAATATGCGTTTTCCATATTTACATTCAATAAAGCCAAATTTTCATCACCCTTACCATTAAACCAGGTATTAAGAACAGGACTCCAAAGCTCATCAACTTTATTAGCATCTATTATATGCGTAGCATTTCCATGAATTGAAATATAACGTTTCTTGGAATCGTCAGAATAAATGATTTGTACACGATTATCTTTTTCAATATCGGCAAAATGACTACTAGATTTCGATGTGAAAAACCATAAATCACCTTGATCATCCATTTGCTGTAAGCTCATAGGACAGACAGAAAAAGGAATTTTTTCTAACTGAGTGGCTAACATAACAGTCTTTGGTGTTTCCAGTAAATCCCGCATTTTATCCAATCCGTTTTTATCTTTCGTATAATTTATTGTACTCATAATTGCTGTTTTTTTTGTGAATAATTAGGCAGATATAGCCATATCGCGTTGTGCAAACTTGTAATCTTTAGGACTACAGTTGTATTTTTCTTTAAATATTTTAGAAAAATAACTACGACTTGTTAAACCAATTGTATAAACAACTTCAGAAATATTCATATCTGTATTCTTTAATAACACCTCGGCTTTTTTAATACGGACCTCTCTAATATATTCGGTAACAGTATGGCCATGCATTAGTTTAAACCCTTCTTGTAATTTTGAAGGCGATAAACCAAACTTCCCATATAACTGAGTTATGGTAATTTGTGTTTCAGAATTTTCATTTACAAAATTAGAAACCTCTTTAATAGTTTCCATTTCAGATACACTTAACGATCCTGTATTTAAATCTTTTCGTTTTAAATCATCTGAATGTTGTTGTATCTCTAAAGCAAGAATAACATGAACTAACCCATTTACCAACAGACTTCTTACTAAGCCTTTTTGGGTAATAGCATTTAATTGCTCTATTTTTTCTGATATTTTAAGATTATGAGAACCAATGTATACAAAATTAGTTGCTTCGGTGTCTTTAAAGAAAGTTTCACGCAGCTTACTTTTTAAACTTTTCGTTTCTGATTCACTATCTGCCTTAGTTGTTTGAACAGAAATAAGTGTTGTTTTTAACTGTTCATCTTTTTTAAAATATAACAGGTTCTCTTCAGCTTTTCTACTTGTTAGTATACCCGTTTGAAAGCTATCTAAATAGCGCTTATCGCCATGTTCTCCAAAACTATGACCCAATTGCCCTTTTGAGCAGTATGCAAAGTAAATAGGGTTCTTATCACTTGTGTTAATAGATAGAACTAAATCATGAGAAAAAACCATATCGAATTCTAAATAGGAAATCCCTCCTTTTAAAGGCACCCCTTTTATACTTCCTTTACCTAATTCACTGTCTATTTTTAAAATATGCTCTTTATATTCTGTTGTCAATTCACCGCCAAAGTTTTTTTGTAACTGTTGGAAAGTGGCTTTCATAGTTTTGGCTTCTAAATGTGCAGTTTTCATAAGGTCGTATTTTAAATTAGTAAATTATTTTCTTTAGTTAAGTATCAGTTTTAACAACTTATACTAATTGTTTTTTTGATACTGTAAAGATCGATTAACTAAGACCGTTTGCTGTTACACAATTTTAGCTTTGTGTTATACAATTTTATGATTTAGAACTAAAACAACTGATAATTAAGAATTTACGAAAGAACACATTTTATATTAGCTTAAAATAATACAATAACTCTTATTATCTAAGACTAGGCTAATTACGACTGTAATTATATAGGTAAGTAAATTTTAAACTGGGTACCTTTCCCCAATTCACTAGTAGCATATATGTATCCGCTATGATTTTCAACTATTTTTTTACAAATAGCTAGACCAATACCTGTACCAGAATATTCATTTTTTTGATGTAATCGTTGAAAGACTTCAAATATCTTTTCAGAAAATTTAGGATCAAATCCTATTCCGTTATCTGAAAATGTAATTTGATAATACTGCAGGCTCATTACCTGAACGTCTTTTGGAAGCATATCTGCCGTTATTTTCTTGGCCGAAATATCTATCTGTGGAGCCTCGGTAGTATTTTTATATTTTAAGGCGTTAGACATTAAATTAGCAAACAATTGTTCCATTTGAAAGAATATCCCTTTTAAATTGGGGAGTTTAGAAACAGTAATAGTGGCTTCCGTATTTTTTATGGTGGTAGCTAAATCTTCTTGAACTTTTTCTAATACCTCATTTAAATCTACCTGTTCTAAATCGGTTTGGCTACTATCAATTCTTGAATAGGCTAATAAATTTTGAATTAATGCTTGCATACGCAAGGCAGCACTTTTAACTTTAATAAAATATGTGCTACTCTTTTCTGAGAAAGAATAACTATCTAAATCCTCTATACGCGAGATAAACAATTGTATTTTACGTAATGGCTCCTGTAAATCATGACTTGCAACTCGGTTAAAAGATTCTAGCTCGGCATTACTTTGCTGTAGCTCTAAGTTACTTTTTCGTAATTCTTCAGCAGCCAAAACAGTATGCGTAACATCCTGTACAACACCAATCATAAACGTCTTATCGTATTTCGTAATAAGCTGTCCGTTAGTTTTTAAATATTTTAGATTACCTTTTTTAGTAAAAATTCTATATACATACTCATCGGAAATAATCCCTTCTATAGACTCTTTCGATTTCAAGTCGTAAAGTTCCAAATCGTCTGGATGAATAAACTCTCTAAACCTATTAACCGTGAGTACAACATTTTCGGACTCATAGCCTAACATACTATAAAAGTTATCGGATATCTCTATAGAATCTTCACCTTTGTACCATAAAAAACTGCCTATTTTAGCAATACGTTCGGCATCTGTTAAAATAGAGTTTCTTATAACCAATTGTTCGTTTAACACTGAAAGCTCATCGGACTTTTCTTTTTCTTCAGTAACTTCTCTAACCGTAGTGGTTACACCATCGCCTAGACGTATGGCTGTAACATTAAACCATTTAGTTTCACCATTTATTTCATAAGGTATTACAAACTCTGAAGGCTTATTTCCTTCAATGGCTTTAATAAGATTTTTAAAAATGGCTGTTTCAAAAAACTCCGGATAAAGTTCTGAAAGGTTTTTATCTTTTAATTGTTCTGGGCTATTTCCTGTAAAAGTTGATACTTTTTCATTTACGAACAAAATTTTAAAATCTACAACTTCATTGTTGGTATCTCTAATACTTTTAAAGTGTAAAACAACGTGAGATATGCTTTTGAAAATATTGGCTAATAACGCCCGGTTATCTAATAGTTTTAAATTTTGATTTTCTAAGCGACGTTTTAAGTTTAATTGTATCTGTTTCGCTTTTTCTTCAGCTGTAGAATTTCTTGCGGTAATTAAAACCCCATTAGATAAAGGTGTAACAAGAGAATGAAACCACATATCCTGTCCCTCTAAGTTTATCTTGCTATCAAACTTCACTTTGGTATTATTTAAATAACAAGTTTTTAGGTTCTCAAAATCTTGAGTATTTTTTAAAAATGGAAAAAGGCTTAATAAATTAAGACCTATCATTTCATCTGGATTTAATCCAAAATAATCTTGATTACACTGATTGGCAAATATCACCCTAAAATCTACCAATTCATCAGCTTCGTTAAATATGGGTTCGTAGTAATTAACCACATTATCAGTAGTAGCTAAAACACTTTTTAGAAAATTTTCTGATTCTCGAATTCGTGCTTTGTTTCTATAAATTCTTAAGAAAGAAAGTATAAATATTAATAAAGCTAAAAGCGCGAGCGATAATAAGGTAATTGGTGTGATTGATTTATTTGAGGCGTAAGCTTCTTTACGAACCTCCATAAGGCGCTGCTCCTCTTTTAACATGTCGTTTTTAACATGTCGCATTTGATAAAGCGTAATACTAATTATAGATTTTTGAGCATCTCTATACTTATTAAGTGCGGCATTATTTTCAAAACTAGTTTGATCAAACTCTTCTAATTGATCATATAACTCATACAAAAATCCCTTTAAAATAAACAAGCGTTCTACCTGCTTAGGGTTTCCTTTTATTAAGTCTTGTAAACTATCTAATAAAACTTGCCCCTCAGTCTTGTACTCTTTTAATAAAACACTGTTTTTTTCCGATTTTTGTAACTGATTACGAAACTCTTCAGAATCTGCCTGGGTAAAATGTGTAGTTAATAAACCAATTCCATTATAAGTCTGTAAGGAATGTGAAATCATTTCAGACGATTTCTGCATGAGTAATACTTGCTGATAAGCCATAATTGATGTAAACACAAGCAACACCAAGGCTATTACAGTTAATACTATATAGGTTTTTGAATTGGTATAAACATTTTTAAAATCCATAGCTTTTTAGATACGGAAGAGAAACGTTTCTTTATTTAAATTAGACGTGTGATACTGCCAGTTAAGCTGTAGTACTTTCTCTACCACTTCTCGCAATTTACTAAAGTTATTGGGCTTATTTACATAAATATTTGCCCCATTTAAAAAAGTGTCCTCAATATCTGTTTCTGATGAAGATGTGGAGTAAATAGCTACACATAAGTCTTTTAACCGAGGATTATTTCTAATTTCTACCAAGCACTGCTTGCCATCTTTAATAGGCATGTTAAGATCTAAAAAAATAAGATTTGGCAGTATAATATTGGGTAAATTTAAATAATCCATGAGCTCTTGCCCATGATTAAATAGCGATAATTTAGTACGAATTTCAATATCGTCAATGGCTTCATTAAACAACATTCTGTCATCTTCATCATCATCTGCTAATGCAATGTTTAATAGCATATCGCTCATATCGGTCTCTGGATTAAAAATTTATTATTTTTTGTTTTTCATTATTTTCTGAAAACTACTAGGCGTTAACCCTGTTGTTTTTTTAAACTGTCCTGATAAATGCGCTACACTACTATAATCTAATTGATAAGCTATTTCGGTAAGTGTTAAATTTGAATTACAAATACGATCCTTTACTAAATCTACTTTTTTTAGAATCATATAATTCTCAATAGAAGTATATGTGTTTTCAGAAAACACAGTAGACAAATGTGCATAGGAATAATGAAGACTATCAGACAAATAACTCGATACTTTAACGGTTCTTAAATCTGCATTATTCAGCATATCGTCAATCGTATTTTTTATACGCTCTACTAGAGTTTCTTTCTGATTTGAAACAATTTGAATCCCATATTTACTTAAAGCAATTTCTAATGCTTCATGCTGACTTTCAGTTAAATCTGTTGAAATCTCTACTTCACCAACACTAGTAAGCTTATAAGCAATATCCAAATTTTCTAACTGTTCTTTAAGAACGGCTTTACAAATTATATCATAATCATACTTAACAAAAAGTGTCATAAAATAGTACTCCGTATTATAGTTTTTTCAGAAGTTTAAAGATATTCATTTTAGCAATACAAATTACCAATAAGGTCATAATTTATTTAAGCCATTACACATGCATAAACATCAGACCTAAACATCTAAAAAACTATGTTTTAGTCTATAAAAAAAGAGGCTATTAGCTAGCCTCTTTCTTAATTTAAACAACACTGAATTGCTTATGCCGATCGTGAAGCATCAACAATGTATTGCAAATAGTCTCTTGTTAGTGTTTTCCCATAAATTGCATGGTCTGGATCCATAATCTCAGAATCACTCAAACTTCCAATATATAAAGGGTCAAATCCAATATCTCTAATTAGCTGACTACCAATTTTTTTACTTTCTTCGTCTTGCGCCGCATAAGGAACTGCTATTTTTTCCGAATTTTTAAAGGCCTCATGCTCTAAGTCTTCAGCTTTAATTGTATTAAAAGCTTTAACTGTTTTAGCCGTGTTAAATTTCATAGCTGTATATTCTGAAGCATTGTAATTGGCTTCACGTACATCTTTAGCCATTTCACCATCGCGTTCTGGATATGGGTTTGTAGCATCTATAATAACTTTATTCCCATATTCTCCTGCATAAAGTTCTGCTATCTTATCAATTGCCTCAAAAGGAGTTGCTAATAAATACACATCAGCATTAGCCTCAAAAGCCTCAGTGATACTTACTGCTTGAGCATTCCCTTCGGCTTCTTTTACTAAAGGTTTTAGCATATCGGGATGCCTAGAACTAAACAGAACATCATGTCCTGCCTTAGCCCAATGTTTTCCTAAGTTACCTCCTATGTTTCCGCTTCCTATAATTCCGATTTTCATAATTTTTCTTTTTTATATGTTTATATTATTGTCCCCAGGTATTTTTAAATACAAATTCTTTTTGAGGTTTACGGTTTCGGCTAGCTGTTTCATCTTTTTCTAAGTCGCTAGGCAACAACTCTAAATCCCCACCGTAATACCCTAATGCAATTGCTGAAGTCACATGAAAACCCTGAGGCACTTTAAAATTGTCATGCGCTTTTCTCCAATTCAATCCTGCCATATGATGCAAACCAATACCAAGGTATTGTGCTTGTACGGTCATAGCTCCCAACCCCAATCCTAAATCATGCAAAGCATGAAAATTTTCTTTTCCTGAATTATCCAATTCTTTATAAATTGCTAACATGAGTATCGGGGCATTTGAAGCCCATGATTGGTTAAACTCACTTAAGCAATTAAAAATATCTTGATATGCTTGTGTTCCCTTACGAGCATGAATAAAACGCCAAGGCTGTAAATTATTTGAACTTGCCGACCATCTAACAGCTTCAAAAAGCTGATTTAAATGGATTGGTTTTACAGTTTCCTTTTTAAAAACTCTAGGACTATACCGTTGTTTCAGAAGTGCAAATATTTCAAAATCTGTTTCGGCTATATTTTCTAAACAAATATTTTCTTGGGTTTTCATAGCACGCAGTTTATTAGTGTTTAGGGAGTGTTTTTAGTTCAGTTGCAAATTATTAATTATGTGCAATCTCCCTTAACCGTATCCCCAAAATTATTAATTCAATAAAAAAATGAAATGCACTGTAATTGAGTTAATAAAAAATTCATACAAGCAGATTTAATAGGAGCTTACAGTATAATTTTGACTTTCATTAAAACAACATATTATGATAAAAAAGATACTACTAAGCGCTTTTTTCCTAAGCGCATTACTTAATTTTTCGCAAGAAAATGTAAGTTTTAATAGCGAAATAGAATTAGCTACAGACAATGATTTTTTTGTAATCTACAATACATCAGACAGAAACTATACCTATGGAGTAAGCGCTAGATATAGATGGAAAGCCAATGAAACCAATTTTATAAGTGGCTTATTTAGTAATAAGCTAGGCCAGTCTTTTATAGCAGGAGCGAATATTGAAGCTTATACCCCCAATTACAGAAATGATGGTGATCAAGACGATGAGATAATTGAAAGACCATACGCTGGCTGGAGTTATATTGAATTTCACAGCAATTACATTTTTGATAAATCGTATTTAAATATAGGAACGGAAATCGGTATATTAGGGCGAGCGTCTCAAGCCGGTGCTTTACAAAATTACTTTCATGAAAACATTTCTGGTGATGAAACAGTTGATTGGAGCGAACAATTACCAAATCAGTTTGGAATTAATATTCTAGGAACCTATGCTCACGAAATTTATAGCTTAGGATTCATTGACACCTATGCTTCTGTTGACGCATCAATTGGTAATATAAATACGTATTTATGGCCTAAGATATCTTTCAGACTTGGTCAGTTCAATAAAATCAATGCCTCAATTGCTACTCAAAATGGCTTATTTTCAAATAACAAACAAGCTGAATGGTTTGTAGATTATGGTGCTGGTTTTAGAATTTCAGGATACAATGCAACTATTCAAGGAAATATTTTTAATTCAGATTTATCTAGGCCTAAAACAAAAATTGATCATTATATTTTTACTGCTCATGCCGGAGTTTATTATTCGTATAAGCGATTTGCATTAGCTTTCAACATACAATTCAATACTGGAGAGTTTGACAGAACTCAGAGTCATTCTTTTGGGAGTTTAAAATTACTTTACAGATTTGATAAAGTTAGTTTGTAGTAGCGTATTCTTTTTTATAAATACGAATAATAACCAAGGACAAACTAATCAATAAAGGTCCAAATATTAACCCAATAAAGCCAAATAAAGGAATTCCTATAATAACACCTATCAAGGTAATTAATGGATGAACATCATCTAGTTTTTGAATTACAAACAACCGAATAAGATTATCTGTTGAGCCAACAACTACTATTCCATATATTAAAACGCCCCATGCTGCAAAATTATCACCACTAGCCATCGTTAAAATAAAAACGGGAAGTGTTCCTAACATATTCCCCACAAATGGAACCATTGAACCTATTGTAACGATTACTGCCCAAAAGAATGGCGCTTCTATACCAAAAATTAAAAAACCTATTAATGCTACAACACCTTGTGCTATTGCAACTAGCGGAATCCCAATAGCATTAGCTCGAACCATGGCATGCATTTCGTTTCCTACAAGCTTTAAATTATCTTTATTAATAGGAATATAGTCCATCAAAGATTCACGCAACTGTTTTCTATTTGTAAACATATAAAACAGCATAAAATACATAATGGATATTGCTATAACAGTATCAAAAGTACCACCAGCTACGTTTTGCAAGTTTTTTGACAACCAACTAGATATTGCTGAGGCATCAATTTGAGAACTTAAATCATACCCAAACTGAGCTTCAATTTCTGTTAATTGTTTTTTAACAATCTTAGTTATACGTTCGGAATTGCTAACAGCTTCAGAAACTTTATTACCTAACATAATAGCAGCTCCTGCTATTGGTAGTAAAATAGAAAAAAATGAAATAACCATTAAAAAAACAGCTGCTAAACTAGCATTCCACCCACGTTTCACCAATTTAGCCATTGTTTTACGTAATAAAACATAAATAGTTATAGCGCCTAAAACACCAGACAAATACGGCATCATTTCCCGAAAAATCAAGGAACATACCAATACAATTAGCAATAGTAAAAATAGCTGACGAATTACTTTTGGTGGAATTATAGTCATAATAGATTTTGTTTAGTTTAAAGTAGTTTTTAATTAGTTCTTAAAGCGTTAATTAGTTCAGATTTATCCATCATTGAACGTCCTTCAATATCAACATTTTGGGCTTGCTCATATAATTCTGCTTTTGTCCATTCTTCGTAAGGCTTAGCATGACCTCCTTTAGTTCCTGAATTAGGTGAATTAGCAATTCGTGCCGATTTTTCTTTACTATAGCCTTTATCTCTTAAAGCCTCGTACTGATCTTCATTTTTAATACTTGATTTACTCATAATTCACATGTTTAATGTTAGTAACAAGATCAATTATTTCATTCAATCTAGTTAATCCTATCCGAAAAAATATGACTGTCATAAAATCGATACAGTATTTTGAATTGCACACATTTTTTATTGTATAGCGTTCATTTTCAAGAATAAATATTAATAATTTTACAGTATTAAAGTTAAAATATTAATTTAAAAAAATAATTATGAATAAAGATCAATTAGAAGGAAAATGGAAACAAGTTAAAGGCGATTTTAAACAAAAATACGGTGAACTTACTGATGACGATGTAACATACGCTGAAGGTAAGTTTGATGAAATGGTTGGGCGTATTCAAGAAAAAACAGGAAAAACACGCGAAGACATTGAAAAAGAAATAAAAGAATGGTAGTTTAATTCCCCAATTAGCAACTATTAAAACACTCCTATTTTTTAGGAGTGTTTTTTTTTATTCCAAATCGGTGCTAGATTTACTAGAGCTTGGCTGAATACCTAAACCATAACGTTCGGAAAACACCCAAGTAAACTGAGCGCCGAAAAACAAAATTAAACAAGAATAAGACACCCAAAGTAAGATTAACACAATGGTTCCGGCAGCACCATAAGTAGATCCTGGATTAGCCTGACCAAAATACAACCCTAATAAAAACTTACCTAAAACAAATAATACTGCGGTTATAAAAGCACCAATCCAAACGGTTTTCCACCTAATCTGTGCATCGGGAAGAAATTTAAATATAAGCGCAAAAAGTAAGGTAATTACTCCAACCGATATTAAAAAATCGAATAAAAAGGCTATGTAAACTACCAATTCAGGAAAGAGACTTTGAATGAAATCGTTTAAAACCGAAATAGCAGCTGTCACCAAAAAACTAACTAGCATTAAAAATCCAATTGCTAAAATAAATGCAAAACTACGCGCTCTATCCAATAGCATTTTTCCGAAACTCATATTGTTTTCCGAGTCTATTTGCCAAATCTGATTGAGTGATAGCTGTAAATGATAAAAAACTCCAGTAGCACCAAAAATTAATGTTCCAACACCTAAAATGGTTGCCAATGTACTTTTCTCGCTATTTTGTGTTTCCACCATCATACTCTGAATGGAGTCTGCTGCATTACTTCCTAACGCACTAGAAATCTCATTTGTTAACTGTCCCTGAACAATTTCAACACCCCAAAAGTAACCAACCAAATTTATAATAATAACCAGCAAACCTGGTAAGGATAAAACGGCATAATAAGCCACAACAGCACTTAATCGAAATGGATTATTTGCTTCCCATGCCTTATACGTATCTCGTATTAAAGTTGGAAGATCTTTTAATTTAAAACTATGGGAATTAATAGAAGTCATGGATATAGATATTAGTTGAGTGGTTCATAATAAAGTAACATTTAGATCAACTTACTTGAAATTATTAGCAAAAAAAAGGTTGACATATAGCCAACCTTGTAAATTTAGAAAGCTATTAGTTACATTTTAAATGGGCTATAACTAAATTTTTGACCTCCAACAGATGCATCAGCCATAAGTCCTTTTTTAGGCATTGTAAAAACAGCTACACCATCGGAATAATTTGCATTTTTAGAAGCTCCTTGATCTACTGCAACTGCAGAAGCCTCGGCTGAAAACTCAAAATCACCTTCTTTAAACTTCTCCAAAGCAGTTTCCGTTTCAAAAAATATAACCTCAGTAATTGCCTGACCTCCGGCTTTAAGTCCAACGCTAATTTCTTTTAAATCTGCCATACCTATCGGGTTTCCCTTATCGTAAACAACACCATTTCCACTAGCGCCACCGATAATTAAACCACCTTTCCCAACATTAGGAAAAATAACATATCCTGCCGAATTATTAAAAAACTTCTCAAAACCAGCATCTCTTTCAATAAGTGCTGTTTTTGCTTTTTTAGCATCTGCCATTATTTTTTTGTCTTTGTCGTTTTGTGCTATAGCGCCTACCGATATAAAAAGAAGGCACATAGCCATTATTGTTTTTAATTTTTTCATAATTATTGTTTTTTTTTGATTCAATCAAATTTACCGCCAAACATTAAAAAAAAATGCCTCGAAACATAAAATCATTAGCGCTAAAGCTATAATCTACATTAGAAAGCAAAAAAAGCCCATGTTAAATACATGGGCTTAGTAAATTTATGTACGCTATCTAAACAAGCGTTTCAGAAGGTAGTAAAAACCATATTTACTTCCTACGTTTAATAGGGTTCCTACCCAATTTACAGGCTTTAACTCAGCCTTAAACTCCGTTTTAAGAAGTTTCATTTCTTCAAAAGCAATTTTACGTTCTAAATCTAAACGTTTTAAATCGGTTTCTATTTCGGAAAAAGATTGGTACGGTTTCTTCATTATGAATCAAAAAATTTAGAAGACAAACTTGATATAATTTTACTATTTATTAAGTGGCGTTTTAAATAAATAATCCATGTGGAAATTAAAAACACAGCGGCTACAATTAAATACCCTAAAGCTAAACTGTTTAACCACTCCCCTAATGCTAATGCAACAGCAAAAGCAAGAAAAAACATACCTATAGCTAACAAACCTCCTACTATTAACACCTTAGCGACTAAACTTATGGAAGCTGTTAACTGTTGAAAAACTTTGAGTTTGAAGTATTCATGTGACTTTTTAACATAGGTTTCTCCTGCGTCAGAAAACTTCCCCGTTGTATCATTAATGGATTCAAAAATATTCATGCAATTATGCTTTTTGGAACTTTTTATTTTTAGCCTTTAATTCGCTTAATTTTTTTTCTAAACTTGTAATTACATCTTCTGTTTTATGACTCACATCATCAACAATAGATTCTAACTGTTCATCAAAATTCTCTTTTTTATTTGAAACAGTATCAGCCATTTGCTGTTTTAAGTTTTGAGCTTCATCTTGAATTTTATGACGCGCTTGCTCTGCTTCGTTTACAAGTCGCTTTCTAGTATTCACCCCTTTATCAGGTGCAAATAAAATACCTAATGTCACTCCTATTGCTGTTCCTGTTAAAATACCTAATATAGCACTACTCTCTTTACTCATGTCTTCTCTGTTTTTAAAAAATTATTACGCGTCTCTGTAAACACCCATATATTTTATATAAATAAATCGTGTTTTGAAATTAAATTTAAGAAATTTCAAGAACTTCTACTAGCTATTTGACTTGTTTTATAATTTAATTACAAAGACTTAAAAAAATAATATCATAATTTAGGAATACAGTAATTTTTAAACATAAAAAAAGCTTGAGCGAACCCAAGCTTTTTATAATGATTATAAGGCTAAATTTATTTAATAGCCACTAACTCTAAATCGAAAGTTAAATCTTGACCTGCAAGTGGGTGATTCCCATCTACAATAATATGATCATCGTTAACAGCAGCAACACGAAATTGGTGTTCTGTACCATCTGGATTTTTAGAAGCTAAGCCCATTCCAACTTCTGGCTTAATATCTTGAGGTAACTGATCTTTTTTCACTTCATGAAATAATTCTTTCTGAACATCACCGTAAGCCTCAGCTTTGTCGATAACAACCGTTTTCTTGTCGTTAACCTTCATTTCTAAAACGGCTTTTTCAAAACCAGGAATTAACATACCTTGACCTAAAGTAAATTCTAATGGCTCCCTATCTGCAGAACTATCAAAAACTTGACCACTACTTAATTTTCCTGTATAATGAACTTGAACAGTATCATTTTCTTTTACATGACTCATAAAAAATATTTTTAATTTAATTTTGCGCAAAACTAACAATTATTAGTCGGAATACCATAGGGAGTTAGGCTCTTATTAAAACATTAACGTTTAAATTATTAGATAAAAAATTGAAAATTTTAAAATTCAAAAGTTCTAATAAAAAAATAACACCTAAATTAACGGACTTAAACTCTTAAATTAGGCATTACCAGTAACAAATGAAAAAAATTATACACACACTTATTATTATCTGTTTATGCTTTGCACAACAAAGTAGTTTTTCTCAAACTAATAAAAAGAGTGCCCTTCGAGACTCTCTAGATAACAAACTAGATTTTAGCGATTTTCTGTTAAACCCTAAAGGTTTCATTCCTTTAATCCAACCCATTACGGAACCTGCTTTAGGGAATATAGGAGGCGTTATTTCACCCATATTTATCAGCCCCAATAAACATCAGACTCCAGGTAAATACACACCACCAAATATAACATCGGTTTTTGGCGGATACACTGCTAATAACACTTGGATGGTTGGTGCCTTTAGAACAGCCTCACTTCCACAGTACGGCATAAAATATCAAGCTATGATGGCTTATGCATCCGTTAACATGGATTTTTACAGAACCATTCCGCTTTTAGGTGAAAAAAAGTTTGCTTTTAATTTTAAATCGCTTCCTATTGTGCTATCGGTTATGAAAGAAATTAAAAACTCAGGGCTTTTTGTTGGTGTTGAATATTTATTTTTAAAAAATGAAATTACACCCGAATTTGAATTTACTAATCTGCCAGATTTTGTTGATGAAAAATCTTTAAAAAGCAATTTAAGTAGTCCCGGAATTGTAATAGAATTTGATAACAGAGATAATATTTTCACACCAGATAATGGCTTTCTTGTAAATGCCACTTATCATTTTAACGCAGATTGGACAGGTAGTGATTATAATTTTGGAAATTTAGAGTTATCAGCACAATATTTCCATCAATTTATTCCTCAATTAGTTAGTGGCTTTCGTTGGGCTTCAGAATTTCAGTTTAACGACTCGCCTTTTTATACGGAACCATATATTAACTTACGCGGCGTCCCTAAAATGCGCTATCAAGGTCGCTCTACACACCTTGTGGAAACCGAACAACGCTATGATTTTACAACACGTTGGAGTTTGGTGGGGTTTGGCGGACTAGCCAAAGCGGTTAAAGAAGATGAACAATTTTCAGATTCCGATGTGATTTATAATTATGGAACTGGCTTTAGATATTTAATAGCTAGAAAATTTAAAATACGAATGGGTATTGATGTAGCTTGGTCTAACAACGATTTTGGATATTACATTATTTTAGGCTGCTCGTGGAACAATAGAAAATAATAGGCATAAAAAAAGCCTAAAATCAAAAGATTTTAGGCTTAATATGTCGGGGTGGCAGGATTCGAACCTGCGACCTCCGCGTCCCAAACGCGGCGCGATAACCGGGCTACGCTACACCCCGAGTGGTTATCTTTTCTGTTTTGAATATTTCCAAAACCGAGGTGCAAATATATAGCTTTTCTTTATAACCATGCAACATTTTTTTCTTATTTTTAAACAGATATCCTATACACCATGAAATCATACACTTACATCCTTATTTTTATTAGTTTGACAAGTATTTTGGCATGTGGTCAAAATCAAAAACAAACAAAAAAAGCGTATAAATATGATATTATCGTACCTAATTTAGAGATTCCATGGGGTTTTACTTTCCTTCCCGACAACACCATGCTGATAACTGAAAAAAAAGGACAGCTACTACATTTTAAAAACGGTGAAAAAATTGAAATTTCTGGCTTTCCTAAAGTATATACTAATGAACAAGGTGGTCTGATGGATATCATACTTCACCCCGATTATATAAATAACGGCTGGATTTACACATCTTTCGCGTCAACTGAAGGACCTCAAAATGGAGGCCACACAGCTATTTCGAGATTTAAAATTAAAGAAAATACTGTAATCAATTTTCAACTTTTATACAAAGCCTCCCCCAATACTAGGGCAGGTCAGCATTTTGGTTCAAGGTTGGCATTTGACAAAAAAAACTTCTTGTATTTCAGCATAGGGGACCGATATGAAAGAGATAAAAACCCTCAAGATATTACAAGAGATGGTGGTAAAATTTACCGATTAAATGATGATGGAAGCATACCGGAAACAAATCCTTTTTTTAAAACAAGAAATGCCAAAACAGCTATTTATTCCTATGGGCATCGTAATCCGCAAGGCCTTGCTCTACATCCAAATACAAATGCAATATGGAGTCACGAGCACGGACCTAAAGGAGGCGATGAATTAAATATTATTAACGCTGGAGCCAATTATGGTTGGCCGAAAGTTACATTTGGTAAAAATTATTCAGGTAGCATCATTAGCAACCAAACAACCATGGATGGTGTAACAAACCCGATACATTATTGGGATCCTTCCATTGCGCCTAGTGGTATGACATTCGTGACTTCCGATAAATACCCAGAATGGCATGGTAATATTCTTATAGGTTCATTAAAATTTCAATATTTAAACAACTGTTATTTAGACGATAAGACTATAATTAAAGAAGAACGCCTATTAGAAGGAATAGGTCGGGTGCGTTCTGTTATACAAGCCCCTGATGGATATATATATGTAGGTGTTGAAAATTTGGGCATTGTTAAAATTGTCCCAGAAAATCAATAAAAACCTAAGAGTACTATAACTTTAAATAATTCAACCGATAAATTCCATAGTAAATAACTAAATTTGTAGCCATAACTAAATTAATATACATGCTTATTATTGGTATAGCCGGTGGTACTGGCTGTGGGAAAACCACCGTTGTAAATCAAATTTTAGATCAGCTTCCTGAAGGAGAAGTTGGTGTTTTATCTCAAGATTCATATTATAAAGACACAACTCATTTATCTTTTGATGAACGCGTTAAAATAAATTTTGATCATCCAAGATCTATTGATTTTGAACTTATTGAGGAACACTTAAAAGAATTAAAAAAAGGAAATGATATCCATCAGCCTGTTTATTCTTTTATAAAACATAACAGAACCGGAGACACTATTTTAACACACCCAAGAAAAGTTATGATAGTTGAAGGTATTTTAATTTTAACCAATCCCGAATTACGAGAAATGTTTGATATTAAAATATTTGTTCACGCCGATAGTGACGAACGCCTTATCCGTCGTTTAAAACGCGATATTACCGAACGTGGCCGTGATTTAGACGAAGTACTGAGTCGCTACCAAAACACGTTAAAACCTATGCATCAGCAATTCATAGACCCTATGAAAGAATTTGCTGACATTATTATCCCGAATAACAAGTACAATACAGTAGCTGTAGATATCGTTAAAACCATAATCAATCAACGTTTAGCATAATGCCTAAGTTTAATCGCAAATATTTAAAACCTTTCAAAAATATTTTTATATTAATATTTGTGGTATTTACGGTATGGATGCTCTTTTTCGACTCCAATTCGTATTTAATTCATCGTGAGTTAAATGCAGATATTGAAGCCTTAGAAATGGAAAAAGATTATTATAAGAAAGAAATTCTAAAAGATCAAAAAGCCATCAAGGAATTAAACAATGAATACGGTGTTGAAAAATTGGCTCGGGAAAAGTACTATATGAAGAAAGAAAATGAAGAAATCTTTATAATTGAATATGAAGATAGTATTCCAAAAGAACATAAAAATGACTAAAAAGCTATTTAATGAGTTTCCAGAAGTTTCCGCCAAAGAATGGAAACATAAAATTCAAGCCGATTTAAAAGGTGCTGATTATAATGACACCCTTATCTGGCAAAGCAATGAAGGAATTAACGTTAAACCTTTTTACCATCAGGAAACATTAAAAGGTAGTCCTACTAATTGCCCAACAACGTCTTGGAATATATGTCAAACTATTTTTGTCCAACAACTAGATGTTGCTAATAACATTGCCCTATCTGCCATTAAAAATGGTGCGCAAAGCATTAAGTTTATCATACCTAATGATACAATAGCAATACAAGAACTTCTGGAGAATATTGATTTAAACGCAACAAACGTACTTGTTGAATTACAATTTCTATCTGAAAGTTATGTTGAAAATATTACCGACTCTAATAACATTAAAAACATAACTATTTTAAATGATATTATAGGCAATTTAGCACGTAGCGGAAATTGGTATACAAATCTAGAAGCTGACAATAAGTCTTTTATTAGCATTGCTAAACTTACAAAAACGGTTAGTATTGACACAACTTTATATCAAAATGCTGGAGCTAATATTGTTCAACAACTAGCTTACGCTCTAGCTCATTTAAGTGAGTATTTAAATATTTTAAATGATAAACTTACTCAAAAAGAAAAGGACGTATTCACCCCTGTATTTGAAATTGCAATAGGATCTAATTACTTTTTTGAAATTGCTAAAATTCGTGCTTTACGCATCCTTTATCAAGCACTAGCTGCCGATTTCGGCTTTAATACGTCCTGTCACGTATTTGCACTACCAACCAAGCGTAATAAAACAATTTACGACTACAACACCAATATGTTGCGTACAACTACCGAATGTATGAGTGCCATTTTAGGAGGCGCAAATACCATTTCAAACATGCCTTACGACGCCCTATATCATAAAAATAATGAATTTGGAGATCGTATTGCCCGCAATCAATTGCTTGTCCTAAAAAACGAAAGCTATTTTGATCAGGTTAAAAACCCAGCTGATGGAACTTATTACATAGAGTCTCTAACAAATCAGTTGGCTGAAAAAGCTCTTGAATTATTTAAAGATATTGAAGCCCAAGGCGGTTTTTTAAAGCAACTAAAAGAAGGGATTATTCAAAGAAAAATAAAAGAAAGTGCTACTAAGGAACAAGATCAGTTTGACTCTGGAGAAATAACCTTATTAGGCACCAATAAACACCCTAATAAAGCCGATAAAATGGCTAATGAATTAGAGCTGTTTCCCTTTGTTAAAACCCACTCAAGAAAAACACTTTTAGAACCAATAATAGAAAAACGACTTGCTGAAAACGTTGAGCAAGAACGCTTAAAATTAGAATAATTATTATGAAACTCTTTTCAAAGCTTACAATCGGCTTATTGGTTTTGGTACTTGTTAGCTGCAACACAAACGAGCCTTTACCTATTTCAAGTTACAAATTCGCCAATGAAACACAGGTAATTACTTGTAGCGATTTAAACAACAACCTTTTTAACGAAGCATTATACACTTTTGAAAACGACATATATAGTTACTACAGAAGTGGCAATTCAACATTAAAAGGCGCTTACTCCTTGTTTTTAAGGGAAGTTAATAGAAAAGAAATATCCTATCAAGATATTACTTCCCCACATGCTCTTAAGGTTTTAGAAGCCTTAAAATTGGAACCAAACTTATGGGATAGTAACAATCAAAGTTTTAACTATAACGCACCTGTTTTTAAATGTGTTATGGAAAATTTTCCAACACAATCGCTTGTTAAAACAATAAATTCATTAACGGTAACCAATAGTGTTCGTCCTGATATTTTAGCACCACCTTTTCAAAAATATATCAAGAACGCCGATAAGGATAAATATTTTGCCTTGTTTATAGCATTCAATATGTATTATGAACAAATTCAAGATATAGACCCTGCTTTAGTTACAGAAAAACCAATAATTGTAAACACATCAAAGCAGTAATACGCAGCTTTTTTTTGTAACAATTATCTAAAAATCAATATTTATGAATCGTAAAGATATTCAACATATTCAATTAGGTGAAGCTTCAAATAACGTTGAACCCAACAATCAGGACACCTTTTTATCTGCTGAAGATATTCCGGTAAAATCTATTTACACAAAAAGCGATATTGCTAATCTTGAACATCTAAATTTTGTTGCTGGAATACCTCCTAATTTACGAGGTCCTTACAGTACGATGTATGTAAGAAGACCATGGACTATTAGACAATATGCCGGGTTTTCTACTGCCGAAGATAGTAATGCATTCTATAAGCGCAACTTAGCAGCAGGGCAAAAAGGATTATCTGTTGCTTTTGATTTAGCTACACACAGAGGTTATGATTCAGACCACGAACGTGTTGTAGGTGATGTTGGAAAAGCTGGAGTAGCTATCGATTCTGTAGAGGACATGAAAATTTTATTTGATGAAATTCCATTAGATAAGATGAGTGTTTCTATGACCATGAATGGTGCAGTTCTTCCAATAATGGCCTTTTATATTGTTGCTGCCGAAGAACAAGGTGTAAAACCCGAATTATTAGCAGGTACCATACAGAATGATATTTTAAAAGAATTTATGGTTAGGAATACTTACATCTACCCCCCTACACCATCTATGAAAATTATCTCTGATATATTTGAATACACAAGTAAATACATGCCTAAATTTAATAGCATTAGTATTTCTGGTTATCACATGCAGGAAGCAGGAGCTACCTGCGACATAGAACTTGCCTATACTCTAGCTGACGGATTAGAATACGTAAAAAAAGGCTTAGAAGCCGGTATGGATATAGATACTTTTGCACCGCGTTTATCTTTTTTCTGGGCTATTGGTATGAATCATTTTATGGAAATTGCTAAAATGCGTGCAGCACGTATGCTTTGGGCTAAACTCATAAAACCATTTAATCCTAAAAATGAAAAGTCGCTAGCTTTACGTACGCATTGTCAAACTTCAGGATGGAGTCTTACTGAACAAGACCCTTTTAATAATGTAGCGCGTACTTGTATTGAAGCTTCAGCTGCTGCTTTTGGCGGCACCCAAAGTTTACACACAAATGCCTTAGATGAAGCCATAGCGTTACCAACCGATTTTTCTGCTAGAATAGCTAGAAACACTCAAATATACCTGCAAGAAGAAACTCAAATAACCAAAACAGTAGATCCTTGGGCTGGAAGTTACTATGTTGAAAAACTAACACATGATATTGCTGAAAAGGCTTGGAAACTTATTGAAGAAGTAGACGAGTTAGGCGGAATGACCAAAGCTATAGAAGCTGGAATTCCGAAACTTCGTATTGAAGAAGCTGCTGCTCGTAAGCAAGCCCGAATAGATTCTGGCCAAGATATAATTGTTGGTGTTAACAAATACCGACTAGCTGAAGAAGCTCCAATAACCACCTTAGAAGTAGATAATCAAACCGTTAGAAGATCTCAAATTCAGCGTTTAGATAAAATTAAAGCAGAAAGAGATACCGAACAAGTAAATCAAGCTCTTGAAAAATTAACAATAGCTGCAAAAACAAATTCAGAAAATTTATTAGCTTTAGCCGTTGATGCAGCACGCAAACGTGCTACTTTAGGTGAAATTAGTGATGCTTTGGAAGTTGCATTTGGCCGTTACAAAGCTCAAATAAAATCTTTTTCAGGTGTGTACAGTAAGGAAATAAAAAATGATGCGTCTTTTAGTAAAGCAAAAGCTTTAGCTGATAAATTTGCAGAACAAGAAGGTAGGAGACCTAGAATAATGATTGCTAAAATGGGGCAAGATGGTCATGATCGTGGCGCTAAAGTGGTTGCCACAGGATATGCCGATGTTGGTTTTGACGTTGATATTGGACCGCTTTTTCAAACACCGCAAGAAGCAGCTAAACAAGCCGTTGAGAACGACGTTCACATATTAGGAGTTTCATCGTTAGCAGCAGGGCATAAAACATTAGTTCCTCAAGTTATAGAAGCATTAAAAGCCTATGGCCGCGAAGATATTATGGTTATTGTAGGTGGTGTTATCCCTAAACAAGATTACCCATACTTGTTTGACGCAGGTGCTGTTGCTGTATTCGGACCAGGAACAAAAATTAGTGATGCAGCAATTAAAATTTTAGATATATTAATAATTGAATAATAAAAAATGAGCCAGAAATCCCTTACAGTTTTACTTTTGCTATTTGTTAGCACAATGTTTTCTCAAAACTTCAAAACCATGGAATTAAACAAAGCTGATGGTACAACCAAAACAGCTTTGGGTAAATTGGAATACAATTCCAACAATTATATTATTGGTGTTACAACCCAATCGGAAGTAGATGGCAGTACAACTACAGAAGATGTAAGAAATATCAACTATGTAATTTTAGATGATGTAAAATATACAATTCAAGCTTACAACAGGCAGAACATATTTTTTGAAGAATTAATCTCTGGAGATTTAACACTTTACAAAGGTGGTAACGATTACTTTTTAATTAAAGACGAGTTTGAAGTAAGAAAAGTACCTTATAAAGACTACAACACAATAGACAATACTTTAGATTATGGTATTATTAGCGTGTACATAAACAAATGCCAATCAACTCAAGACATGGCATATGCCAATAAAGACATGATTACACCTAGTGTACTTGAACAACTTGTTTTAAGTTATAATGACTGTAATAAATCTGAGAATATCATCATCCCTAAACAAGCAGTTGAAGATTCTAAAGTACAAAGCGATAAAATTGCATTTGGTATATCTTTAGGTTACGCATTTATGACTACTGATTTTGAAAAATTTGTAAGTAACTCAAGTACAGGTATTAACACACCTTCAGTTGGTGCAAAATTATATGTATTTACAAACCCTAACGATAGTGGTATCTTTTTCGACTTAGCTTTTGATTATTTTTTCCCTAAAGATCAACAAGTATCAGACATTATATTCAATGAAACAGGGTACTACTCTGCTTTGGTTGGTATAAACTATATGTTTCGTTTAGAAAACAAAACGTTTTCGCCATTTATTGGTGCTAAAGGAGGTCTTATAGTTAACAACATGTCTTCTGTAACAGACAAGCAACCTTCCCATGATTTAAATTACGATGCAAATAGTTTACTTTCTTATAATTTTACAGTTGGTAGTTTTATTAATGTTTTCAACCAAAATATAGAAGCTGCTTTTATTTACCAACCAAAAATGAAATTTGAAGTAGATAATTCGTCAGTATCAGCACAAAATAACCAAAGTTACGATGTATCAAGCTTACAATTTAAATTAACATACTGCTTCTAAGCAATAGTTAAACCTTACCTTTTTCAATAAAATAACTAGCTTCTAATTCAAGCAAAACACTGAATTAGAAGCTAGTTATTTCTTTTTTACACTATCTACTTATTAGATGCCTGAAACCTAATAAAAACTACAACAGAACCCTCACATACAGCCTCATAACTATAAATAGGACACTAAAAACCCCATTCAGAAAGCATACTTATTTTCAAGATTTATCACCCAATAAAGACTTTAAAAAAAATAACGAATTAAATTTTCCATAGTTAAACACCTATTGCACATTAGCTACACAAGATAAACAAGGAAATATTTAAGCTTTGTTAACAACTTCCATTTTCTAAAACCGCAAATAATTGTATTTTTACGCGTAATTAAATCAAACTAATTAATGGGCAAAATAATAGCAATAGCTAATCAAAAAGGCGGTGTTGGAAAAACAACAACATCTGTAAATTTAGCTGCTTCCCTAGGTGTGCTTGAAAAAAAAGTATTACTTATAGATGCTGATCCACAGGCAAATGCTACATCGGGATTAGGAATTGATGTTGAAACTGTGGAGATTGGAACCTACCAGTTACTTGAACATACAAATATTGCTAAAGAAGCAGTACAAAAAACCGAAACGCCTAATTTAGATATAATTCCTGCTCATATAGATCTTGTTGCTATAGAAATTGAGTTAGTAGATAAAGATCAACGCGAGTATATGCTGAAAAAAGCATTAGGTGATATTGTTGATGATTACGACTATATTTTAATAGACTGTGCTCCATCTCTAGGCTTATTAACATTAAATGCGTTAACAGCTGCTCATGCAGTTATTATTCCTATTCAGTGTGAATATTTTGCTTTAGAAGGCTTAGGAAAACTTTTAAACACAATAAAAAGTGTTCAAAAGATTCATAATTCAGATTTAGATATTGAAGGGCTATTGTTAACCATGTATGACTCTAGATTGCGTTTATCTAACCAAGTTGTAGAAGAAGTGCAAAAGCATTTTAACGATATGGTTTTTCAAACAATTATTCAACGTAACGTTCGTTTAAGTGAAGCACCTAGTTATGGTGAAAGCATTATTAATTACGATGCAAGCAGTAAAGGTGCCTCTAATTACTTAAGTTTGGCAAAAGAAATTATTAATAAAAACTCCTAAAACATGGCGAAGGCGACGAAGAAACAAGCTTTAGGCAGAGGTTTATCCGCATTATTAAAAGACCCATCGAACGATATAAACTCTAGTCAGGACAAAAATGCCGATCAAGTTATTGGTAATATTGTTGAATTAGATATTGATACCATTGAAATTAACCCGTTTCAACCGCGTACTAATTTTAATGAAGAAACATTAAGAGAACTCGCTACATCTATTAAAGAATTAGGTGTTATACAACCTATAACAGTTAGAAAATTAGAGTTCAATAAATTTCAATTAGTATCTGGAGAACGCCGTTTTCGTGCCTCGAAATTATTAGGCTTAGAAACAATACCGGCTTACATACGTATTGCTAACGACCAAGAATCGTTAGAAATGGCCTTGGTTGAAAATATTCAACGTCAAGATTTAGATCCTATTGAAATAGCGCTTTCCTATCAACGATTAATTGATGAAATTAACCTAACTCAAGAACAAATGAGTGATCGTGTAGGAAAAAAACGATCTACAATAGCCAACTATTTACGCTTATTAAAGTTAGACCCTATTATCCAAACGGGTATGCGAGATGGCTTTATATCCATGGGGCATGGTCGTGCTATTATTACAATTGAAGATCAAAGTGTTCAACTAGACATTTACGAAAAAATTATTACAAACAGGTTGTCTGTTAGAGATACAGAAACTCTTGTACGTGAATTTCAAACAGGTAAACCCGCAAAAAAAGCTAAAGAAAAAGAAACGGTTCCAACTTATGTAAAAGAAGGCATCAATGAATTTTCTAATTACTTTGGGCATAAAATAAATGTAAAAGTAGCTAAAAATGGTAAAGGAAATATTTCGATTCCCTTTCATTCTGAAGAAGACTTTAATCGCATTATAAAATTAGTAAAAGGTGCTAAATAAATATGCCATAGCAATACTTGTTATTTTAGCTTTTTGCTCCAACTCCTGGGCGCAAGAGGAAGAAAACTCCAAAGATAAAAAAGAAGTACTTACCGAAGATTCTGAAAATTTACAAGTAACATCAACAGCAGTAATTACAGATCCTATAGATCCATTATCACCAGCAAGAGCTGCATTTTACTCAGCTGTACTGCCAGGGTTAGGACATGCACATTTAGGTGAATATTGGAAAATACCTATTATTTACGCAGGGTTAGGAACCGGTATTTATTTCTATTTAGACAATAACAAAGAATACAACCGATATAGAGACGCCTATAAAAGACGATTGGCTGGTTTTACAGACGATGAATTTTATAACACAATTACAGACGATGGTTTAAGAGAAGCTCAAAAAACACTTAGTCGTAATCGTGAAATATCATTATTGGTTACGGTTGGTATTTACGCACTAAATATAATATGGGCTAATGTTGATGCTCACCTCTTGCAATACAACGTGGATGATAACTTATCCTTCAAACCGCATTATAAAATTAATGAATTTGACTATAAAGGAGATCTAGGAATCACTATTAACTATAAATTTTAAGCATGAAAATCGCTCTTTTAGGATATGGAAGAATGGGCCAAACTATTGAAAAAATAGCACTTGAACGTGGCCATGAAATTGTTATAAAAACAAATGACGAAGCAGGATACGATATTACTGAAGCTGATGTAGCTATAGATTTTAGTGTTCCAACTGCTGCATTTTTCAATATTGTAAAATGTATCAAACATGGTGTTCCGGTTATATCTGGAACTACAGGTTGGTTAGAAAATTACGAGAAAGCTAAAGCCATCTGCGAAGAAGAAAAAGGCGCCTTTATTTATGCTTCTAACTTCAGTTTAGGAGTAAATATATTCTTCGAACTCAACAAACAATTAGCTAAAATGATGGCTAATTTAGATGCTTACAACGTATCTATGGAAGAAATTCACCATACTAAAAAATTAGATGCTCCTAGCGGCACAGCTATTACACTTGCCGAATCCATAATTGCAGAACACCCTAACTATAGCGATTGGAATTTAGTATCAAATAAAGAAAACAGTATCCCTATTACTGCTAAACGTGTTGAAGATGTACCCGGAACGCATACTGTTTCATACAACAGCCCAACCGACACAATAAATATTGAACACATAGCGCATAACCGAGAAGGTTTTGCACTAGGTGCCGTTGTAGCAGCCGAATGGCTCAAAGATAAAACCGGTATCTTTTCAATGAAAGATGTGTTAAACATAGGTTAAAAACTGTAATGAGCGTAACATAGCATTGCTGTTACCTACAAATTAAAAGACAAAACAAAATTATATGGCATTATCAAATTGGCTTATAGTAATCCTAATCATTCAAGTTATTCATGGATTAGGAACTTGGAAATTATATATTAAAGCAAATAGGCAAGCTTGGGAGGCTTTTGTTCCTGTATACAACGCTGTGGTATTAATGAAAATAATAAACCGTCCCTGGTATTGGACAATTTTATTATTTCTTCCTATTGTAAACTTAATTATGTTCCCTGTTGTTTGGGTTGAAACAGCCAGAAGTTTTGGCAAAAACACGCCAACAGATACATTTCTAGCATTATTTTCATTAGGTTTTTATAATTACTATCTAAACTATGCAACTGATGTTAACTATATAAGCGAACGTAGTTTACAACCAAGAACACCTTTAGGAGACTGGGTAAGTTCAATTCTTTTTGCTATTGTTGCTGCCACTGTTGTGCACACTTATATTATACAACCTTACACCATTCCTACTTCTTCTCTTGAAAAATCCCTTTTGGTGGGCGATTTCCTGTTTGTAAGTAAATTTCATTATGGCGCACGTGTTCCAATGTCTACTATTGCAGCACCTATGGTACATGATACGATACCTGTAATAAACACAAAATCATACTTATATGATGATAATGTTGAAAATAGAAACACATCTTTCATTAATAAGCTATCTCTACCCTATTTAAGAATTCCAGGATTTCAAGATATAGCACAAAATGATATCGTGGTTTTTAATTGGCCAGTAGATACTTTATACAACATGTATAAAACTGCCGATAGAAATTATTATAAACCTATTGATAAGAAAACTAATTACGTAAAACGTGCAGTAGGCTTACCTGGAGATTCGTTAGAAGTTAGAAATGGCTTTGTTTATATTAATGGAAAACAAAACGAGTTACCAGACAGAGCGGAGCTACAATTTTCTTATAAAGTAGAAACTAAAAACGGTCCATTTAACAACTATATCTTATCTAGCCGTTATAACATTACAGATTTCCCTCAGTACAACCAGGATTACTCAATGAGTTATTTCCCAGGTATATCTGATAAAAACTTAGAGAAATTTAAAAATCACCCTAATGTTAAAAGTGTAGAGCGTTTGAACAGAGAATCTGGCGAACGTGAAGCTAGTGTATTTCCTCATGACCCAAATTATAATTGGAATAACGATTGGTTTGGTCCGCTATATATCCCTAAAGCAGGTACTACAGTGGCACTAAACTTAGAGGTTTTACCATTATACAAACGCGCTATTACGGAATATGAGAATAACACCTTACAAGTTAAAGGCAATCAAATTTATATTAATAACGAACTAGCTACAAGCTATACATTTCAAAAAGACTACTATTGGCTTATGGGTGACAACCGTCATAACTCACTAGACGCTAGATCATGGGGCTTTGTACCATTTGATCACGTAGTAGGGAAACCAATATTCATTTGGATGAGTTACAATGGAAATGGTCAAGGAATTAAAGAAAAAATACGTTGGGAACGCCTCTTTACTACTGTAAATGGTAGCGGAGAACCGGTATCTTATTTTATTCCGTTTTTGATACTATTAGCTGCATGGTTTGGATTTAGTAAATGGCGAAAGCATAAAAAAGAAAATGTCTAAGAAATAGGTCTCGTTTTTATGAAAATTATTATCCATCCAACTTACTTTCCAAGTATTGCACATTTTGTTGCTATTGCACAGGCAAAGACAGTTTGTTTTGAAATGGCGGATAATTTTCAAAAACAAACCTATAGAAACCGTAGCTATATTTATGGAGCTAATGGTAAGTTGTTGCTAAACATACCTGTAATCCATAGTCAGAAAAACAGACAACTTTACAAAGATGTTTCTCCGTTCAATACTGAAGATTGGCAACGAAATCATTGGAAATCATTAGAGTCTGCTTATAAAACATCCCCTTTTTTTGAGTTTTATGAAGATGATTTAAAGCCACTTTTTGAAAAACCAGCAACCAATTTAATGGCTTTTAATCTAGCTTGTTTTCAGGCTATATGCGAGTGTATTCAAATAGACCCTGAAGTTACAGAAACTACAATTTATAATAAGGACACCGAAAACTTTATAGATCTGCGCTATTTAGCAAAAGCTAAGGGAGAAATTGCGCCAATGCTTGAACCCTACACACAGGTATTCACAACCAAACATGGCTATATAAATAACCTCAGTATATTAGACTTACTTTTTAACGAAGGCCCCAATACCTTACAGTATTTAGAATCTCAAAAAGTATTCTGGTAATGTTACAAACTTTAGTACATTACAACATACATTTCCTTGTACCATTAATTGTAGCGCTTTCTTTCTATAAAAAACACTGGTTGAAAGCCTATTTAATAATGGTATCCACCATGCTTATAGATTTAGATCACCTGTTGGCTAATCCTATTTTTGCTCCTAATAGGTGTAGTATCAACTTTCATCCCCTACATAGTTACTGGGCTATAGCTTTGTATGTTTTATTGCTGATACCTAAAAAGACAAGACTCGTAGCTATAGGGTTAATTATACATATAATTGCAGATACAGCCGATTGTGCTTTAATGTAACTTTAGTGTAGCTTGTATGGGATAATGATCCGAATATTTGTCATCAATAGTTTTAAAATCGGTAACTTCAAATGAAGGATCGCTTAGTATAAAATCTATTCGTATTGGAAAAAATTTAAAATCATAAGTTCTTCCAAAACCATTTCCAGCTTCTTTAAAGGTATCTATTAAATCACCTTTTAATTCTTTATAAACATAAGAAAATGCAGTATTATTAAAGTCTCCCATTATAATCATCTTATGAGGACAAGCTTCTTTGTGTTTTAGAAATAGTTCGGTTTGAAATTGTTGTTTAACAAATGTACGTTCAATTTTCTTCAATAAACGTTCAGAATCCTCTTGGTTTAACTTATCAATATTTGTGTCTATTTTCAAAGACTGTAAATGAACATTATATATACGGATGGTATCTTCTGCTTTTAAAATATCAATAAAAATTGCATTATTATCACTTGCAGGAAACTCTATTGACCCCGAGTTAACTATTGGGTATTGTGATAAGATTGCTTGGCCAGACTTTATCTTTTTACCTGATAATTTTTCAAATTTATATTTAAAAAAGGACAAATCAATATCTGAATTATGCTGATACTCCTGCATTGAAAGTATATCTGGAGCTTTCTGTTTAATAAAACTTACCATTTTGGATTGTAAATCGTTTTCTGGTATCCAATCGTATAAATTAAACAAACGCACATTATAATTCATAACCTTTAATTGGTGCTCATGAACCTGATCATCCTCAGATGAAAACTTATACAACGAACCAAAACTAAAATAGCCAATTATTAAAACCACTAAGGATAAAATTAACTGCTTTTTGAGCTTTATAAGCCAATACAAAAAGAATATAACGTTTAGTAAAATTAAAAAAGGAACACCTAAACTCAATACAGAAAGCAAAGCAAAGGCATTTGGAGGTACAAACGGTAAGAGATAAGATAACAATAGCACAAAAGCTAATAGACCATTTAAAAGGTATATAAATTTATCTATTAACTTTAAGTTTTTCATATATGATTAATGCACTAGAATTAAATATTCAACAGAACTACGTGACCACTAATATTCATGGCATTATAAATAACTAATTTCATTATTTACCAGCTCTAAATAAAAACTCTTTTTCAGCTTTTGTTAGACTGTCATAGCCACTCTTACTAATTTTATCTAGTATTAAATCTATCTTTTTTTGCTTATTAAATTCGCTAAATTCTTCTTTAGAAAAACCTGCAACTTTACTGGACTTCTTTTTATGAACCGTTCTTAAAGGCGATTTATTTCCTTTTTTAAATAACGCTGTAAACTGATCCATAATTTTTTCGAACCCTTTTCCTATATCCTGCCCTTTTTGTAATTGCTTAGCATACACGTAACCTAATAAAGCGCCACCTAAATGAGCCAAATTACCACCTGCGTTACCAACTAACGGATCTTTTATTCCTGCTAAGACTCCTAAAAAATCGAAAGCAACAATGGCTGCCCCAATATACCAAAGCTTTATATTAAACGTAAAAAACCGAACCTCCATTTGAGGCATATAAGCACATAAAAAGATTAACAATGCACGTATAGCTGCTGATGCTCCTACTAGTCTTGTTGGTGATTCAAATACAGTTGGAAATAAACTATAACTTAATAAAAATAGAAGGCCACCTGAAATAGCGCCTAAAAAATAGACATTGAGTCCCATTTTAACAGAGAACATATTAGTAAACATCCCTCCAATAAAATAAAGCCAAATCATATTAAAAAAGAAATGCCAAAAATCATAATGTATAAATGCATAGCTAATAACACTCCAAGGTTGGACAATAAACTCTCCAAGAGTACTTGGTAGTTCAAACCAGTTTAAATTTAATTTAAGAACTAAATTTAGAATGAGTCCAACTAAAAACACAGCCAAATTAGCAGCTATAAGCTTTTCAAAAACATTCAAGTTTTCTAATTTGTTGCGAATATCTTGATTTAAATTTGTCATATTAATCCCAACGGTTTTTATTAAACTGTGTCTTTTTCCAATACCACATAATTAAAAACCCTGTCAAAGCACCACCCAAGTGTGCTACATATGCGGTGTTACTTGGACTAAAAAATGATTGTCCTGTTATTGCGGAAATTAAATCTAAAGCAATAATTCCTGGAATAAAATACTTCGCTTTAATAGGTATAGGTAAAAATATAAGCATCAGTTTGGATTCTGGATATAACATACCAAAAGCAACTAAAATTCCCATAATAGCACCCGATGCACCAACCATGGTACCATTAAAAACACTCATAAACTGCTGAAAATCGGAACCGCCTAATATGTTTTCCCATCCTGTGTTATACATACCCGATTTTAAAGTATCTAAAATTTCTACTTTATCTAAACCTGCATCAGTAAGTGTAGTCAAGCCAGAATAAAATGTAAAATAATAGTAGGCAATCATACAAATGGCTGCTCCTAACCCTGATGAGATGTAGAAAAACAAGAATTTTTTAGCCCCAAAGCGTTGCTCCACAGCTGTTCCAAACATCCACAAAGCAAACATATTAAACAAAATATGCATAAATCCACCATGCATAAACATATGAGATATAATCTGCCAAGGTTGAAAATTACCGTTCTGCGGAAAGTGTAACGCAAACCAATCATAAAATAGCGTATTATAGCCAAGTGCATTACCGCCAATTGAAATGGTACCTACAAACATAATCACGTTTATAATGATTAAATGCTTTACGGTATCGGTTATATTATTCATCATAAAATGTTACTTATATAAATTTTTTATCTAATTCATCAACACTTATAGTTATAAACGTTGCCTGATTTGTTGGTGAACTATTCGGGTCTTTACAAGCAAATAAACTATTAACTAAGTGTTCCTGCTCCACCAAAGATAGCGATTGTCCGCGTTTTATAGCCAAACTCTTAGCCATAGATTTTGCTAATAAATCGGTAGCACTAAAATGTGAATCTGGCACTTCGTTTTCTATATCACTAATTAATTGCTCTAGTATAAGTGTTACTTCGCTTTCAGGTACACTAATAGGCACACCAGAAATTTCAATATGGTCATTATGAAAATCAGCAAACACAAAACCTGTGTGCTCTAAATCTTCTTGAACCTGCTTTATGCAATCCATTTCTTGCTGTGATAAAAACACCAAAACAGGAAATAATAACTGCTGACTAACACTTTCCTTTATGGTTATATGTTTCAAGAAGTTCTCATATAAAACACGCTGATGAGCACGATGTTGATCAATAACCAACATTCCTGATTTTATTGTGCTTACAACATACTTATTATGTAGCTGATAGGTAGACTGTCTAGTTTCAAAACTGGTATCGTCTTTAAACATCGTACCGGTTTCTTCATGACTTTCAAAGTGCATTTCATTAAAATCGGTTGCCGATTTGGTTCCTTTAGATTCCATTCCAACGTACAAACTATCCCAATTTCCGGTAGCTTCTTTTTTGTACGCCGTATTAAAGGAAGCTTTAGATCGACTTTCTTCTTGAAACGGATTAAAGCTTCTATCAACCTCTATTTTAGGCGTCTGAGCTTCTTTATTTTCAAAATTATAAGGCGTATCAAAATTAGAATCACGGTCAAAATCTAAAACCGGTGCAATACTAAACTGCCCTAAACTGTGCTTAACTGCCGATCGTAAAATGGCGTAAAGCGTATGCTCATCATCAAACTTAATTTCTGTCTTAGTTGGATGAATATTAATATCAATCGTTTGTGGGTCAACGGTTAAATCTAAAAAATAACTAGCATGCGTTCCATCTTTTAAAAGACCATCAAATGCCGAATTAATAGCATGGTTTAAATATGCACTTTTAATGAAGCGATTATTTACAAAGAAAAACTGTTCGCCTCGGGTTTTTTTAGCATACTCGGGTTTACCTACAAAGCCTGAAACAGTTAGCACTTCTGTTGTTTCATTAACAGGTACTAATTTTTCATTGGTTTTATTTCCAAATAAATTAACAATACGTTGCCTAAAATTACTTTCGGGTAAATGAAACGTCTCACTTCCATTATGATACATAGAAAACTGAATGGAGGGATGAGCTAAAGCAACACGCTGAAATTCATCAACAATATGACGCAATTCTACGGTATTGGATTTTAAGAAATTACGACGAGCCGGAATATTAAAAAACAAATTCTTTACAGCTATCG
This sequence comes from Algorimicrobium bowmanii, assembly GCF_054031195.1. Next base: position 2,257,878 of record NZ_CM132929.1, read on the forward strand.
ATGTTCCGGTAGGTGTAACAACAGCTTCTTGCTCTTTAATTTCACTCCCTTCAATAACAATTTGTGTCCCAACATCGTCAGCATCTTGTTTGGTTTTTAAAGCAACATGAGCAATGGCTGCAATACTTGCTAGGGCTTCACCACGGAAACCTTTTGTATTTAATTGAAATAAATCGTCTGCCGATTTAATTTTCGAAGTAGCATGACGTTCAAAACTAAAACGAGCGTCGGTAACACTCATACCGCAACCATTATCTATAACCTGTACTAATGTTTTACCAGCGTCTTTAATAAGTAATTTAATTTCAGAAGCCTTGGCATCAATAGCATTTTCTAGTAGTTCTTTAACTACCGAAGCAGGCCTTTGAACAACTTCACCTGCAGCTATTTGATTTGCTACATGGTCGGGTAATAACTGAATGATATCTGCCATTAGTAATTAGAAAAGAATATGGATAAATCGAAACCAATAATGAGTAAAAATAAAAACACTAAAATGCCTACAATAATAAGGACACGTCGGTTGGCATGAGAATCTGAATTATTTTTATAATCGTCCCAAGCTGAGTTTATTTTAGATTTTAAACCATTGTTGCTACCTACAGTAGACCGAAAGTCATCAAACTTATGTTTTATTTCATAAGGACTCCCTTCACCTTTGTAATGACGAGGTGTATAGCTATATCTTTTATTTTTTCGCGTATTAAATACTCCCATAATTGTTTATTATTCGTAGCGACCTAGTACATAAATCACTATTAAAATAGTTAGCAAAAATAAGACCAAAAATAGTGGTGAAGTTAAAAAACTACTTTTTCGTTTTCGTGTGCTTTTTAAATCGGCCCATTTTTCCTGAATAGCATCTTGCTGCTTGCTTACAGAAGCATCCTGGAATCTAGGTTTATAACTAAAACTTTTATTTTTTTTAGCCAATGTACTTTTTTATTAGTTGCTATAACCTCAAAAGTACTGAATTTACAAGGAATAAGCTTATGCAGATTGCCAAAAATTGTTAACAAAATAGCCCTTCCAAGTTCTAAAAAGAAAATTAGAACCTGATGTAATTATATAAAGTAAAATGTTGGTATTAACTCTTTGTATTTAAGTTAGCCATTTTTATAGCTGCAATAGCTGCCTCTGTTCCTTTATTACCATGCTTACCACCTGAACGATCTATAGATTGTTGCATAGTATTGTCTGTTAAAACACAGAAAATAACTGGCACATCATGCATAATATTAAGGTCTTTAATACCTTGTGTAACACCATCACATACAAAATCGAAATGCTTTGTTTCTCCTTGAATAACACTTCCTATAGCAATCACAGCATCAACATCTTGCTGTTGCATTTTTTTACACCCAAAAATCAATTCGTAGCTCCCCGGAACATCCCAACGTGTTATTTGATCTTGTGGTACACCGTTATCTAACAATGCTTGTAGCGCTCCTGAATAAAGCCCTTCTGTAATGGTATCATTCCACTCAGAAACAACAATCCCAAACCGAAAGTTTTTCGCGTTTGGGATTGTAGCTTTATCGTATTCTGATAAATTTTTATTTTCTGTAGCCATGTATTTAGTTACTTGCTAATGCCTCTGCTTTACCGATAAATATATCAATATTTGTTCCTTCAGTAGAGCTTGGGTAGTTTTCTTTTATTGCTTTAAAGTGCTTAAGAGCAACATCCGTTTTACCTAAATCTAAAGCAGTTACACCCGCTTTATATAAAAACATTGGTGTTGTAAACTCGTTTGCACGCATGTTTGCTGCATCTTCGTAATAACCTAAAGCATCTTCTTGTTGGTTTAATTGCACAAAAGCATCTCCAATACATCCTTTAGCCATAGGCGCTAAAATTTCGTCATCTCCTGTAAACTTCTCTAAATATGAAATAGCATTCTTGTAATCTTTCATATTTAAGTAAGCCATACCTGCATAGTAGTTTGCTAAATTAGCAGATGGTGTTCCGCTATATTCAGAAACGATATCTAGCATACCAAATTTTCCAGCTCCACCATTTAATGCTAAATTAAATAATGAGTCTTTTTCCGATGTCGCGTTTACAGCTTGATCGTAATATTTTTGAGCTTGATACATGTCATTCATAGCTTCCGTTTGCTTTGGTTTAGCTACAAATTCATTATATCCTAAATAACCTAAAACAACGGCAGCAACAACAGCTATAATTATAAAAATGTATTTCTGGTTACCAATTACCCAGTCTTCTGTTTTAGAAGCGCTTTCGTCTAATGTGTTAAAAACTTCAGCAGTTGTAGATTGCTCTTCAACATCTGGTTGAATTTCTTCTTTAGTTTCAGGTTTTTTATATCCTCTCTTCTTGTAAGTTGCCATATATTATAAATTAATGCGCCGCAAAAATAGAATTTTTCTTTAGATTTGAAAGCCTATTTATTTGTTATTTTTCAATAATTTGCACATCTTTTAACCATAAATCCCTTTTAAGTTTCTTTTTATATGATTTTGAAATCCTTATCGGTACTCAATTATAAGAATTTTCATGAACGCAGTTTTGTATTTAACGACAAAATAAACTGTTTTGTAGGAAATAATGGTGTGGGTAAAACCAATGTGCTAGACGCTATCTATCACTTATCTTTTGGAAAAAGTTATTTCAACCCTATAGCATCTCAAAACATTAAACATGATGAAGCTTTTTTTGTAGTAAATGGGGAATATTTAAAAAATGATGCACCAGAAAAAATTGTGGTTAGTTTAAAACGTGGGCAAAAAAAAATCATAAAGCGCAATGGGAAAATTTATGATAAATATAGCGACCACATAGGTTTTCTTCCACTGGTTATCATTTCGCCTGCCGATAGAGATTTAATTATTGAAGGAAGTGCTACCCGTCGTAAATTTATAGATGGTGTTATCTCACAAAGCGATAAAAGCTACTTAGATGCACTTTTAAAATACACCAAGATTTTAGCGCAACGAAATTCATTACTTAAATATTTTGCCGTAAACCATACATTCAATAACGAAACTCTAGAAGTTTACAACTTGCAATTAGATCAATATGGTCATGAAATTCATGAAAAACGACAGGCTTTTTTAGAAGCCTTCATCCCTATTTTTAAGGATCGTTATCAAGCCATTAGTAATGGTAATGAGTCTGTAGAATTAAATTATGAAAGTGATTTAAGTACAGAGCGATTAGAAACACTTTTACGAAAAGCGGTTAATAAAGACAAAGCGCTTCAATATACTAGTGTTGGTATTCATAAAGACGATTTGGTTTTTAATATTGCTGAACATCCCATTAAAAAATTTGGTAGTCAAGGTCAGCAAAAATCTTTTTTAATAGCTTTAAAATTGGCGCAATTCGATTTTATCAAGTCACGAAGTAAAATAAATCCAATCTTATTATTGGATGATATTTTCGATAAACTAGATGAACAGCGTGTGGCACAGATTATTAAATTAGTAGATGATGAGAATTTCGGACAACTTTTTATTTCCGACACGCATGCCGAACGCACTGAAGCTGTTATAAAACAAGTACACCAATCTTATGAAATTTTCAAACTATAAAACCCCTATTTACATGAAACTAAATTGGTTTAAACAACTCTTAGCTGTTGTCATTACAATCTTGCTTAGCAATTGCTCAAATAGTCCTGAAGCATCCTTAAAACATATTGAAGGTTATTGGGAAATTGAAACAGCAACACTTAAAGACGGAACTTCTAAATCTTACAACTATAACGACACGATAGATTTTATTAGTTTAAATGACTCTTTAAGTGGTTTTAGAAAAAAAATGAAACCCAATTTTACAGGTAACTTTCAAACATCAAATGATACCGAATTTTTTCAAATTAAAATTGAAAACGATAGCATAAACGTGTATTATAAAACGGCTTTTGATAACTGGAAAGAAACCATTTTGTTTGCAACTAAAACACAATTAAAAGTGGTAAATAAAAATGATGATGTATTTTTGTACAAACGTTATCAACCTTTAAACTTAGACTAATGGCTAAACGAAATAATGAAAATTTAACGATTGCAGATGCTCTGAAAGAATTTGTTGAAACCAACCGGTTAGAGCAAGGTTTAAATGTTGTAAACGTAGAAGATACTTGGCGTAATATGATGGGAAACGGCGTAAATAATTACACTACAGCTATTCAACTAAAAGGCGAAACTTTATATGTACAACTTAGTTCCAGTGTATTACGTGAAGAATTAAGTTACGGTAAAGTGAAAATAATTTCAATGCTTAATGAGAGTTTAGGTAAGCCTATTATAAAGGAATTAATATTGCGCTAACAACGAGCATTAAGCTTCTTGAATCAAATACTTACTTAATAAAACCTTAATTCATTAATAAAAAAACTTCGCTAAATAGCGAGGTTTTTTTATTCTTACTTGTATAATTTCTAATTAGTCTTTTATTAATTTAATAACCGTACTTGCGGCACCGCTATATACTTTTACAAAGTATAAACCTGATGCAACATGAGAGATATCGATTCCTGTTTTTTGTTGTGCATTAGTTAAATCAACAGATTTTATAATACGCCCATTAATGTCCATTACATCAGCCTTATTTAGGTTTAAATTAGTATTATTTACTAAAGTAAAATACCCATTTGAAGGGTTTGGATATACGTTTATGCTAGTTTCAAGCTCCGTAAAATCATCAACCGATAGCGCATAATTACAGTTATAAACAGCTATATCATCTATATACCAACCAATACGACCATTACAACCGTCTGTTCCCATTTCAAATCTAAATTTAATACGCGTACCTGGAACTATTTCTGATATTGATGATAAATTTACAGTACTACGCCCCCAACTCCCTGAATTTGAACCGCCATCGGCCCCTGAAAATCCATCTTCTCCAGCCATAGGGTTATCATTACCTGCACTAAAACTATTAATCTCTTTGTTATATGGATTGTCAGTAAAAGCTTCTGCAGGTAAAACAAGCCAGTCTCCAGTATCATTTAGTTGGTATTTTATATTAGCACCATCCCACCCTTCTTCTGTAGCGAAATAATGCATGAATGTCATTTCAAAATCACCATCTTGATAATCCAATGGCAATAGCACTGATGGACTTTCTAGCCTAATTATCCCGTTCTGCAACGAGTTTACGCAATCACCTATATCCGTCGCTGTAGCATAAGCGGCTTGCCCTAATCGGCCTTGAGGCAAACTATTACTAACTATCCAATCTCTATCATCCCAAACGGACGGGTTAACAGGTACTTGTTCAAAAGACCAATTCCCGAACCCAGTTTCCCAATCTTCATAAAAAATAGCATGATTTGTGGCAGCTTCACAAGGATCTGCAGCATCAGCAAACACACTTTCATATCCACAAAATTCAGGTACGACACGTATCTCTACAGCTAAAAGCGCTTTAACTAATTGATTATAATCATCCATAGTAATTTGCTCGTTAGAAGGCCCCGCAGCTAAATCTTCGGTAGTTAAGCCTTCTAAATTAACACCTAATAAATCCAAGCAAGAAGCCTCTAACCCATCGGCTAAATCATAAAAATCACTTGTTGCTGTTAAATAAGTACTTTGAGTACGCCAAAAAATATGAGCCGCTTTAGTTATCCCAATACCTGTTATTGTTTGACCATTATAAGTACCGCCATCAACTAACAATGCATAGGCATGGTTTGGAATTCCGGAATTAGAATGCACACCTCCAAAATCACCATCTCCACAACGGTATTGCCCATCTGTTAATTTTCCAGGATCACCATTACAGGTAGGCATCCACATATCGCGAATTGCACCACCAAAGGCAGTGGCATCTTCACCTATTCGCCAACGGTCAGAACTACTACAACCTGTACGTAAAGACACATCCTCATCGTCATCTTGATAGTTATTAATTAAATCAACTGTTTCTCCCCAAATATCAGAGTATGACTCATTAATTGCTCCCGATTGCCAGAAATATATTAATTCGCTCGTATATTCAGTATAGGCGTGTCCCCATTCATGAGCTATAACATCATCGGTTGCTGTACCATTACAATAATTGGCTGTTACCCCATTCCAATTGGCATTTGGACAAGATATATTAGGGTTATTGTTAATGGTACGCATTGTAGCATCGGCATTGTCATAAGACACATATCCAAATGTATTATTAAAGAAATTGTAAACATGCGCTGAGGCAATCACTTCATTTTGCTGCCATATGGTTAAATCGCCAGGTAAATCATCACCCTCTTCCCAAACCGGATTAGATACGTTGCCCTCATAAACAACACGATCTAAAGCATGAGGCATCCCCGTAAATTGCTGAACAACGCTACCGTCATGCGCATTAACAAACACGTATTCCCTAACATCTACATCATTTCTAACCTCAACTTCATAAGCTAAAAACTGACCAGATAAATTACTTTCAGCTAATCCTTTTTGAAAAACATATAGTGTTGTTTCAAAAGCATAAACAGGTTTTCCAGAATAATTAATATCTTGATTATTCACCACTGTAAATGCAGCCTCATGAGCTTGCAAAACAGAAATTGTTGGATTCGGATTTATTTTAATACCCGGGATATAATTACCGTTGATAGCAGTTAATTCTTGCTTGTTATTAAAATGAAACCGCAATTGCCCATCATAGATTGGCACTCCAAAAAACTGTTGCTTAATTGTTACAGATGCTAATCCGTTAGCATCTTCTTGAACAGGTTCAAAACTAAAGTTTTCACTGCTTTGCTTGACTTCAAACAAACCAGGGTTGGTTTCGAAAAACGACTGAACCTTTTCTTCTACAGTTCCTCCAGATAACGTAAGTGGTTTATTAACAGGGAATTTAATAAACTCAGGCACCCCCGATTGGTTATTGATACGTATTACCGCTTGTGTGTGTTTTTGTAATCTATCTATGGCAATTTGAGAAGATTGTGCTAATAAAGTATTACTAAAAAGTAAACCTAAAAACACTAGACAGAATATTTTTTTCATAGCTATTATGTTTAGTAAGCACTAATATAGCCTTTTGAAAAAAAACAAAGCCTAAAATAAATACTATTTTAGGCTTTTTAACATTATGTAAATGTCTTATTTATACTAGAACATTTCACGTCCTGAAAAATGAAAAGCGCCTTCAATAGCTGCATTTTCATCACTATCACTACCGTGAACAGCATTTTCTCCCATAGAAGTAGCGTATAACTTACGGATAGTTCCTTCTGCTGCATCAGCAGGATTTGTAGCACCAATTAAAGTTCTAAAATCTTCAACAGCATTATCTTTTTCTAAGATAGCTGCAACAATAGGACCACGTGTCATAAACTCAACTAACTCACCAAAAAATGGACGCTCGTTATGAACAGCATAAAAAGCTTCAGCATCAGCTTTTGTCATTTGTGTTTTTTTCAACGCGACTATTCTAAAGCCTGAAGCATTGATTTTTTCTAAAATTGCGCCAATGTGTCCGTTTTCAACAGCATCTGGCTTAAGCATGGTAAAAGTTCTGTTTGTTGCCATTCTTTTGTTTAAGTTAAAGTTCTTTTATTAAAATTTAATATTAAAAAACGCTTTATTTATAAATTAAGCCTCTTTAAATTTCGTGCAAAAGTAATGTATTTCTTAATAAAAACCATATAATCCAATACTAAAAAATTGTATATTCGTTGCCTATGAAAAAAGAAGCAATCTCAGCCATTAAAGGCCACTTACAAACACCAAAAAAAATAGTAATTATACCGCATAAAAATCCTGACGGTGATGCCATCGGATCTTCTTTAGGCTTGTATCATTATTTAAAAATTCTAAATCAGGAACCGGTTATTATTGCTCCTAACGATTATCCGGATTTTTTAAAGTGGATGCCTGCTGAAAATAGCATCTTAAAATACGATACCTCAACAGAAACTAGTGATCAATTAATTGAGAACGCCGATATTATTTTCACGTTAGATTTTAATGCGCTAAGCAGAATTGGCTATATGGAAACTAGTGTTGCTGCAAGTAATGCTATGAAAATCATGATTGATCATCACCAACAACCTGATGATTATGCTACGTATATGTATTCAGATGTAACAATGAGTTCTACCTGTGAAATGGTATTTCATTTTATCGACATGCTTGGTGATAAGGATAAAATTAATAAAGATATTGCTACATGCTTATATACCGGTATCATGACAGATACGGGTTCATTTAGATTTGCATCTACAACTAGCAAAACTCATCGAGTAACAGCATATTTAATTGATAAAGGAGCCGAGTCCTCAGAAATACATAATGCAGTTTTAGACGCTAATAGCTTTCAGCGTATGCAATTACTAGGTCAGGCACTAACTAATTTAAACGTTATTCCTGAGTATAGAACAGCGTATATAACACTTTCACAAGACGAACTGCAAAAATACAATTACAAAAAAGGTGATACAGAAGGCTTTGTTAATTATGCCCTATCATTACAAAATATTATTTTTGCTATCATCTTTATTGAAGACAAGCAAAATAACATCATTAAAATGTCGTTTCGTTCTAAAGGTGATTTTTCAGTTAACGAATTTGCTCGCGCTCATTTTGAAGGAGGCGGTCACACCAATGCCGCAGGTGGTAAAAGTGATTTAAACTTAAGTCAAACAGTTGAAAAATTTATTAGTATATTACCAACTTACAACAAAGCCTTGAAAAATGAATAAGTTATTGCTTCTTATATTTTTACTTATAACTGGAATTGCTTGCAAATCTCCTGAAGCAAGGCAACCTATCTCTGCTAAAACAGGATCGTTTATAGATAAATCCGTAGCTCGAAATAAGGAACTAAACAAACGTGAACATGCCGCTTTTGAAGAATTTATAAAAGAAGACCAATCCCGTAATTTTGTAGCCTCAGGAAATGGATTCTGGTATGCTTACGAAACACAAGTATCGGACTCACTTAAAACACCTAGTTTTGGTGATACCGTAATTTACGAATATAACGTTAAAGATATTAACCAAAACACCATATATAGTAAGGACGAGCTAAAAACTCAAACCTACATTATGGATAAGCAGGAATTATTTACAGGTTTACGCGAAGGCTTAAAATTATTACGTGTAGGCGAAACAGCTACCTTTTTATTTCCATCTCAAAAAGCATACGGATACTATGGCGATGAAAATAAAATTGGTACCAACGTACCTTTAATCTGCCATGTAACCTTATTAGATATACAACAGACTAAATAAAATTATATTAAATCAACCTTTTAAATTATTAAAATGAACACTTTAAAGCATACTGTAAAATTATTAGTTTTAACACTCCTAGTGAGTTTTACATCTTGTAGTCAGAAAAAATATCCAGATTTAGGCGATGGCCTCTATGCTGAATTTGTTACAAACAAAGGCACTATGGTTACCAAACTTTTTTATACCAAAGTACCAGTTACCGTAGCTAATTTTGTAGCATTAGCAGAAGGTACACATCCAAATGTATCTGAAAAATTTAAAGGTAAGCGTTATTACGATAGTTTAATATTCCATCGTATAATTAACAAATTCATGATTCAAGGTGGAGACCCTACAGGTACAGGTTCTGGAGATCCAGGTTACAAGTTTACTGATGAGTTTCATCCAGACTTAAAGCACGATAAACCAGGAATTTTATCTATGGCTAATTCTGGTCCAAATTCAAACGGAAGTCAGTTTTTTATTACTGAGGTACCAACACCACATTTAGATAACAAACACAGTGTATTTGGTGAAGTTGTAATTGGTTTAGATGTATTAGATACCATTTCTAATGTAGCAGTACAACCAGGAAACAACAAGCCTATCGAACCTGTTATTATTGAAAAATTAAACATTATTAGAGTTGGAAAAGCTGCTGAAGATTTTAATGCTGCTGAAGTATACGCTGTTGAATTACCTAAAGTTCTAGAAAAGCAAGAGCAACAAAAAGAAGAAGCTCGCCAAAAAGTTAAAGCATCTGCTGCTGCTGCTGCGGAAGATTTCATATCAAAAAACGAGAGTCTTGGAACGGTTAAAAAATTAGAGACAGGCGTTGTTATGATTTTTATGGAAGAAGGCGAAAACACAAAACCAACTAACGTAGATAAAGTACTTGTTAACTATGCAGGATTTTTTGAAGACGGCCGTTTATTTGACACTAGCTGGGCTGATGTAGCAAAAGCTAACAACATGTACAATGCACAGCGTGATGCCCAAGGTGGATATAAGCCATTCCCAATGATCTATAATGAAACAGCTGGTTTGGTTCCAGGCTTCAGAGAAGCTATGTTAAATATGAATGTTGGTAATAAAGCTAAAGTTTTTATCCCGTCTTATTTAGGTTATGGTGAAAATGGTTCAGGACCAATTCCTCCAAATACCAATTTAATTTTCGACTTAAAAATTGAAGGTATTCAAGGAAAATAATTTCCAATACATATAATAAAAGCCGCATAATCTTGCTGATTATGCGGCTTTTTTATGTTTGATTAACTAGTAACTTACAACTCTACTTTTTAGGAATTTGCTTTAAAATTTCTAAAACATATTTCCAGTATTTCTGTGCTGAAGATATTTGAGCACGCTCATCAGGAGAGTGAGCACCTTTTATATTAGGACCAAAACTAATCATATCCATTTCCGGGTAGTTTTGTCCTAAAATACCACATTCCAAGCCTGCATGACAAGCTGCTACATGTGGTTTTTCGTCATTCATATCTATATAAATTCTTTCTAAAACTTCTAGTATTTTAGAATCCATATTTGGTGTCCATCCTGGATACTCACCTGAAAAGGCAACCTCACAGCCTGTAAGTTCAAAAGTTGCTCGCAAGCTATTTGCTAAATCCCATTTAGCACTTTCTACAGACGATCTTGTTAAACAAGCTATTTCAATAGTACCTTCTTTAATAACTACACGTGCTATATTATTAGATGTTTCAACCAAATCTTTAATATCGGCACTCATTCTATACACTCCGTTAACCGCGGCATACAATGCACGAGTTACACCTTCTTGCACACCTAAATCCATTATATGACTTGGCGTATCAACTTTAGAAACCTCTATTTTTAAATCAGGTTCCATGGTTTTAAACTCTTTTTTAATAATCTGTGCATATTGTGCCATTTCCATAACAAATGCATCTTCATGTATGGTATCAATTGCAACTACGGCATGACTTTCTCTAGGTATAGCATTACGCAAACTCCCACCTTTAATTGAGGCTATACGTAAACCAAAATTTTCAAAACCATCAAACAATAAACGGTTCATTAATTTATTGGCATTACCTAAACCTTCATGAATTTGCATCCCTGAATGCCCACCTTGTAAGCCTTTTACTGTTATAGCATAACCCGTTTTAAACTCTGGAGTTTCTTCTTCATTATAAGTACGCTTTGCAGTAATATCAACACCTCCTGCACAACCTACTCCTATTTCGTCATCCTCTTCGGTATCTAAATTTAATAGAATTTCACCTTCCAACAAACCACCTTCAAGCCCCATAGCACCAGTCATACCGGTCTCTTCATCTATAGTAAATAAAGCTTCAATTGCGGGATGCTCAATAGTTGTACTTTCTAAAATTGCCATAATAGTAGCAACTCCTAAACCATTATCGGCTCCTAATGTAGTGCCTTTAGCACGAACCCAATCACCATCAACATACATGTCTATACCTTGGGTATCAAAATCAAAATCAGTATCATTATTTTTTTGATGAACCATATCTAAATGCGACTGCATAACAATAGGCTTTCTGTCTTCCATGCCTGCAGTAGCTGGTTTCTTAATAATAACATTACCGACCTTATCTTCTATTGTTTCAAGTCCTAATTTATTCCCAAAATCTTTCATAAAAGCTATCACGCGTTCCTCTTTTTTAGAAGGACGTGGTACCGCATTTAAATCGGCAAATTTATTCCATAAAGCTTTTGGTTCTAGTTCTCGTATTGCTTCGTTCATAAGTATTATTTTAGTGTCTTACAAAGGTAATTATAATGTAGAGAGTAATAAAACAATTCCTTATTTTTGAAATATGCATAAAAACCCAAAGCTATACATCACTCTCGCTTTAATTCCCCAAATTATTTTAATTAATATTTTGGCCAAGTATCCTGAATTTGTTGAAACCGTGTATAGCAACAGTATCTATCCCTATATTTCTGCTTTATCGCGTTATGTGTTTGGCTGGCTACCGTTTTCTTTTGGCGATATATTTTACGCAGCTGCTATTATATTTATAATCCGTTGGTTATGGATTAATAGAAAACGAATATTTAACGATTTTAAAAATTGGGTTTTAGATATTCTAGCTAGTATCTCCCTACTCTATTTTGCTTTTCACCTATTATGGGCTTTTAATTATTACCGCATGCCATTGCATGAAAATTTAAACTTAAAAGCAGATTATACAACCGAGGAACTTATTACCACAACTGAAAAGCTTATTTCAAAATCCAATTTATTACATCATAAAATTACTCAATCAGATACTAGTAAGATTATTTTGCCTTACACAAAAGACGACATATTAAAGATGGCGCCATCTGGTTACACCGAACTACAAAAGCAATATCCACACTTAGAATACCAACCACAGAGTATTAAAATGTCTTTATTTAGTGTCCCACTAACCTATATGGGTTTTAGTGGATATTTAAATCCTATTACTAACGAAGCCCATGTGGATGCCCTTATACCTTCATATAAATTTCCAACAACGGTTTCTCATGAAATAGCACATCAATTAGGCTATGCTGCCGAAAATGAAGCCAATTTTATTGGTAGTTTGGCTGCCATGTCTCACACCGATATCTATTTTCAATACTGCGGAACGACGTTTGCTTTAAGACATTGTTTATTTGAAATTTACAGACGCAACCCATTAGAATACGAAAACCTAATTAAACAGATAAACATCGGGATTCTTAAAAACTACCAGGAAGTACAGGATTTTTGGAACGGATACCAAAATATAACAGAACCTGTTTTTAAAGAAACCTATAACTCCTTCTTAAAAGCAAACAACCAAAAAGGAGGTATGAAAAGTTATAGCTATGTTGTAGCACTTTACGTGAATTACTTTTTAGAAAACTAAAGAAAATGTTAAAAGTTTAACCTTTATAAACCTTCCTTTACACGAATACTTATCTTTAATTTTTTAATCTCGAAAACCAATCCAACTAATGAAACAACTAATTACTCTATTTTGTTTTATCTGTAGTTTACCACTTTTGGCGCAAGACTACTTTCCAAAAAACGGAGGTGTTAAAGCAGAAAGCCATCATTATCAAGCTTTCACAAATGCTACATTACATATATCACCAACAGAAACTATAGATAATGCTACATTACTAATTAAAGATGGTAAGATTATCTCTAGCGGCAAAAACATTTCAATACCTGAAAACGCTATAACTACAGATTTATCAGGGAAACACATTTATCCATCCTTTATAGATATCTACTCTACTTTTGGTGTAAAAAAACCAGAGCGTGCTAAAAGTTCTAACAGACCACAATACGATGCTTCACGCGAGGGTTATTATTGGAATGACCATATACGACCAGAACAAAACGCCATTGAAAACTATACATTTGACAGTAAAGAAGCTACAAAAATTAGAAAAGCAGGTTTTGGTGCAGTAAACACACATATTGCCGATGGTATAATACGTGGAACCGGAGCTTTAATAGCCCTGTCACCGAATGCCACTGATGCTGAACGGATTTTATCAGACCGATCGGCGCAGTACCTTTCCACTTCAAAAAGTATCACTTCAAGACAAGCATATCCAGGTTCTTTAATGGGCGCTATGGCTTTATTAAGACAAGTTAGTTATGATGCCGATTGGTATAGTCAAGGTTTGTCAGAAACTAAAGACCGTGCTCTAGAAGCGTATATAAAAAACAAAAATCTAGTTCAGATTATAGATGCTGGCAGTAAAATGAATGCATTACGATTAGACCAAGTAGGCGATGATATTAACACCCAATACGTAATTGTTGGAGGTGGCGATGAGTACGAACTTATTTCTGAAATTAAAGCAACCAACGCAAGCTTCATACTTCCTATAAATTTCCCCGATGCTTACGATATGGAAGATCCTATAATGGCAAACACAGTAATGCTTTCAGATTTACGCGAATGGAATCAAAAACCGAGTAACCCAAGTGTACTATCGGAAAACAACATCCCTTTTGCTTTAACTTTACACGACTTAAAAGATCCATCAGAGTTTTTACCCAAGTTACAAAAAGCTATAGCATATGGATTAGATGAGTCTGTTGCTCTTGCCGCTCTAACAACTGTTCCGGCCAATATATTAGGAAAAAGCAATGAAATAGGAACTTTAAAAAATGGTAACTATGCTAATTTTTTAGTGACTTCTGGTCCCATTTTTAAGAAAAGAACGATACTTTTTGAAAACTGGGTACTCGGAAACAAACATGAAGTCACACCTATGAATACTAAAGATATTCGAGGTGACTACGATTTAAAAATTGCAGGAAAACCATATAATTTAAGCATTTCCGGACAAATGTCTAAACTAACTGCAAAAGTAAAAACTGAGACTCATACCTTAGGTGCTAAAATTTCTATTACAGATAATTGGATGGCATTAACAGTAGCAAGTCCAGATACCACTCAACAAAATTTCACACGTTTATCTGCTAAAATAACAGACCCTGCTACTATAAATGGTATTGCTATTTTACCCAATGGAAATGAAACAACTTTTCTGGCTAAAAAGTTAGATACTGATACAGCCCACAAAACAGAACGCGATAAAAACAAAGAATCGGATATTAAAATATATCCTGTAACCTACCCTAATGAAGCTTATGGATTTTCTGAAAGACCAAAACAGCAAAACATTCTTTTTAAAAACGCAACGGTTTGGACAAATGAAGCTGATGGTATTCTAAAAAACACCGATGTATTAATTAAAAACGGCACAATATCTAAAATAGGACAAAACCTAAAAGCTGGTAACGCTATAGTTATTGATGCTACAGGCAAGCACCTTACTACAGGTGTTATAGATGAGCATTCGCATATTGCAACATCGGCAGTAAACGAAGCTGGTCAAAACTCTACAGCCGAAGTTACTATTGAAGATGTTATAGATTCAGACGATATTAATATTTACAGAAATCTAGCAGGTGGTGTTACAACCATTCAAATTCTTCATGGATCTGCAAACCCAATCGGTGGTCGCTCGGCTATTATTAAACTAAAATGGGGCGAATCACCTCAGCAGTTACTTTTTAATGATGCTCCTAAATTCATCAAATTTGCTTTAGGTGAAAATGTAAAGCAATCTAATTGGGGCGATTATTCAAAAACAAGATTCCCACAAACCAGAATGGGTGTCGAACAAGTATATATCGATTATTTCACCCGAGCTAAAGCTTATGATGCTTTAAAGAAAAGTGGTAAACCTTTCCGAAGAGACTTAGAGCTTGAAACACTTGCCGAAATTTTAAACGAAGAACGCTTTATAAGCTGCCACTCATATGTACAAAGCGAAATAAATATGCTCATGAAAGTTGCAGAATCATTTAACTTTAATATCAACACTTTTACTCATATTTTAGAAGGCTATAAAGTTGCCGATAAAATGAAAGCCCATGGTGTTGGCGCTTCAACCTTTAGCGATTGGTGGGCTTACAAATTTGAAGTAAATGATGCCATCCCTTACAATGCGGCTATTTTACATAACCAAGGAATCGTTACCGCTATAAATAGTGATGATGCAGAGATGTCTAGACGCTTAAACCAAGAAGCTGCTAAAACAGTTAAATATGGAGGTGTAAGCGAAGAAGAAGCTTGGGAAATGGTAACTCTTAACCCTGCAAAGCTATTACATATTGATAACCGTGTAGGTAGTATAAAAGTTGGAAAGGATGCCGATTTGGTACTGTGGAATAACCACCCCATGTCAATCTACGCTAAAGCCGAAAAAACACTAATTGAAGGCACTGTTTATTTTGACCTAGAACGCGACAAGCAGGCAAGAAAAGCAATGAAACAAGAGAAAAATGAATTAACAACAATGATGCTTCAAGCTAAAAACAAAGGTCTAAAAACCCAACCTATAGTTAAAAAAGAAGATAAATTGTTCCACTGTGACACCCTTTAATATTAATACTAAAATGAAACTAAAACATATATCTATCCTGTTTTTTATGCTATTGGTAAACTTCCAATTATTAGCACAACAAACACCCGGATTAAAACAAACAAAACCAGTTGCTATCGTTGGAGCTACAGCCCATGATGGTACCGGAAAGATTATTGAAAACAGTGTTATTATTTTTGAAAACGGAAAAATAACAGCCATAAACTCTTCGGAAACAAACACTTCAGGGATGACGGTTATAAACGCCAAAGGCAAACATGTTTATCCAGGGTTTATTGCGGCTAATTCAGCTTTAGGGTTAGTTGAAGTAGATGCAGTAAGAGCCACCGATGACCAGAAAGAAATTGGCGGTATGATACCTCATGTACGCAGTATAATTGCCTACAACACGGAGTCTAAAGTAGTGGAATCTATGAGACCGAATGGCGTTCTAATGGCACAAGTATCTCCAAAAGGTGGTCGTATTTCAGGAACTTCATCCATCGTACAATTAGATGCTTGGAATTGGGAAGACGCGGCTATTAAAACCGATGACGGTATACATGTAAACTGGCCGAGTAGCTTCTCAAGAGGTCGCTGGTGGCTAGGAGAACCGGCAGGTTTAAAGCCTAATAAAAATTACTCCCAACAGGTCAATGACCTTGGCTTATTTATTAAGGAGAGTCAAGCATATTTAAAAGGTAGTAAACAACCTGTAAATCTACCTTTCGAAGCCATGAAAGGTCTGTATAATGGTTCTCAAAAACTTTTTATTCATGTAAATGATAAAAAAGGAATTACCGACGCTGTTTATTTTGCTAAAAATAATGATATAGTACAACTGGTTATCGTTGGTGGTGCCGAAGCATACAAAGTAACAGATGTATTAACACAAAACAACATACCGGTATTAATTAATACGCCACATAGTTTACCGCCAAATGACGATGCTGATTATGACACGGCATTTAAATTAGCTAAACGCTTAACAGATGCTCAGGTTTTAACGGGTATTCAAGTTGGTAATGCCGAAAATTTCCAATCTAGAAACCTTCCCTTTTATGCAGGAACCTGTGTAGCTTATGGCATGGATAAAGAAGAAGCTTTAAAACTAATTACATCCAATAATGCTAAAATTTTGGGTATCGACAACCTAGTTGGAACCTTGGAAGTTGGAAAAGATGCTACCCTATTTATTAGTGAAGGTGATGCTTTAGATATGCGAAACAACATACTCACACATGCTTTTATTCAAGGTAGAGAGATAAGCTTAGAAAGTCACCAAACAGAATTATGGAAACGCTACTCCGAAAAGTATAAGAATCAGTAATGCAAATTATTTAAATAAAAAAAAGCGAACCTTTCGGTTCGCTTTTTTTCTCTTTCATAGCAATTTATTCAATTACTTTTGCGCCATTCGGCTTTGTAAACAATGTACTTTCTGGTGCTTGCTCGGAGAGTTTAACATCTGAAAATTCAACTGTATTACGCTTTTCTGTTGGCAAATTATTTTCATAATTATACCAATCTATACTTTTAGGTACAACTAAACCATTTACAGTTTGCCAATTGTTATATCTTATAAAATGGAAATCCGGACTAGCCTCTGGCTTACCAAAAGTTACCGTATAACCTAACCATGCCATCTGACCTGTTTCAGCATCATAAAAAATCTTGTACTGATCATTTGACGATTCTCCAACACCCGTTTCAAAAGAAACTAAAATACCTGGATATGTTTTTCCTTCATAAACTAAAGCCTCTGTTTCTGCATAATTAACACCCGCATCACCAAACACAAATGGCATCGCATAAAAATAAAACATTAAGCCTTTATAAAACTTTGGTTTTCCTTTATAAGGCACACTATCCTTCTCTTGAACCCATAAGGTTTCCCCATCAAATCCTTGTGTATAACTAGGTGTTTCAATTAATTCAGCTCTAGTAATTAAGTTTTTAGTTGTAGTCTCTACACCTGTTGGCTTCGTTAAACTAAAAGAAAGCATTTTCATAGACTTCCATGCATCAATCCCTCCATGAGCTTCAAAAACCCGATTCATAGATTCTGGATACAAATTAGTAACAGTTTCTTCAACCGCTACAGGTTCTAAAACTTTAGAAGTTTCTTCCTTTTTGTCACTTTTACAAGCTGTTATTACAAAGGTTAATAGTAATAAGTAAATTGTTTTTTTCATAATATAGTTTTAAGCTAAACTCTTGGACGAAAATATATTTTAGGCATTACAAAAAGTTTTAAGAAATAATTCAAATAATCAAACAACAGAGTCATTCATAATCACACACGCCTCATGAAAAATTAAAGACTGCCTTATTCAGACAGTCTTAATACACGTGTTTAACAGATAAAATTAGTAAACAATTCCTAATAACATATCTGTATAGGAACTCGTATTCATAATGCTTCCTGGATTTGGACTATTCGGTATTTCTAACTCCCAAATACGTGAGTTTTCTTGAGTATTATTAAATGTTGTACCATTACTTAAAACAAGCAAACGATCGCCACAATTATTATAAGCTAAGTTTACGGACTCAGCATTAAAGTTTATACTCGGTATTACAGTGTTTTCAATTATAGCACCACTATTAAAATCCCAATGTACAATAGATCGTAAACCGTTTTCCGTTTTTGGCAAAAACAAACCACCCGTTTCTGGGTCAATTTCAATATCACTATACAAAGCATATCCTGCTGAAGTATTTGCAAAAACAGAATTTAAAAGCGTACCAGAAGTAGCTACTTCATAAAGCATATGATCCACTAAAAATAGTAAACTACCTGAAAGACTCGCTACACCATAAGCCTTATTGCCTATGGAGTCTGTGTAATAAGCATTTGTACCTAATGAAGCTCCTTGCCTTACGGCTACACCAGATGCTGAAATGGTACATAAATAAACCCCCGTAGCATCAAACTCCAAAGCATACAATTGGCTCCCTAAGTAAATAGGCGCACTGTAACTTGAGGCAGGGCTTAATACATATTCGTCAATTGCAGCAGGTGTCGCCACATACATTTTTTGACCACCATTAAATTCGTCAATAAAATAAAGCGTTTCATTACTTCTATCAAATGCGGGGCGATTACTGTACAAATTATCAGGTGTTGATGTACTTGATAATACCTGTAAGCCTGGATTGACTAAATGAGCTGTTGTATTTTTAACAAAGTCTATTTGTCCTGTTGGATTATTAAAATTGCCCGCTATTTGCAATCCATAAAAGTTATAATCCAAGCATGGCTGTGGTGTAAAGCCACTATCATCGGTACAACCTGTTGTGAATAGTGCTAATACAATTAATAAAATACTTCTTGTAAAAATATGACATGTTATTGTTCTCATGGTTTTTAAAATTTGGTTTATACTATTACATCAACCAAACCTTAAAATTGTTACCCTTAAATTTTAAAATAATTTTTAAAAGACTGCCATAAGAATACGTCGGTATTGTTTCATATTAGATTAAATTTGCAGTGTCAAATACATGGAATTACATTATAAAATGGAAAAAATTATAACTAGCCCACAAAATTCGTTTATTAAACAACTGGTTTTATTAAAAGACAAATCACGACAACGGAAGAAAACCGGGCAATTTTTAATTGAAGGTAAACGCGAACTATCACTTGCCATAAAAGGTGGTTATAAAATTGACACGCTTTTATTTGTTCCAGAATTGGCTAGCGAAAGTGAAATTCAAGAATTAGTTAATCCAAGTATACAAACGATTGAAATCTCAAAAGAGGTTTTTCAAAAATTAGCCCACAGAGATACTACTGAAGGTGTTATTGCCGTTGTAAACACGAAAAATCATCAACTAGAAAATTTAAAACTTACAACTAAAACCCCTTTAATTTTAGTTGCTGAAGCTCCTGAAAAACCAGGAAATATCGGAGCCATACTCCGTACTGCCGATGCTGCAAATGTAGATGCCGTTATTATAGCAAATCCAAAATCAGATTTATATAACCCGAATATTATTCGTTCTAGTGTTGGTTGTGTTTTTACAACTGAAATAGCCATGGCTAGTAGCGAGGACGCCATCAACTTTTTAAAAATGCACAATATTAATATCTACGCAGCTATTTTACAAGAATCAGAAGCATACCATCAGCAAGACTACGCTTTACCTACAGCTATTGTTGTTGGAACTGAAGCCACTGGTTTAACCCAAGAATGGCGTGTAGCAGCTACTCAAAACATCAACATACCTATGCAAGGTGTTATAGATTCGATGAACGTATCTGTTGCTGCTGGAATAATTATTTTTGAAGCTAAGAGACAGCGTCAATTTTTATAAGCCTTTGGCCTCACCCTTAAAACAAATTTGTTATGACAGCCACAACTCTATTCTACATTATAATAGCTATACTCTGTGTTAGTTTTATAATAGACAAAATACTTGATGCTTTAAATGCTAATCAATATAACAATCCCATTCCTCAAGAATTAAAGGATGTTTATAGCAAAACAGAATATGAGAAATCTCAGGCTTATAAAAAAGTAAACTATAAATTTGGATTCTTAACTGCTATATTTTCATTCATACTAACATTAGGGTTTCTGTTTTTAAATGGCTTTGAATATATAGACAGCCTAGCCCGAACCTATTCTGAGAACCCTATTATAATTGCACTGATATTTTTTGGTATAATCATGATTGGAAGTGACATATTAACAACACCTTTTTCATACTATAAAACCTTTGTTATAGAAGAAAAATTCGGTTTCAATACCACTACTAAAAAGACCTTCATAATCGATAAACTTAAAGGTTGGTTAATGATGATAATTTTAGGCGGCGGTATTATAGCTCTTATAATTTGGTTTTATCTTGCTACAGGTAGTCAATTTTGGTTGTATGCATGGGGACTTGTTACAATATTCACTATCTTTTTAAATATGTTTTATGCCAGACTAATTGTCCCTTTATTTAACAAACAGAGTCCTTTAGAAGCCGGTAGCTTACGTGATAAAATTTCAGAATACGCAAAAACAGTAGGTTTTACATTAAACAAAATTTATGTTATTGATGGCTCTAAACGTAGCACTAAAGCCAATGCCTATTTCTCAGGCTTTGGAAGTGAAAAACGCGTAACACTTTACGATACATTGATAAACGACTTAGAGGAAGATGAAATCGTAGCCGTTTTAGCTCACGAAATAGGTCACTATAAAAAAAATCACATTCTATTCAATTTAGTTATGTCTGTTTTACTAACAGGATTAACCTTATTTATCCTATCCATTTTTATTTCAAACCCACTCTTATCTCAAGCATTAGGTGTATCAATACCAAGTTTTCATGTTGGTTTAATAGCTTTCGGATTGCTATACAGTCCTATTTCTGAAATAACCGGATTAATCATGAATGTGTTTTCCCGAAAATTTGAATACCAAGCCGATAACTATGCTAAAACCACCTTTGCTGCAGCGCCTCTTATTAGTAGCTTAAAAAAGCTATCTAAAAATAGCTTAAGCAATCTAACACCACACCCCGCTTATGTCTTTATGCATTATTCCCACCCAACTTTATTACAACGTATCCGAAATTTAAAATCCTAAAATGGTTACAAATCAATTTCTAACCCTTTTGAAGTAAAAACGTAATAAAAATCAGTTATTTTTGATAACTAGTTAACATAAAATGTGTGTATGAGAGAATTAAAATTAATATGGGATTTTAGAGGCCCCGATGCCTTAAAAATTGCGGAACATCATGAAATTCACTTAAAAGATTATATAAAGAGTGAAAAACTAGATCTAAATATAACGGGATTTTATGCTGAACATGACGTGCATGCTATAGCCTTTATGGTTGTTACTGAAAATCAAATGAAACCTATTCGTGATGCTTTAAAACCACACAGAGGACAAGTATACACTGGAAATTAATGATTATAACTGCTATTATTTTAATCCTGTTTGCCGTTTTAATTAAAAACTTCAAATGTTACAACCTTATGGCTGGATATAACACTATGTCTGACACGGAAAAAGAAACTTATAAAATAGAGAAGATAGCTGCGTTATTTGCCAAAGGCATGTATATTATAGCTGCAGCTCTTATTATTGGATACGGCATATCTAAATGGTTAGATAACGAGCAATGGGGAAATGGTATTTTCTTGCTCGTTATCTGTATAGTTTTACCTTATATTTTAATTAAATCGAATTCTAACGCTTATAAAAACACCCATAAATCCGATTCTTGATTATCTAGAATAATTAGGCGATTCTTTTGTGATAGCAACGTCATGCGGATGACTTTCATTAATACCAGAAGCCGTAATTTTCACAAAACGTCCCGTTTCTTTTAATGTTTCTACATTTTTAGCGCCACAATAACCCATTCCGGCACGTAAACCTCCTACAAACTGATGTATACTTTCGTGTAATTCGCCTTTGTAAGGAACACGACCTACAATACCTTCCGGTACTAATTTCTTAATATCATCTTCTACATCTTGGAAATAACGATCTTTACTACCCTGTTTCATAGCTTCTACAGAACCCATACCACGGTAAGACTTAAATTTACGTCCTTCATATATTATTGTTTCTCCAGGCGATTCTTTAGTTCCTGCTAAAAGAGATCCTAGCATCACACAGTCGGCTCCCGCAGCTAATGCTTTAGGAATATCACCCGTATAACGAATACCGCCATCTGCTATAACCGGTACACCGGTACCTTTAATGGCTGCAGCAACTTCAAGAACTGCAGAAAACTGAGGAAAACCTACACCTGCAACAACACGTGTTGTGCAAATAGATCCAGGACCAATTCCAACCTTAACAGCGTCGGCTCCTGCTTCTACTAAATATTTAGCGGCTTCGGGAGTAGCTATATTTCCTACTACCACATCTAAATTTGGGAATTTCGATTTAACAGACTTCAATACAGCAACCACACCTTTAGTATGACCGTGAGCGGTATCAATTATAATAGCGTCTACACCAGCGTCTACTAAAGCTTCAGCACGTGATAATGCATCACCTGTTACACCAATAGCTGCTGCAACACGTAAACGTCCAAAAGAATCCTTATTAGCGTTTGGTTTTAAAGTTAACTTGGTAATATCGCGAAATGTAATTAAACCAATAAGTTTATTAGCATCATCTACAACTGGTAATTTTTCAATCTTGTTTGCTTGTAAAATACCTTCAGCATCTTGTAAAGAAGTCCCTTTACCTGCTGTAACTAAATTTTCAGAAGTCATAACCTCTATTATAGGACGGTCATTATTCTTCTCAAATCGTAAATCTCTATTCGTAACAATACCTTTTAATACACCTGACTCATCAACAATTGGAATGCCACCAATGCTATGTTCTGACATATTTTGCTTCGCATCGCGTACTACTGCATTTAAAGGTAAGGTAACAGGATCGATAATCATACCACTTTCTGCACGTTTAACACGCCTCACTTTCATAGCCTGAGCTTCTATGCTCATGTTTTTATGTAACACCCCTATTCCACCTTCTTGAGCCATAGCTATTGCCATTTTGCTCTCGGTAACTGTATCCATCGCTGCAGATACAATTGGAACATTTAAGGTAATGTTTTTTGAAAACTTAGATTTAATACTTACTTCGCGAGGTAAAACTTCGGAGAATGCTGGAACTAATAATACGTCGTCGTAGGTTAATCCTTCTCCTAGAATTTTGTTGTTGTGTGCTATCATGATGCAATTACAGTTATAATTGCGAGCAAATATACAATATATATAAGAAAATTTCTTTTAAGTTCTAATTAAATTATTTGTATTTGTTTTTACAGAATTCCCGCAAGGTCGTTAAAGCATACTGATACCGTATGTTTTTGTCTGAAATAGCGCCTTTAAATTCTATAGATTTAGGTACAATAAGCCCATATACCCCCTTACCCTTTGCCATTTTTCCGATAGTTTTTAAATTCTCCTCGGACATCGTTTCATAAATACCTTCTAACCATTCATACTGCTCGCTATATAAAACGGTTTTATCCCACAAAAGCGCTTCCTCTTCTGTTAAAGGATTTTGCCTAACATAAAGATTTTTGAGTTTTGGAAAAACTTGGTTAAAAACCATTTCGCTCCCCTGATAGGCATAGGCCTGTATATGCTTTTTTATAAAAATCGTAAAGGGAAATGCTTGCGTGAGTCGGAGTTTTATAGAAATATAATGAGCCATTTTCGGCCAAACAACGGGATGTCCTTTTTCTGTAATTTCTAAAGCATACCAAGCATAAAAATCACGTCGTTCTGCAATAGTTCTATAGGCTGTAGGGTTTTGGTTTTCTAAATTGTATTGGTTAGCTAAAATCCAAGTGTTTGTTTGTTGCGTTCTATCACAACGCAACCAATCGGCAGCAGACAACTCTAACCTACCAGTTTCTTTTTGGTAACTTTTTAGTGAACGCCACTCGGCTCCTTGCCCTAAAAAAGGCAACATACATAAAAATATCAGCCATAATTTAGACATACACAAAGTGTTCTGTTTTTAATCATAAAAAAAAGTTAAGGACTATTTAATGATACACCGAAAAAATCTTGGTAGCCTCATTATATGCACTTTCAAAACTCATAGCATGTAAATCCGTTTGCTTTTTATTGGTAAAATAAGATAATAGTTTCTCGGTAGGCATATTCCCTGTTAAATCATCTTTAGCCATTGGGCAACCACCAAAACCTTGAATAGCACCGTCAAAACGCATGCAGCCTGCTTGATAAGCCGCATCCACTTTTTCAAACCATTTGTTAGGTGTTGTATGCAAATGAGCTCCAAATTCAATTTGTGGATACAAAGGAATTAAATTAGAAAATATATAATCAATGCTTTCAGGATCTGACGAACCAACGGTATCACTTAGCGATAAAATTTTAACACCCATTTGACTCAAACGCTCGGTCCATTCGCCAACAATATCAACATTCCAAGGATCCCCATAAGGGTTTCCAAACCCCATAGAAATATAAACAACCACTTCTTTATCAGCTTTATCTGCAACTTCTAAAATTTCACTTAGTGTTACAACCGATTGCGCAATAGTTTTATGGGTATTACGCATCTGAAAGTTTTCAGAAATAGAAAATGGATACCCCAAATACTTGATAGGCTTGTGTTTTGAAGCATCTACTGCGCCACGTGTATTCGCTATAATTGCCAATAACTCACTGGTCGTTTTACTCAAATCTAACTGGTCTAATACCTCGGCTGTATCTACCATTTGCGGTATAGCTTTTGGTGAAACGAAACTACCAAAGTCTATAGTATCAAAGCCAACACGTAATAACGATTGGATGTACTGTACCTTTTGTTCGGTAGGGATAAAAGCCTTTATGCCTTGCATAGCATCGCGCGGGCATTCGATTATTTTTACTTGTTTACTCATGGATTCCAAAGATACTAAAGAAAACTATCATCAAAAACCTTTTGATAAAAACTACATCAAAATTAAAATAGCAATACTAATAAAAACACCTATTTGTAGCCATTTTAAAAAACGACCAATATGTCGGTGCGATTTTATATAATTTGAAATAGAACCTGCTAGAATAGCTATTACAGAAAAGACAAGCAGTGAAACTCCCATAAAAACAAAGCCTAAAACATAAAATTGCTTAAAACTACTCATCGTTTCACTAAATAAAAATCCCGGAAAAAAGGCTAAGAAAAAGATACTCACCTTAGGATTTAAGACATTCATAATAAAACCCTGTTTATACAATTGTAAGAGCGTTTTTTTAGGTACCTGAGTATCCGATAGGCTTAATTGGTCTGGACTTTTATAAACTTGATATGCTAAATATACCAAATACAAAGCACCAAATAGTTTAATAACAAAAAATAAGGATGCGCTATTTTTAATAATTGCCGACACACCAAATGCCAATAATGTTGTATGAATAATACAACCGCTTATTAACCCTAAAACAGTTGCCAAACCATATTTAGTACCGTTAGCAACACTTTGCATAAGTACATAAATATTATCTGGACCTGGAGCTACAGCTAAAGCAGCCGTTGCAAACATAAAGGATATTAATATTTCAAAATCCATAGTTAGCGACTAAGTAGCGCCTTATTAATTGCTTTTACAAGTTTAGGGCCTTCGTATATAAAGCCGGTATAAACCTGAACTAAATCGGCTCCCGCATCTATTTTTTCTAAAGCATCTGCAGCCGAATGAATACCACCAACACCAATAATTGGGAAGGCTTTATTACTTTTAGTGGCTAAATATTTTATAACCTGTGTCGATTTTTGCTTAATAGGTTGCCCACTCAATCCGCCGTTACCTATAGCTTCAAGACGTGCTGCTGAAGCTTGTAATCCCGATCTATCAACCGATGTATTACTCGCTATCACACCATCTAATTTTGTTTCGGCAATGAGATCTATAATTTCATCTAATTGAATGCTATTCAAATCTGGTGCAATCTTTAAAAGAATAGGCTTTTGCTTACTAAATCCCTTATTCGCTTTTTGTACTGTACCAATAAGTTCTAACAGATAATCTTTATCATTTAATTTAGCATGACTACCTACGTTGGGGCAACTAACATTTAAAACAAAATAATCTACATACGAGTGTAAAGCCTCAAAACAGGTTAAATAATCTGCCGTATAATCTTCAGGTTTCGTTTGGGTGTTTTTACCAATATTACCGCCTATTATAACACGGCCTTTATTCTTTTTAAGTTGTGTGATAGCAGCCTCTAAGCCTTCGTTATTAAACCCCATACGGTTTATAATACCTTGATCATCTTTTAAACGGAATAATCGTTTTTTAGGATTCCCTACCTGACCTTTTGGTGTTACAGTACCTATTTCAATAAAACCAAAACCAAAATTGGCTAGCTCATTATAAAGCACGGCATTCTTATCAAAACCTGCCGCTAAGCCTACCGGGTTTTTAAATGTTAATCCAAAAAGTCGACGTTCTAATTTTGGTGATTCAACAACATACAGCTGTCTAAAAATAGCCGCCACTCCGGGGATTTTAGAAGTTGTTTTTATTAGTGAAAATGTAAAATGATGAATTTTTTCAGGATCGAAAAAAAACAATATTGGGCGTAAAAGTAGTTTATACATTGGTCAATGTTTGCGCAAAAGTAATCCTAAATAAAAATATGAGCAATTCAAATGCTAGAAATTTCATTAATTGTAAATTTGTAACCTATTTGTAAACCTTCAAATTATATAAAAATGATTTCAAAAGAACATATTATAAAACGTTTTGTTAGTTATGTAACGGTTGATACTGAATCGGATCCTAACTCTGAAACAACTCCAAGTACAGCTAAACAATGGGATTTAGCAAACGCCTTAGTTGACGAACTTAAAGCTATTGGCTTAGATGATGTTACCATAGATGAAAATGCTTATATAATGGCTACCCTTCCTAGTAACGTAGATCATGAAGTACCTACTATTGGTTTTATTTCACACTTTGATACATCTCCAGATTTTACGGGTGCTAATGTAAAACCGCAAATCCATGAAAATTACGATGGTAAAGATATTGTATTAAATGCGGAGCAAAATATTGTTTTATCACCTGAATATTTCGACGATTTATTATTGTACAAAGGGCAAACTCTTATCACTACAGATGGAACAACCCTTTTAGGTGCCGATGATAAAGCAGGTATTACCGAAATTGTTTCGGCTATGGAATACCTTATTCAGCATCCAGAAATTAAGCATGGTAAAATTCGTGTGGGCTTTACACCTGACGAAGAAATTGGTCGTGGTGCTCATAAATTTGATGTAGCAAAATTTGGAGCAGATTATGCTTACACAATGGACGGTAGTCAAGTTGGAGAATTAGAATATGAAAACTTTAATGCCGCAGGTGCTGTTGTTACCATTCAAGGAAAAATAGTACACCCTGGTTATGCCAAAGGAAAAATGATAAACTCCATGTACATAGCTACAGAGTATATTAATTCTTTACCACGCTTAGAAACGCCAGAACATACCGAAGGCTACGAAGGCTTTTTCCACTTACATACAATGACTGGTGAAGTTGATGAAACCCGTTTAGAATACATTATCCGTGATCACGATAAAGAGCATTTTGAAGCACGAAAAGAGGTTATGCAAAAATTAGCTTCCGAAATAAACTCTCAATACGGACGAGAAGTGATTTCTATTGAAATAAAAGATCAGTATTTCAACATGAAAGAAAAAGTAGAACCGGTTATGCACATTGTTGATATTGCTGAAAAAGCCATGATAGAATTGGGCATCGAACCCCTTATTAAAGCTATTCGTGGAGGTACAGATGGATCACAGTTAAGCTATATGGGCTTACCGTGTCCTAATATTTTTGCAGGCGGACATAACTTCCACGGACGTTATGAATATGTACCTGTTGAAAGTATTATTAAAGCAACCGAAGTTATTTGTAAGATTGCAGAATTAACAGCTGAAAAAAAATAATAAGCCACAACCAATCTAAATGAAAAAAAGATTATTAACGTTAGCGCTTTGTGCGGTAACCCTAGTTGCTAAATCACAAGACGCAACGGTCGAAAAATCTATTTTTGGAATTCAAACAGGTTTTTTAGGTCTTTGGGCCTATAACGAACTAGGTCTATCCAATAGTATTGCTTTACGCAGTGAAATAGGTATAGATGTTGGTTTGACTTTTAATAGTAATTACCACAATAAAACAATTGTTATGACGGCTCCCGTAATCACTTTGGAGCCTAGATGGTATTACAATTTAAAAAAACGTGAGCGTAAATCGAGAAGAACAGATGGAAATACGGGTAACTACATAGCTATTAAAACAAGTTATCATCCAGATTTGCTAATTAGTGTTAATTACGATAATGTTAAACTGGTAAGCGATTTAACCATTATTCCTACTTGGGGTATTAGAAGAACTATTGGTCAGCATTTTAATTATGAAACAGGTATTGGTATTGGCTACATTCACGCCTTTAATAAAGATAATCAGCCCCTAATTGATGATCCTGATGTTGCCGTAAATGTACATCTTAGAATTGGCTATAAATTGTAAATAAAACACATCATATTCTAAAAAGAGATACATGTAAACAAAAAAAAGCTTGGTATATATACCAAGCTTTTTTTGTTGCAATATAGTTCTAAAGCTAAATTAAAATCTGTAATTTAAAATGGCTGCAAAACTTCTTGGGTCCGTTTGATTAATATAGGTAGTTCTGTATGTATTATAACCTATTTCATTAAATACATTGTTTAATAATAAACGTGCTTGCCAGTGCTTATTAAAAGTATAAGATGCTTGCATGTTTACTAAAGTATAAGCATCAACATCAAATGGTTCTTGATTTGGTACAATACCTTCATGTGTTACGGCTCCAGACGACCAATCGTTTACGGGACGTTTTCCTGTATAATAAGCGCCCGCACCTAATGATAAGCCTTCTAAACTACCTCTAAAAGCATAGTTCCCATATACATTAAAAGTATGGTTTGGTGTATTTAAAGGAGACGATCCGTATACATACGACGTGTGCTCTTTATATTCAGCGTCTATATAAGAGTAACCCGCAATAACCTCAAGATTCTCTAAAACACGTCCTGTTAGCTCAACCTCAATACCCTGACGTTGGTCATTTCCGCCTTTTTGATAATATAGAATGGTAGACCAAGAAGCATCATATACAGGTAAGTTTATATCCTTATTATTAATCTTAAAATACGTTAAGTTAAAACGTAACCTACTGTTTAACCAGTTTGTTTTAATACCTGTTTCAAACTGATCGTAACGCTCATTTCCTAACTCTTCACCGTTAGCACCTAATCTAGCTGCTGTTCGTGGATAAGCACTATTGGTATAAGAAGCAAATACATTCACATTCTCAAACGGACTAGCTATAACACCAACTAATGGGTTGAATGCAGAACTACGTGTGTTTTCAACAGCGGCAAATGTTTCTGTACTACTAATTCGAGCACCAAGGAATGTTTTTAACCAACTATTCCATGAAATAACATCTTGCGCTATTAAACCTAAAGAACGGGTTTCACCACCACTATAAACGGTTTCAGATAAGTCTAAACTTGGTAACACATGAGAATTTGAATCAAAAACATTTAAAGTATCAATAACACCTGATGATTGTGAACTAGTAGCATACTTAGACGTTCGGTAATCAAAACCTACTTGAAAAGTATGTGTAATTTTTCCTGTTTGTAATTCATCACCAATTAAATCGACCTGTAAAACACTGTTATCGTCATCACGTGTTGAAATACCATAGTTACGCTCTCTTAAATTGTACTGTGGTTCACCAGCTATAGAAACAACATCGCCTAAACCAGCGCCCTTATCATCTAGTCCTAGACCTGATTTGAAATACGCAGCTTTTAAGGTTAACTTATCTGATAATTTACGATCTAAACGTACAGAATATGTAGAGTTTTGTGTGTTAGAACGGTCGTTTTGAAAACCTAAAAACTGATTATATGGCAAGTCGTAAATAGCATTGACATCATTACCTGCTAAATTAACAGTCCCAACATCTGGGGTACGACTATCATCAAAATAATCCATTTCTACGGTTACTTTGGTTTTATCATCTATGCGCCATTCTAAAGATGGGTTAATATAAAAACGCTCCGACGAAATCATACTACGGTAACTATCAGATCGCTCTAAAGCACCATTTATTCTAAAGGCTAAGTTTTTCTGTTTGTTTATTGGTCCGTACACATCAAAAGTTGTACGCGCTTGCCCGTAAGATCCAACACGTAAAGACACAGCTCCACCATGGTAATAACGTGGTGTTTTAGTTACTATATTTACAACACCACCTGGACTACCTAAATCGGTTGCAACGCCCTGTGTGATTGAAGCAGCTCCTTTTAATACTTGAATATTATCAACACCCTGCATATCGGTTAAGATACCGACACCTCGGAAATCCGAATGTACACGAACACCATTTTTTAATATTGGAATACCTCTAAATCCACGAGAACTCATACTCTCACGCTTATTACCATAAGTTGCAAAAGTATAAACACCAGGTACGTTTTTTGTCGCCTCAGAAATAGTTAAATTCCCCTGTTGCTCAATTAACTTATCAGAAATAATAGATATACTTTGTATTTGCTCATAAGGTTCTAGTGGCAAACGTGTTAAAGCTTCAATCTTATCCGGATGCTTAAAACGATTTCCAAAAACTTCAACTTCGTCTAATTCGGTATCATTCTCTAAACTAAAAGTTAAGTTTAAAGCATCATTCTCACCTACAGTTACAGTTTGTGTTTGAGACTTAAACCCTACAAAAGAAACTTGCACAACATAAGTTCCAGACGTCACATTAGTAAACGAAAATGCACCGTTATCATCAGTAGTCGTTCCTAAACGTGTTTCTAAAATCATTACATTCGCATAGGAAATCGGTTCTGAAGTTTCTGAAACCACAGTACCATTAATTTTTGACTGTCCAAATGACAGACTACAGGCCATCAAAAAGACTAAAAAGATTACTTTATTCATTGGTTGGTTATTTAGATTTGATTTAAATAGAATGCAAATATAGGACGCATTAACATATTAGCAAAGCTTATTTAGACTCAATTAAAATAAATAATTGTAGTTATTTGACTTTCAACAAACTAGATTTGAAATAAAAATTATAGATAAAACAGGGGTTTTAGCCACCTAAATTACAGAGTATTATGATAAATAGCGATCTTATTACGGACTACATAAATCAACAGGTACATTTCACAAAAGAACTCAACTTTTTAAGAGATATTTTAAATAAAACAGAATTAACAGAAACATTTAAATGGAAAGCACCCGTATATACAATGAATGGTAAAAATGTCATCGGATTAGCAGCATTTAAAAACCATTATTGCTTGTGGTTTTTTAATGGAGTCTTTCTAAAAGATGATCAGAAACTATTAGTAAAAGCACAAGACGAAACAAAAGCCTTACGTCAAATGCGTTTGGACTCGAATACGGAGATAAATACAAAGGCTATTGAAGCCTATGTTTTGGAAGCTATAAACAATGAAAAACAAGGCATAAAACACGTTAAAACGAAGACATCAACACCCATTGTCATCCCGCCCATTTTACAATCACAGTTGGATGCCGATGCTAAACTAAAAAAAGCATTCGAAAATTTAACTCCGGGGAAACAGCGAGAATACACAAAATATATAGCGGCTGCTAAACGTGAAACCACACAACAAAACAGAATCGATAAAATAAAACCGCTAATCGCTGAAGGTAAAGGTCTACACGATAAATATAAAGACTGTTAGCAAGCTACTAATTACATTAAAAAACGATAGTTTACGGATAGTAAAACCGATTTCCTATTACCTAAAACCCCCATTTCTGTACGGAACATCCAATGCTTATTAGGTTGGTACTGTGCGCCTATAACCCCATTCCATTTTTGCTGTACTTGCTTGTCTATACCATATTTTATAATAGCCTCACCATCAGCAGCTGCTAAACGATCTATAATAGGCGTTAGAACTTTATCGGCAACTACTTTTTGAGGAATACTAGCCTCGTTATCATACCAGTTATAATAATCGTTTACTATAGCATCACGTTTCACACCGTTATCAACTGGTAAAACCTCTTTTAGTTTCACTTGACCTGAAGTATCTGCGCCTGTTTCCATAAAAAACCCACCAACCCAAACAGCAATATTACTATCAGGCTTATCTTTAAAAACATGACTATGACCAAAACGGATTCCTGTTACACGAACTGGAACAGCTGAATCTAATAATTCCGGCTTATTCCATGTAAAATTAGCATCTACCGAGAAAAAAACAGGTCCTACTGCTCCTGCAAACATAATACCAACACCTGCTGTAGTGACATTCTGATCAACAATGGATTGCAAGTTTACAGGAAAAACCAAATTAACTTCTGTGGTAGAATGGCCATAGCCCAAAATACCATAGACATTTAAAAATGGAAATACCCACACATCAGGACGTACATTAACGGTATAAGAGGTATTAACATTATTACCAAACTGTATAAAATCTACAGGCGTTAATCCAACATCTATATTACTTGTGGTTAAGCCCAAGCGCAAATTATCAACTGTTATGCCTTGTTCCATAAACATAAAATTTCCCATAACCCCAACAGGGTAAGGCAAATCAAATCCTTTGTTGTAAGCACTTTGACCCAAAATAGGAAATGTATAGTTATATTCTACCTGCTTTAAACTATCACGATACGTTTCAAATTTACTGCGAACTTTAGTGGTAGGTTGCTGTGCATAACTATAGCTTATACATGTAAGACTTAATACACCGTAAATAAGGAGTTTTTTTAATGACATAGTAATTTAGTTTGTTTCCGTTGCTGATTGATTATTTTGAGCTTCAGCCTGACGCTTTTCAGCACTTTTCTTAGCACCTATTGGTAAATTTAGCTTTATAAAAATACTGTTGTTTTTGGTATCGGAGTTTCCTTTATAAACATTTACAAAACCCTGAAAATAACGCAACCCTACCGATAAGCCATTCATATTTTTAAATCGGTATCCAACACCTGCCCCCGCACCTACTTCAATAGGATTCGTCGCATCGGTATTATACTGCCTTATACGTGTTTCATAAGTATCGGTTTCATTGTAATACTCTACAAAAGCTTTATAGCGCAACCCAAAATGAGGCCCTGCTTCAACATATATATTATTTAAAAACACATATTTAACATAGGCAGGTACCAAAAAATAATTAATTTTCTGAGTGTAAGTTCCCGCTTCTGCTATATACTCTACACCTGCAGCTTCCAAATCGGAAATCTGTAAATCATCAGCTCCCAAATTAGACTTAACCAAAACTCCTGTAGCTAAATATAACTGCTCCTGAAGTTTAATATTAAAGTAAAATCCCAAATTAAAAGTCGATAACCTATTGGATCGTTCCAATCCTGATATTGCCGATAAATTATAACCTCCCTCTAGCCCAAACTCAATATTGGGCGAATTTAGCTTCTCACCAAAAATTAAAGTCAGTAAAACCTGAGACGATGCTGCTTGTACAACAAACAGAAATAGAAAACTTAAAACAATCTTTCGCATATTATAAATATTCAAACAATATCGGAATTTTAAATTAAAAAAGTATAAAAAAAAGCCACTCAGAATCTGAGTGGCTTTTTATTAGGTTTCTGAATGCTACTTTTTCGCTGGTTCATTGAGTTTTTGACTCATTTCCATTGAAATTGCAGAGCGATCAAATTTTATCTTACCGGCAAGAGTTTCTATAATACAGCTAGCATCCTTTTCATTAAAGTCTACTACCTTACCATGCATCCCGCTTTTGGTAATTACTTTATCGCCTCGCTTTAATTCAGCTGCGAATTTTTTTTCTTGTTTTGCCCGTTTCATTTGTGGTGCTATCATGAAGAAATACACGACAACAAACATTAAAATAAACGGTAAAAACGTACTTAAACTTTCTCCCATCTGATTAATTAATCGTGGTTATGGCCCTCATGACCTGGTTGTGTACTGTATTTTCTTGGTGCTTGTGTTTGAACAGCGCCTGCTGGTAATTGAGTTTGGTTTGTAACTGCTGGTGCAGCTGCTTTTGCAGGTGCATTAGGATCTGGCTTTACAAATGCTGAAATCTTAACAGTTTCTTTACCTGCTTCCGTGTTAGCTGTTACAGTAATCGTTTTTGTTACTTTATTAGCGCCTGAACCGTTAAATTTAACTGTAAATTCACCACCTTCACCTGGTGCTAATGGCTCTTTACTCCAGTCTTGAGGTACTGTACAACCACATGTACTCTTAATATCTGTAATTACTAATGGTGCATTACCTGTGTTAGTGTACTTAAATACCGTTTCTACACTTTGCTTAGATGGGATTTCACCAAAATCATGTTCGCGCTTCTCAAATGATAATACGGGAAAATTAGAAGCTTGAGCATCTCTATCTGCTGCTTCAGCAACGTTACTTTCATCAATTTTTTGGGTTGCATCTTCTTTACAAGATGTAAATGCGATTAAACAAAATGCGCTTAATCCTAAAATTACTTTTTTCATAATAAAAATCTTTTTTTGTTCGGAGCGTAAATGTAAGAATTTTTTCTTATTACATCAACCCCCGTCCTACTTTATTTAGTTTATCAGATTCTTGATATTCTTTAATTAACTTATCTAAAATACCATTAATAAAAACACTACTTTTTGGTGTAGAATATTCTTTTGCTATTTCTAAATACTCGTTAATTGTTACCTTAACAGGAATAGATGGAAAGTTTGTTAACTCACAAATAGCCATTTGTAATAGTACCGTATCAATACTAGCTATACGCTCTGCATCCCAATTTCTAGTTTTTGAGGCTATCGTTTCATTTAAACTATTCTGTTTTAAAACAGTTTTCTTAAATAAATCAATAGCATAAGTACGATCATCATCGTCTTTAAAAAGCTCTGGTAAGAAAAAGGTTTCTGCAGATGTCTGCTTCACTTTACGTAACAACTTAAGAAGTGCGGTGTTTACTACAGGTAAATCGTCAGTCCATGTTAAGCTCTGATCTTCTAAATAATCATACAGCTTATCATTAGGTGCTATAATTTCCTTAAACAAATCTACTACAAAGCTACGGTCTTCAGCAAACGTAGAGGTACGTGTTTGCATATAGTCCTTATATAAATCTGAAGCTAACATGCTTTTAAAAATAACGTCTACATACTCACTATCTAAATCCCAGTTTTTAACATCATAGGAATCAAAAGTGTCTCTTAAACTAATATTATTTTTTAAGGCTAATAAAACTTCGTTGTTACTAAACTTGCGGTTTGGATTTTTATCGGCAGAAGTGGCCAATTGCTTATTTTGCGTTTTAAGAACCAGATCCTCAGATCGTTCTTGCAATTTAATTAATAATGACAATTGTAATAAATACAAATTGTACATGTTTTCTATACTGCGTAATAAAAACTTTTGATCGCTACTAAAATCGCCACCTTCTCCCTCGGTATAGGCGTAAATAGTTTGCATCACTTTTATACGAATATGTCTTCTGTTTAGCATATTTACAAAGAACTTTAAATTTAAAAGGGCGAAAGTAAACCTTTCGCCCCGCAAAAATATAATTTATTTAAAAGAATTACTTCAAATTCTCATTTTTTCTTGCATCAATTCTGCTCTGAGCAATATTCATAGCAGCATGATTTGTTGTAATCTTATGCGTTTGTGCATTATTTAATATTTCCAATGTTGTATTGTAAATATTTTCTGTCTTACGTATAATCTCTTTACGGTCGTAACCTTCAAGTTCGGCATATACATTAATAATACCTCCAGCATTAATTAAAAAGTCTGGTGCGTAAACAATACCACGCTCTTGTAATATAGGGCCGTGTTTTTGCTCTATTGCTAACTGGTTGTTGGCAGCACCTGCAATAACCTGTGCTTGTATTTTATGAATAGTCTCGTCGTTAATAGTCGCTCCTAAAGCACATGGCGCGTAAATATCCATAGCTTCCGAATAAATATCATTACCACCATAAATAGCAACACCATACTTATCACGTACCGCTTCTAAACGTTCTTGACTAATATCAGTAATGGTTACTTGTGCACCTTCATCTACTAAATGTTCAACTAATGCTTCTCCTACATTACCAATACCTTGTACAAAAACAGATTTTCCTTCTAATACATCACTACCAAATTTGTATTTAGCGGCTGCTTTCATCCCCATAAACACACCATAAGCTGTTATAGGCGACGGATTACCTGCACCACCAAGCGATTCTGAAATACCCGTTACATAAGGTGTTACCTCACGAACCGTATCCATATCTCCTGTAGTCATACCGACGTCTTCAGCTGTAATATACTTACCGCTTAAACCATGTACAAACTCACCAAATTTACGCATCAATTCTGGTGTTTTCTGCGTTTTAGCATCACCAATAATGACCGCTTTTCCACCACCAAGATTTAAACCTGTAATGGCTGACTTATAAGTCATACCTCTAGAAAGACGCAAAACATCATTTAAAGCTTCCCATTCATTGGCATAATTCCACATTCTGGTTCCTCCTAATGCAGGTCCTAAAACGGTATTATGAATTCCAATTATTGCTTTTAATCCTGTATCTTTGTCGTTGCAAAAAACAACTTGCTCGTGATTATCGAATGATTGTTGCCCAAAAACAGGATCAACTTTATGTAATTCATTCGCATTAATAACGTCTGTTACCATATTAATTATAGTTTATGTGTTATTGTGTTTTGTACAATCTGTAAAAACAACGTGCAAAATTAAATGATTATTAATGTTTATACAACATAAATAATATTAAAATCAGAATTTGTTAAAAACTTTATATAAACCCGAGTCGCTTTAATGAAAGAACTAAAACATTTAAATAAATACTTCATAAAATATAAAACCAAGGTTATCCTTGGAATCATTATTACCATAATCTCTAAAGTATTTCTACTGTTTACACCCGAACTTATTGGCGCTTCTATTGATGTGGTTGACGAATACCGTAAAGGCACCCTAACCGATATTGCTACCGTAAAACACGAGTTACTCCTCAATATTGTTTACATTATTGGTGCAGCTATTATTACCGGTGTGCTAACATTCTTTATGCGCCAGACCATTATTAATGTGTCGCGCTATATTGAATTCGATCTAAAAAATGAAATATACCAGCAGTACCAAAAGCTGTCTTTAAACTTTTATAAGAAAAACCGTACGGGTGATTTAATGAATCGTATTAGTGAAGATGTAAATAGCGTACGGATGTATGCTGGTCCTGCTATTATGTATAGCATAAACACCTTTACACTCTTTGCCATTGCTATATTTTTCATGTACAGACAAGCGCCTTTACTTACCTTATATACCATAATACCCTTACCTATCTTATCCGTAATTATATACAAGTTAAGTAAAACCATTCATAAGCGTAGTACCATTGTTCAGCAATACCTATCAAAACTATCCTCTTTTACTCAGGAAACTTTTAGTGGTATAGCCATTATTAAATCTTATGGTATGGAGCAACAAGCAGCTAGCAATTTCAATGAGTTAGCTACCGAAAGTCGTCAGAAACAATTAGATCTTGTTCGAATAAATGCCTTCTTTTTCCCCATGATGATTCTCCTTATAGGACTTAGTAACCTGATTGTTATTTATGTTGGGGGACTCCAATACATCGATGGTCAGATTAGTTTAGGGGTTATAACCAAATTTATAATTTATGTTAATATGCTTACCTGGCCCGTAGCTACGGTAGGTTGGGTAACTTCTATTGTACAAACAGCTGAGGCATCACAAAAACGTATAAATGAATTCCTGAAAATAGAACCTGAAATTCAAAACAACGCAACAAAACCATCTGTTATTAAAGGACAAATAACCTTTAAAGATGTATCCTTTACTTATGACGACACCAATATTCAGGCTTTAAACAACGTGTCTTTCACAATTGAAAGTGGCGAAACCTTAGCCGTAATTGGTAAAACTGGTTCTGGAAAATCTACCATTCTCGATTTAATTGGTAGGTTATACGATATAGATTCAGGCTCCCTACTTATAGATGGACAACCTATAAACCAGGTAAATCTAACCGATTTACGGAACGCTATAGGTTACGTACCACAAGATGCCTTTCTGTTTTCAGACTCTATTAACAATAATATTAAATTCGGAAAAGAGCAGGCAACAGACCAAGAGGTTATTCAAGCTGCTAAAAACGCCCAAGTACACAAAAACATTCAAGCTTTCACCAATGGCTATAATACCGTTTTAGGAGAACGCGGTATCACGCTTTCAGGCGGACAAAAGCAACGGGTTTCCATAGCCCGCGCTATTATTAAAAATCCTCAAATATTATTATTTGACGATTGTTTATCTGCCGTTGACACAGAAACCGAAGAGAAAATCCTAAACAACCTTAAAAAAATAACCGCCGGAAAAACAACCATTATTGTGAGTCACCGTATCTCGGCAGCTAAAAATGCCGACAAAATCATTATTCTTGAAGATGGTGAAATTCAACAAGCAGGTACGCATGAAACACTTATAAATACTGATGGCTACTATAAAAACCTATATTTAAAACAACTTAGTGAAGCAGCTAATTCTTAAAGAAAAAAGCACTATAAACATGCAAACAACAAACACACAACCAACCAGTTAAGCAACATTAAAAGCAGAAAACAAAAGAAAATTCATAATTTGTTGGTTGGTATCTGTTTTTTTTAGATTTTTGAGGAACTTAATAATTTGTGTTTTTATAATATATAATAGAACTATGGATAATAACGGAATGATGGAGAAAGAAGAGATTTTTTCCAAAGTATTAAGAGCTGGAAGACGCACCTATTTTTTTGATGTAAGATCTACTAAAGCAGGCGATTATTACCTGACGATTACAGAAAGTAAAAAATTCACAAATGATGATGGATCTTACCACTATAAAAAACACAAAATCTATTTATACAAAGAAGACTTTTCTGAATTCAACAGCATCCTATCGGAAATGACAAATTATATCATTAACGAAAAAGGTGACGAAGTAATTAGCGAACGCCATCAAAGAGACTTTAAAAAAGACTTTACCGATTTAGCGGACAACACGGCTGCAGATGACGAGAAGCCTACATCAGCGGAAAGTTTTACAAATATAGATTTTGACGATATCTAAATCTAGAATCACACAATATATCAAGCCACTTCTAGTGGCTTTTTTTATGCTTATAATTTTACAGCCAACAAACTCACCAACAGCGTGAGAACCACATACAGCAAACCAGCACCAATTCCTAAAGTTCCTGCCAATATACCGCCTACCAAAAACAACCATAAAGGCACCAAACTAATAGCAACACCAAACCTAAAAGTCCCTACAAATTCCACCTCTTTAATTTGGGGTACTGCTACGCCTTTCCATATAGCATAAGGTCCTATCAATAACAAACACATCAAGAATTTAAAGACACTTTTCAATCCTGTATACTTCGGCTTCTTCGCTTTCGGACAAGCCTCCAAATTAGAAGCCAAACAAGCATTAACCCCTTCTGGGTTTAAATAATCAACCGCCTGAGCATCCAACACCTCTATGGTTTCACCATACAGTTCCGCAGGAATATGCACCGTTAACTTAGTTAAGGCCGTCCAAATATCCGTTTTTAAACGGCGGGTTTCAACATGCCTATCTGCTTTTAAATACCACTGGGCGTCATATACCGCTCCAAAGTTTAACAACACCGTATCAGCAAAAGCATCAGCCTGCTTATAACTCAATCCTATAGGCACCAATTTCAAATCGGTATCAGGGTAATGCTCCAAAGTATCAAAAACAAGACGTGTAAAACCTTTACTTAACGGTCTTACGGTTCTATTAATATGATGGTTTCCTTCAGGAAAAAGGGCTACTGCTTCATGATCAGCCAAGCAAGCAATACAACTTTCAAAAACGGCATGGTTATCTCCAATCCTATTCCATCCATCCCGTACCCGATAAACTGGCAACATATTTAAACTCCGCAAAATAGCATTAACTAGAGGTTTCTTAAACACACTAGCGCGTGTTAAAAAATACGAAAACCGTCCCGAATTGGTGGCTATCAGCAACGCGTCTAGTAGCGCATTATTATGATTGGAAACCAATAAAACAGGCGCCTGTTTAGGAACATGGGAAACCCCACGAACGTGAATACGCCGATAGTAAAAAAACAAACCGAGTTTAATATAAAACCGAACACTATATAACCATATTTTTTTCACGAAACTCCTTTTTTAATAAGCACCTTAGGCTGCCAAAAATAAGCCAATAACAACCCCGAAACAATATGCCATATACCCCAAAATGCAGCCATAATAGCCATACCGCCTAAACCATTAAAAAAAGTAAATATCAGTAACAAGCCTATACCAGAGTTCTGTATTCCGGTTTCCAAAGTAAGGGTCTTCCTGTTGGCTACAGATAATTTAAAAGCCCAAGCCACTAAAAAGCCCAAGCCAAATGCTAGAATATTATGACTAATCCCCAAAACTAAAACATGATGAATATAGTCTCTAAACACCGCCATATTATTCATTAAAGCTATAATAACAATAGCCACAAAAACAAGTATCGAAAAAGGTTTCAACCACTTAGACAAGCGAATAGCAAAACTGGAATATTTAGCACGCACCAGCATACCCAAAAGTAACGGCACTCCCAATATCAATAATACAATCTCTACCATATCTAAAGGGTTTAAAGCCACATCTTGTAGCAAACCAGCTGTTGGCGCATATAAATTACCATAAAACTCAAAATTAAAAGGCGTCATCACAATAGCTACAAAGGTTGAAAACGCAGTTAAGCTAACAGATAATGCTGTATTCCCACCTGCCATATGGGTCATAAAATTAGAAATATTCCCACCGGGGCAAGCGGCTACCATAAGCATCCCTAGAGCAATACTCGGCTGCGGATTTACTAGTAATACAAACAAATAGGTTAGTAACGGTAATAAAACAAACTGAGATACCAAACCTAAAATCACCACTTTGGGGGTTTTAAAAAGTTGCTTAAA
Source organism: Algorimicrobium bowmanii (assembly GCF_054031195.1). Next base: position 2,299,557 of record NZ_CM132929.1, read on the forward strand.
ATCAGCCAAGCTAATCCCCAAAGCCACACCAAACATAACAACAGCCAAAGCAATATTTAAAATCCACAAATTCGTGGTATCAAAATGAATTTGAACGTTATCAAGTACTTGCATAAAAAAGGGACCGATTATATAATTTGGTAAAAGATGGTAATATGATAGTTAAAATTTAAAATAACAAATAATTACTTATAAATTCAAGCCTACACACACAAACGCCCCCACTAACCCAAGGTAGAATAACCCCTATATAATTGTAGACATGTAAAATAATCCTTAAATTGAAACCTAAAAAAAATAACCATGGCACAAACAGCTTCAAACATGCTTCCTCTAGGAACACAAGCACCAAAATTTAGTTTAATAGATACTATTTCCAAGGAAAAAGTAACACTACAAAGCGCTAAAGGATTGCAAGCTACCGTTATCATGTTTATCTGCAACCACTGCCCTTTTGTAAAACACGTCAATGCCCAATTGGTTAAACTAGCTAAGGACTATAAAAGTAAAGGGGTAAATCTTATTGCTATTTCTAGTAACGATATTGAAAACTACCCACAGGATGCTCCAGATAAAATGAAGGAAAATGCCATTAACGAAGGTTATATTTTCCCGTATTTATATGATCAGACTCAAGAAGTTGCCAAAGCGTATCAAGCGGCTTGCACACCCGATTTTTATGTGTTTGATAAAGATTTAAAACTAGTTTATCGCGGACAGTTAGACGATTCAAGACCTGGTAACAACATACCGGTAACCGGTAAAGACCTTCGAGAAGCCTTAAACAGCATCCTGAACAACACCGAAATAGATCAAGAACAAAAACCCAGTATTGGCTGTAATATCAAATGGATAACCGCTTAATTTAAAACGGTTACAATCTGTATTATATAGAAAACATAAACCCAAAACTAACACGCAAAGCATCCCGTTGCTTATCTATGCGTTCCACCAAATTATTTACCTGACCCGTACTCTCAAATACTTTAACACCGTAATCAACCTCCAAACCTACGGTCATATGGCTAAAAGCATCGTACATAACATTTAAAAGGCCATAGTAATGTACATGATTAACGGTACCTGTCAACTGTAATACCGGTAGTTCCGAATTATCAGCAACTATAAAACGCTCTAAATCATCTAATTTAAAGTTCGTGTAGCCAACTACTAAATTACTATGCCATTTATCTGAAAAGAAATACTCATAGGAAGTCCAACCGCCAAATGCTGGCGTCGCTTTAAATCCATTACTACTGGTAGGAAAACCATCATAACCAAAACCCGTTACGGTTGTTAAATAAGCCGAAATACCCTGACCGCCCGTAAATTGAAATTGAAAATTATTACGGACTACTTGATATTTTCCACTTAAACTAAATCCATAGCCCATAAAACTAGATTTTTCGCCATCCAATTTATAGGTAATATGGCGCCAAATAGAAGCCAACCTAATATGACCCCATGCTTTTCTATACGATATTGCTGCAGTAAAATCGGGAGCTACCTGATTCGCTTCTTCAACCAAAGGCTCTAATTCAGGGTAGCGTAAATAATCTGATATAGGCGCTTCCAAACTAAAAGCATAACGCCACTCCGGATTCTTAAAATGATTGGTGTATTTAATATGTGGCGAACGCAACCAAACACCAGATGGCGGCCCTTCCCACTCCAGGATGTTCGGCCATAAATCCTCATCGGCAAAATTATTCCAATTCTGACCAATTTGCCAGTGTTCAGACTCTACATAAGCCTTACGCAAACGAAACTGACCGTTACCGCCCCAAAAATCACCCTCTACCACCGATGTTACATGTCTACCATCCTTCAACACAAAAGCCGAAGCCCAAACAATTTGCGTCTGGTATAAATCCATATGCAAACTATGAGAATCATCAGTTCCAAAAACGTGAATCTTACCAACATTAAAAGTCTCACTATCTTGCAAGCCACCAAAAAAATCAAAATAACCGTTAAGCTTCAAATTAGCACCAATACTGGTGGTAAAACGAGGCTCCCCATTTATAGAATCTTTAGCACTAATAGATAAAAAACGCTCCTGGGCTTGCGCACCAAAAACAGCGAGTAGCAAGCAGGAATAAAATAGATATTTAGTCATGGTTTCGGATGGTTTGGTGGTTAAATTACATTAATTTTTTAATATGAAAACAAAAAAAAGCTGCCTATTGGCAGCTTTTTTTTAATCTATATAAAAAGGTGTGCTATTTTGTAGCTACTAATTCTACATCAAAAATTAAGGTCGCATCACCTGGAATAACCCCACCTGCGCCACGAGCACCGTAACCTAAGTGACTAGGAATGACTAAACGGGCTTTATCACCAACGTTTAATAAACAAATACCTTCGTCCCATCCGGCTATTACCTGACCAACACCAACTTGAAATTCTAATGGTTCTTTACGTTTGTATGACGAATCAAAAACAGTTCCATCAGCTAGCTGCCCTTTATAATGTACGGAAACAGTTTGTCCTTTTTCAGCTTTAGAACCAGTTCCTTTTTGTAGAATTTGGTAACGTAAACCACTTTCGGTCTTATCAAATCCTGCTGCCAATGTATCCAGCTCAGCCTCGGCAGCCGCTTTTTCTTCAGCTAAACGCTTTTCACGAGATCCTTCAAACGTTCTAAACGCTTCAACAGCATTAAACTGCTCAGCTTCCGAACCAACACGGATTATTTCTAAAGTATCAATTTGGTCGCCTTGCGCTATAGCATCAACAACATCCTGTCCTTCTACAACCTTACCAAATACAGTATGATTACCGTCTAACCATGGTGTTTCAACGTGTGTAATAAAAAACTGACTCCCGTTTGTACCTGGTCCTGCATTAGCCATCGATAAGATACCTGGAGCATCATGCTTTAAATCTGGATGAAACTCATCGTCAAATTTATAACCCGGATTACCAGTACCACTACCTTGAGGGCAACCACCTTGAACCATAAAATCAGGGATTACTCGGTGAAATTTTAAACCATCATAATAAGGAGTACCTTGCTTTTTAGCTGAGTTCTCTAAATTACCTTCTGCCAAAGCAACAAAGTTACCTACTGTTCCTGGTGTTTTTTGAAATTCTAAGGCTACTAGAATAGAACCTTTTGTAGTATGAAATTTTGCGTATAAACCGTCTTGCATCATGTATTGTTTTAATGAGCTGCAAAGATATGAAATTGTAGGGAATTGCATCACACAAAATGAATCCCTTATTTATATGGAATCACACCTTAATAATACCCCCAATCGAAAGCCTTACAAACGCTTAAAACAACACATATATAAACACGATAACCTTATAAAAAGCCAACCCAATACCTGTAGTGGTATATAAAAGTCAGCAACCTATTTATAAACGGATCTATACGAGATTCTAATTTGCTACCTCACTAATAAATTTAATACGGTATAAACGGAGCTCTTCATCATCATACTCACCATCAAATTCATCAATAGCAACGTCTATCTTATCGGTATCCGACTCCATAAAGTACTCGTGAATTTCTTCTTGCTGATCATCGTCTAGGACATCCTGAATCCAATAATCAATATTCAGTTTAGTTCCTGAAAAAACAATGGCTTCCATTTCCTTAATAAAATCAGACATAGACATCCCTTTGGCTGATGAAATATCATCTAAAGGTAACTTCCTATCTATATTTTGAATGATATAAAGTTTTAAGGCCGAATTCATACCGGTCGATTTCACAACCATGTCATCTGGTCTTACAATATCATGATCCGCTACATAGCGCGCAATCAGTTCTACAAAATCTTTACCGTATTTTTTAGCCTTCCCTTCGCCTACACCATGCACATAACTTAATTCATCCAAACTTATTGGATATTTCAAAGCCATATCTTCTAATGAAGGATCTTGAAAAATAACAAACGGAGGCACACCCAAACGTTTGGCATTGCGCTTCCGTAAATCTTTCAACATTTTCATTAAAGCCACATCTGCAACAGCACCAGAGCCTTTAGTAGCTGCTATAATAGCATCATCGGCTTCAGCATTAAACAAATGATCTTCCGTCATCATAAACGATTCTGGTTGTTTTAAATAAGCTTTACCTGCCTTTGTTATCTTAATAACGCCGTAGGTTTCAATGTCTTTTTTAAGTAAACCGGCTACTAAAACCTGTCGCGTTAATGCCATCCAATACTTATCGCTTTCATGGCGTCCTTGTCCAAAAAATGGTTGTTCGTTAGAACGGTGCGATTTTATCAAGGCATTTTCTTTACCTATAATAACGTTTACTAAATCCTTAGTCTTATATTTCTGATTGGTCTTGGATACAATTCCTAATAAGGTTACCACATTATCCTGAGCTTCATGGCGCTTTTTAGGATGACGCATATTATCATCCATATCGGCACCTTCACCCGTTTCCGAGTCAAAAGCCTCACCAAAATAATGCAGGATAAACTTACGTCTGGAAATAGACGTTTCCGCAAAGGCTACAACCTCCTGTAGTAAAGCATGACCAATTTCCTGTTCCGCAACAGGCTTCCCAGACATAAACTTCTCTAACTTTTCTATATCCTTATAGGCGTAAAAAGCCAAACAATGTCCTTCACCACCATCACGTCCTGCACGGCCTGTTTCTTGGTAATAACTTTCTATACTTTTAGGAATATCATGGTGTATCACAAAACGCACATCGGGTTTATCAATACCCATTCCAAAAGCTATGGTAGCCACAACAACATCTACATCCTCCATCAAAAACATATCCTGATGTTTGGCACGGGTTTTAGCATCCAAACCGGCATGGTAAGGCAATGCCTTAATACCATTTACCTGTAGGGTTTGGGCCAATTCTTCAACGCGTTTGCGACTTAAACAATAAACAATCCCCGATTTTCCGTCGTGTTTTTTAACAAAACGAATAATATCGGCATCTACATGCTTGGTTTTAGGACGTACCTCGTAATATAAATTAGGTCTGTTAAACGATGCTTTAAAAGTAACCGCATCATGTATATTTAAATTCTTAAGAATATCTTCTTGAACCTTAGGCGTAGCTGTAGCCGTAAGGCCTATAATAGGAATATTATCACCTATACGCTCTATAATACGTTTTAAATTTCGGTACTCTGGTCTAAAATCATGACCCCACTCACTAATACAGTGCGCTTCATCTACCGCCATAAACGAAATTTTAACCGAGCGTAAAAATTCCACATTCTCAGCTTTGGTCAATGATTCTGGTGCTACATATAACAACTTGGTAACCCCCGTTGTAATATCGTGCTTCACCTGTTTAACCTCCGTTTTATTTAACGATGAGTTTAAAACATGGGCCACACCATCGTGTTCCGAAACACTTCGGATGGCATCTACCTGATTCTTCATCAAGGCTATTAATGGTGACACAACAATAGCGGTTCCTTCTTGCATCAATGCTGGCAATTGGTAGCATAACGATTTTCCGCCTCCGGTTGGCATAATGACAAATGTATCCTTCCCCGATAAAATACTTTTTACTACAGGTTCTTGCAAGCCTTTAAAGGCATTAAATCCAAAATAGGTTTTTAATGCTTCATGCAAGTCTTTCTCGTTTACAGACATGTATCGATTTTAATTTAATTGTTACCTTAATTAAAACGCACCAAATAGAAATTCGTTATTATGTAATTACAAGGGCATTTACAGGACTCTCATAATTATTTTTGTTAGCTTTGCAACATTCAAAAAACAACAAATTAATTATTTAGTTTGAATAACATTAAAGATATAAAAATCTTTAAAAGCATCAACCCAAAAAAATAATAAATTTTGAAAAATCATAATACAATCTTACAGACTGCTAAACAGACTATTGACATGGAAAGTCAGGCTATATCAAACCTGTCTAACCTACTTGACACCGATTTTTCCGAGGCAGTTTCCTGCATTTTTAACTCCAAAGGGCGTGTAATTATTACCGGTATAGGCAAAAGTGCCATCATTGCTACCAAAATTGTAGCCACCCTAAACTCCACTGGAACTCCTGCGGTTTTTATGCATGCAGCCGATGCCATTCATGGCGATTTAGGACTTATTTTGGAGGATGATGTGGTAATTTGTATTTCTAAAAGTGGAAATACGCCCGAAATTAAAGTGCTCGTACCTTTAATTAAACGGGCCAACAATAAAATGATTGCCATTACTGGAAATCGTGATTCTTTTCTTGGAAAAAATGCCGACTACCTTCTAAATACATTTGTGGAAAAAGAAGCCTGTCCAAACAACTTGGCACCAACAACAAGTACAACAGCCCAATTAGTTATGGGCGATGCCCTTGCGGTTTGCCTATTAGAATTACGGGGCTTTACCAGTAACGACTTTGCCAAGTATCACCCAGGTGGTGCCTTAGGTAAAAAATTATACCTGCGCGTTCAAGATATGAGCGATGTCAATCAAAAACCACAAGTAACACCAGACACCGATATTAAAAGTGTTATTATTGAAATATCCGAAAAAATGCTGGGAGTAACGGCTGTTGTCGAAAATCATAAAATTGTAGGTATTATTACCGATGGCGATTTAAGACGTATGCTTACAAAATCTAACGATTTCAACAACTTAAAAGCCAAAGATATTATGGGCGAAAATCCAAAACGGATTGATGCGAATGCCATGGCTGTCGATGCTAAAGAGCTTATGGAATCAAACGGAATCACCCAGTTATTAGTAGAGCGAGATGGCGATTATGCTGGTATTGTTCACATTCACGACTTAATTAAAGAAGGTATTATATAATGGCTAAAAAGAGTATTAATGACATGTCATTTCTAGACCACCTAGAAGATTTAAGATGGCATCTAATACGAGCAACCTTAGGGGTGCTAATTGCTGGTGGTGTTGCTTTTTTAATGTCCAATTTCATTTTCGAAACCATTATTTTCGGACCTAAAAAAATGACCTTCCCTACCTATCAGTACCTGTGTCAAATGTCACAATTTATAGGTATCGATACCACATTCTGCTTGGAAGAATTCCCATTTAGAATTCAAAACAGAACTATGGCAGGGCAGTTTTCTGCACATATTTGGACCTCCATTTATGCCGGATTAATTATAGCCTTCCCATACGTAGTATATCAACTATGGAAGTTTATTAGCCCAGGCCTACAACCAAATGAGCGTAAGCATTCACGAGGTTTCATTGTTATCACCTCTTTACTATTCTTTATTGGGGTTTTATTTGGCTACTATATTGTTACACCGCTGTCTATAAACTTTTTAGGGACCTATAATGTGAGTAGCGAAATATCCAACGAAATAGATTTAAGCTCCTACATAGCACTGGTACGCTCTTCATCCCTAGCTTCCGGTTTGGTATTCGAGCTCCCAATTGTTATCTATTTCCTAACCAAAATAGGCTTAGTTACCCCACAGATACTAAAAAAATACCGCAAGTTCGCCTTAGTCATTGTACTGATTATTTCGGCTGTAATTACACCGCCGGATATTGCCAGTCAGGTTATCGTTGCCATTCCTATTTTATTACTATACCAAATAAGTATTTATATTTCTAAAATTGTCGTTCGTAACCAAGAACGTGAAGAAAAAAAAGACCTTAAAAAAAGATAAAAGCTAAGGTATAACGCCCTTACAAATCCCAAAGGGCGTTAAACTTTAACTAAATTCAATAAGAATCTTATTATTCTCGTCGCTATTTTATTATTTTAGCCAAGAGTTTAAGCCTATGAAATTAAAAGCAGAACATTTAATGAAGTCCTATAACGGCCGAAAAGTCGTTAAAGACATCTCTTTAGAGGTAAACCAAGGTGAAATTGTGGGGTTACTAGGACCTAACGGTGCGGGTAAAACAACCTCCTTCTACATGATTGTAGGACTAATCAAACCTAATGGGGGTAATATATATTTAGACAATTCCAATATCACCAAATACCCAATGTATAAAAGGGCACAAAATGGTATTGGCTACCTAGCCCAAGAAGCTTCTGTTTTTAGAAAATTAAGCATTGAAGATAATATTTTAAGCGTTTTACAACTTACCAAGCTAAGTAAAAAAGAACAGCTTATGAAAATGGAATCGCTAATAGACGAGTTTAGCTTAGGACACATTCGTAAAAGTCGTGGCGATTTATTATCAGGTGGAGAGCGTCGTCGTACAGAAATTGCACGCGCCCTTGCTACCGATCCTAACTTTATTCTATTAGACGAACCTTTTGCAGGTGTCGATCCTGTTGCCGTAGAAGATATCCAACGTATTGTCGCGCAACTAACCAAGAAAAATATCGGCATCCTAATTACCGATCATAACGTACAAGAAACTTTAGCGATTACCGATAGAACCTATTTAATGTTCGAAGGAAACATCCTAAAAGCCGGTGAACCAGAAGAACTAGCTAACGATGAAATGGTTCGTAAAGTTTACCTTGGTCAGAATTTCGAACTTCGTAGAAAGAAAATTAGAGACTAATTCTATCGCCTATTATTTTTTATTACATACCCCACATATCCGGGTATAATACCCCATACCCACTATTCACAACTCACTTCTCACTCCTCACCATTCACTCCTCACTCCTCACTCCTCACTCCTCACTCCTCACTCCTCACTCCTCACCATTCACTATTCACTATTCCACTACTCCATCACTCCTCACTAATCACTATTTCACCATTCACCATTACACTACTCACCATTCACTAATCACTACTCCACCACTCACTATTCACCATTCAACTATTCACTACTTTTTTTGCTCCGTAAATAATTCCGAAATCCCAATAGCAATTTCTTAACCGCCACAAGAGACGTTTCCATAGGAGTATCAGCAGTAGTTATATGCAAACGGACAGCAATAAGATACTGTGTTTCTAATTCCGCTAAAGACCCCAAGCAGACACTCAAAAACTGTAAAAATTCGTTATCACTTTTCCGTGCAGCACCTTCAGCAATATTCGAGGGTATGGAAACAGCCGCACGCCGCATCTGACTGATTAACCCGTAGCGTTCCTCATCAGGAAAAGCCCGCGTTAAATCATAGACCATAACCACCAAATCCATACTTTGTTTCCAAACCTGTAATTCCTTATGATCCATATCCCAACGTTTTTTTTTAAATTACTAATCACCATTCACTATTCCACCATTCACTACTCACTATTCACTATTCCACTTCTCACTATTCCACTATTACACTACTCACAACTCACTAATCACTATTTCACCACTCCACTAATCACTCCTCACAACTCACTAATCACTATTCCACTACTCCACTACTTCCGTACCAACATTTTCCCCACATTAAAAACAAAAACAGCTACAATACCAACTAGTAAGCCAATAGTAAACTCCTTTAAAATAGCAGGCCAAGACTCCAGTATATGATGAAAAAAATCAATATTATGAGCAAAAATACCACCCGAAACAAGCAGTAAAGCAAGCGTTCCTATTACCGATAAACTTTTTATAACATAAGGCAAAGCATGAACCAAAACACGACCTATACCGTGCATAATACCAGAACCATTGCTTTTTTTAACAAGACGCAAGCCAAAATCATCCATTCTTACAATCATGGCTACAATACCATAAACCCCCACAGTAGCAATAACAGCTACTATAGAAACCACGATAATCTGAAGCATTAAAGTCTGCTCTAAAACAGCGCCCAAAGCAATAATGACAATTTCTACCGATAAAATAAAATCGGTTATAATAGCCGATTTCACCTTCTTCTTTTCCAACTCTAAAATAGCGGCTTCAGAAAGCGATTCGGTCAGGTCAGGCGTACCCTGATCGTCATGATGGTGTGGTACGAAATAAGCATATATTTTCTCAGCGCCCTCAAAAGCCAAGTAAATGCCCCCTAAAACCAAGATAACAGTTACAGCTGCGGGCAGAAAAGCACTCAATAAGAACGCTATAGGCAGAATAATCAACTTATTCAGAAAAGAGCCTTTGGTAATCGCCCATAAAACAGGAAGCTCTCGTGAGGAAACAAACCCCGAAGCTTTTTCGGCATTTACCGCCAAATCATCACCTAAAATACCAGCCGTTTTTTTAGTGGTTACTTTACTAAGTACAGCAACATCATCCATAAGTGTTGCAATATCATCTAATAGGGCAAAAAATCCAGAAGCCATAAGTATAAGGTTTGGGTTAGTTTAAGGTTAGGCACCAATCTGCTTTGCTGTAAGCAAGGACAGAAGCACATATAACAAAATAATAAGCGGAATAGCCGCAAATTGTAAGACCACCAATAAAACAACGGTCAGCAATAAAAATAAATAGCGGGTTACATTGGACTGAAAATCGTAACGCTTAAATTTTAAAGCAAATAATTTTACAGGAGCATTCAGCATATAACTACTTAAAAGTGTCATCCCTACTAAAAACCAAGGATTTAAAATTAAAGCATTCATCCCATCCTGGTTTTGATACTCCATAATTAAGGGTAACGAGAGTATCAATAGCGCATTGGCAGGCGTTGGCAAACCTTTAAAATAGCTTTGTTGTTCGGTATCTATATTAAATTTAGCCAAGCGGTACGCCGAAGCTAAAGTTATTAAAAAACCTAAAAAAGCCAAGGGGGCATAGTCCAAGCCATCAAACAAAAAAGAACGCTGCCACGAATCTCCCGTAACAACTACGCCTTCTGTGCCAACAGCTAAATGCAATAACTTAAACATCACCACACCCGGAACCAAACCACTGGTTACCATATCGGCTAAAGAATCTAACTGAACGCCCAATGGGCCTTGCACCTGAAACTTGCGCGCAAAGAAACCATCAAAAAAATCAAAGAAAATACCCAAAAACACAAATATAGCGGCCGTTACAAAATGGTTACTAACAGCCAAAACAACGGCTATACAACCACTCAATAAGTTCAATAAGGTAATAAGATTGGGAATATATTTTTTCATACTTTTAGAGATATGCGTGTAAAAATAACAAACTATTTACGTCTAAAACAATAAATAGGCAATAACTCCATCATTTTCAAGTTTAATATGTTGAAAAATTGTAGCATATTTGCAAAAAAAGAATTGTTTTTGAAAGCATTACAAACCTCATTACTGGTTTTACTAATAACGGTAACCGGATATAGCCAAGCTGTACGTAAGTATTCCAACGAGTTTATGAATATTGGTGTAGATGCAGCCGCATTGGGTATGAGTAATGCCGTAACAGCACATTCTGCCGATGTTAATTCCGGATACTGGAACCCTGCAGGTTTAGTGCATATTGAAGACAAGCAACTAGCGCTTATGCACTCCAGCTACTTTGCCAATATTGCTAGCTACGATTATATGGCATTTGCCATGCCTATCGATGACCGCTCGGCTATTGGCATATCGGTAATCCGTTTTGCGGTAGATGATATCCTAAACACCACCCAGCTTATTGACGATGAAGGAAATATTAATTACGACCGAATCAGCCTGTTTTCTACAGCCGATTACGGGGTAACCTTCTCCTATGCTAGAAGCTTACCGCTAGATGGTTTAAACTACGGAATCAACGCCAAAGTGATCCGTCGTATTATTGGCGATTTTGCCTCCTCATGGGGATTCGGCTTAGATGCAGCCATACAATTTGAAACCGATAACGATTGGAAATTCGGAATCATGGCGCGTGATATCACAACCACCTTTAACGCCTGGGCTATCGATGAGGAAGCCTTCGAAACCATTCAAAATGCCGTAGAAGGACAAAATCAAGAACTACCGGAAACCACCGAAATTACCATCCCTAAATTACAAATTGGGGCTTCTAAAAAATTCATTTTTCGTTACGACTATTCTTTATTAGCTGAAATAGATTTAAACATCCGCTTCGAGCAGAATAACGATATCATTTCCACATCCGTTGCAAGTATCACACCAGCATTAGGCTTTGAGTTCGGGTACCTCGATATGGTATTCCTACGTACCGGTGTGGGGAACTTTCAAAACGAATTACAAATCGATAACAACGAGCGTGTATCCTTTCAACCAAGTATGGGATTAGGCTTTAAATACAAAGGTATTCAAGTCGATTATGCCTTTACCGACATTGGCGATCAAAGTGTCGCGCTATACTCCAACGTCTTTTCCCTAAAACTGGATTTTAGTATCTTTAGGTAATAAACCATCTGTTCATGAGAAAACACCTTTTAGTCTTAGCATTACTATGTTGCTTACCGCTTTGTTTTGCACAGCAACTCTCACCAAATGCCCGAATTAGTGTCCTAACTATCGGCCCCGGAACGGCTTTAAATGATGCTTTCGGACACAATGTATTTCGTATTAAAGATCAAGCTACCGGTTTAGATAGCACCTACGATTATGGTAGATTCCCCTTTAACGAGCCTGGCTTTTACCTCAATTTCGTTCAAGGAAAACTCAATTATTCCATCGGGAAAAGCAAATACCAAGACATTAAGGATTTTTACATCTGGCAAAACAGAACCATCGAAGAACAAGTCCTAAATTTAAACCCACAAGAAAAACAAGCCCTCTATAATTTTTTAAGAACCAATTACCTACCGGAAAACAGAAACTACTTATATGATTTCTTTTTCGATAATTGCGCCACCAAAATTCGCGATGTGCTTCAAACAACCACCCAAGCCGCTATACACTTTAACCAACCGGAAAACTTTCAGCAGAAAACCTTCCGTAGCCTCATTCGTGAAAAAGTCCCTACCAATTCTTGGGGTGGTGTTGGTATCGATATCGCATTGGGTTCGGTTATAGACCAACAAGCTACCCCAGAACAACACATGTTCTTACCCGCCTATATTCATAGCTTCTTCCAAGTAGCAACGCTGAATAACCACCAACTCGTAGCCCAATCAAAAACAATCTATAAACAAAAACCAGTACCCCAAACCTCGAGTATCCTGTGGAGCCCCTTAGTAATATTCAGCCTATTGGCAATCCTCATCATCGGAATCACCTATTTCGATTTTAAAAAGGTTAAACGCACCGCAGCCTTAGATACGGTTATCACCATAACAACTACGGCTATTGGTTTACTCATTCTAGGCTTATGGTTTGGAACCAATCACCAAACTACAGCACAAAACTACAACCTCCTATGGGCCTTTCCTTTAAATGCCATCCTATTGTGGCAAATAGCTAAAAAACAGCCTAAACCATGGGTTATTAAATTCCTAAAGTTTTTGGTAATTATGTTACTGCTTATGGCTTTTCATTGGACGGTGGGCATACAAGTATTCGCACCTGCAGCAATTCCGCTATTTGTTGCCCTGTTTGTAAGATATCTGTATTTGGTGTGGTATTTCAACCAAAAGTTGAATGCCTAGTAAATTAGCAAAACTACTGACCTCTAAAATAAATCATGGTACCTATCGTTTTCACCATGATATTCAAATCCAGAAAAAAGCTACGGTGTTTAATGTAGTATAAATCGTATTGCAATTTCATCAAACTATCTTCTACCGATGAGCCGTAACGCACATTAATCTGTGCCCAACCCGTAAGTCCTGGCTTAATAATATGGCGTGTTTCATAAAAAGGAATCGCAGCCGATAAATCCTTAACAAAATAAGGGCGCTCCGGACGCGGACCTATCAAACTCATTTCACCTTTTAATATATTAACAAACTGGGGAATCTCATCCAAACGCGAACGCCTTAAAAATTTACCAAAGGGTGTAATCCGACTATCATTCTTACTAGCCCATACAGCACCATTTACTTCGGCATCAGTTACCATGGTGCGCAATTTAATAATCTTAAAAACAGTCCCATTTTTACCCACACGCTCCTGCAAATAAAACAAAGGTCCACGGTTTCCTATTAAATTCCCCAAACAGATAAATGGTATAATAAAAGCCCCACATACCACACCTATCACGGCAAAAAACAAATCGAAAATACGGTGAAAAAACAAATACAATTTGTTCTTATTACTACGGCTAAACGGAAAGTATTTATAAAAATCCTTGCCTACAAACTGCACCGGAACCCGATATGTCATATCTTCATAAACCTGGGTGTATTCTTTTATAGGAAAACCACGCTCCAGCAAACCTATTAAATCGCTGTAAATCTCCGTAGTTATCGCATCGGCATTATAGCTAGCCACAACAATCTCTGAAATAGATTCTTTAGCAATTACCGCATGTAAATCCTTGGGGTGGTACTCCACCACTTCACTAGGAGCTACAGTAGCATCAGTAACCTGTTCGCAGTTAACAAATCCAACTATCTTATAATTCGGATCCACCTGCTTAAAAGCCTGTATAATCGTATCTATTGTAGAAAGCTCTCCCACAATAAGCACCTTTTTATAAAACCGGGGCGAGGCTACAAAATAAACATACACCAAACGCCAGGCACTCAAGGCCAAGATAATAGCCAGATAAAAGTAAACAATCTGCAAACGATTATTAGGCAGTTCAGGAGTAAAATACGGTGTTAGTAAATAGAATAAAACGGTGGTAGAAGCTGTAAAAGCTATATTAGGAAAAACACGCTCTACCCGACTCGCTTTCTGAAGGTTATAAAGTTCAAAAACGGTTCCAAAAACCGATAAGTAAACAATCAACACACCTATCCAAGTCCAGTTTTCAGGGGTAATGGTAAAATAATCAAACTGAAAATAGCTCCCTGTAAAACATAGCGCCATCAAAACACTTACCAAGTCAAATAAACGCAGCAATATTTTGCGTTCAGAGATTTCAAAATGGATGGTTTGTTTCTTCATATAGTATTAATAGCTTGGTAAAGATAATAAGTTCACTAAACCTGACAAGTTTTATTGAAATTCTAAAGCCTAAAAATAACCTTTAGCTAACATAACCCTGATACGTCCTAACAAAATCAGGTATTTACCCCTCCAAAACGGCCATCCAAGCGGGCTGTACTGCTGGCCAATCAAAAGCTGCTACCATATTACGGGCACGCACAGCCATAGCTTCCGCCGCCTCCGGATCGGCTACCAAATCCTGTATCGCTGCTACAAATGCCTGGGTATCAGCTGCAGGTACCAACATACCGGTTTCACCAGAGCTTATCAAATAAGGCAAGCCTCCAACATCAGTAGACACAATAGGTAAGCCCAAAGCCATAGCCTCCAAAACACTCACAGGCATATTATCAAAATTCGTTGTATTTATAAACACATTATAGTCCGCTGCTAGAGCCAGCCAAGCTGTTTTAGAGAGCTTCCCGGTAAAAGTTACCGATACCGCCAAGTCATCGGCCAAAGTCTTAACCGCTTCTAAACTCCCATCCCCCGTATCAGGACCTACCATACAAAGGCTACAGCTATAACCTATATCTTGCAAGCCTTTTAAAACCCGAACAGCCAGTTGCGGATTATATATTTCAGAAAAAGACCGCACCCATAACATACGAATCGTACCATAGCTTTTTTTAGCAAAGGCATACCGCTGCAATTCTAAGCTATTAGGGATATAAACCACATCAGCATACCCATAATCATTAAAAACCGACTGCAAATACAATGAAGGCGACACCAAATGTTTGGCAGGTTTAAACAGTAAAGCACTAAGCTTTGGCGAATCCTCTAAGCGGCGTGGCAAATCCCCACCGTGAAGAATCGGTATATAGTCTACCCCCAACAAACGGCACAGCTGACTCACCAAAAACGCATAATAAAAGTTACGGGTACTATAGGTATCAATCAAAACCACATCGCACCATCTGGCATGTAGCAACACCTGCCAAAGCATATCCAACAAACGCAGCAACATATGCGATTTACTAGAAGCATACCGCACCTGTATAGAAGCCGATTCCAACAAAGGGCCTAAAACCCCAATGGCTGAAATATTAGACCCCTGCTTGTTTAAGTTGTTTCCTATGTATAGGACGTTTGTCATGAGTCACGTTTAATAAGGCCAATCCATAAATAAATGCAGGCATTGCAATTCGCATGGACATATGATTAATAGTTAAAAACCAAAAAGCTAAAAAAGCATAAAAATAATAATTCCCCTTGTTGCGGGAGCGGACTTCCAAAGGCTTAAAAATAAGTATCAACAAAATAATAACACCCAACATCCCGTGTTCGGCCAACGTCCGGCTAAACTCACTGTGGGAGGTCACACCCTGCCCTTCTGTTTCTATACGCTGATCCTTAGCCCGACTGGAACCAATACCAAAAAATGGATTTTCAACAAACCCTGCTAATTCATGTTCAAACAATTCAGCACGCCCTGTGGTTAAACTAGTCTTTTCACGCCCCAAATGATCCTTATTAGCATAGCGCATATTCACCAACCCCCCTGTCTGACTAACACTTACAAACCAAGTAATCACCAAACTCATACAAAACAACCCAAACAACAAAACCAACTCATTCCGCTTACGGGTTTTGGTAGACCGGTAATAATAAAACAAGAAAATTATAATAGCCATCAGTGCTGCTAAAACCCCTCCCCGACTCATCGTGGTTACAGCCCGGAAGCCTATCATTCCCAGAATCACAGCATTTAAAACCTTTAAACCCATACTGGGTGACTTAGTAAACAAACGCACCGCCATAATAAACATCCCCAAACCTAAGACAGCAGATACCTGATTGGCACCCCAACCGCCTGCTGCAGCACGGTTAGAAGCTGTACTATCTAAAACCTCCTTTAAATCCGGCACATATAAATACAAATAAGCCAGATGAGCTATAATCGGTAGCACCATAAATAGCATTATTTGGCTCATCTGCTGATAACTAACCCGCTTATCATAACAGAATAAAGCAGCTAAGCCCAAACAAATAGGACCACTCAATACAAAGGCTATATTGGTTCTAAAATTCGCATCAAAACTCAAGGTGGTCGAGGCGACAAAAATAGAAGGAATTAAAAACATCAGATAAATAAAATACGGATACCCACGTCCGGATAAGCCCTTATAAAACATCCCTATCAATACAAAGACAATCACCAAATACTTTCCTGCTTCATAGGAAATAGCCCCCCTAGTGGTTCTAAAAAAAACCTCAGCCCCTACAAAATAGGCACAGGCCTTTAAAATCTCATAAGTACGGGCCTTATCAGAAGCGACAATGATCCGATACAAAAAATAAAATAACGCAGCAAAAAAATAGAGTTTGGCAAGGGTCTCATTCATGTAGATTAACACCCCCAAAACCGCATGAAAGCCAATAGTACTGATATATGTTATATTCGTCTTCAAATAAATCTATTATATTTTCTACTGTAAATCAATTCAAATACAGGACTAAAGTAGTCTTCTATTATAAATGCAAAGTGGCTTCGCTTTAGGAAAAGATCTTTCTATAATCATCCAAAGGAAACTTATAGTGGTAACTCTTCCCGCTAAGTAAGACCATAAAATGTATCACAAATACCGGTAGATAAGGGCGAGCCCGTTCTAAATACCAATCATAGGTTTTGTTTCGATATTCACAAATTAAAAAAGGCGTCACATCCGGGTTTAGGTAATTCTTAAGCACCTGCTTCTTTTCTATGCGTTTTCCAACTATAAAAGAATGAAAATCTACCGTTTGTCCATTTCTAGACAAGGCATAAAGTTCCAACACAGATAAGGGCTCAGCTGCCTCATTATAAAAAAGCATACCCCAAGAAGGATCAATCAATACCCATTTACCCAGTTCTTTTACAAAAACTTCATTAAACGAATGCCCCCCATTTTCCCGACTAAAAGGTGCACTGGTAGTACCCCATTCCCGAACTTGCAAATCATTAATAACACAAAAATTATTAAACACCTGTGCCACATCACTACACACCCCACCAGCACCGTAAACCAAGGTTTCCAAAGCAGCACCCGAAGGCTCACTCAACCCAGGACCTACTTTACTATTGGCTAACAACCAACCTACCAAAGTTTTAACACTTAGCAAATCCGATTCTGGCCGGCCTTCTGGAAATACTTCCAAATTAATCTGGTGGTAAATAGCCGGTATATCCGCTTTCGCATTCAAGGTATTATAAACACAATCAGCTATCCCCAAGCGGTCTGTATTTTTAGACAACAGGCGAAAACGTGTAAGGTATAAGAAAGGGTGACGTTTTAAGGTCCAGTGCAGTTTCTTAAAAATCATGAATGGATGAATAGCTTTTTATGGGTTAAAAATATCATTTTTTTGTGTAACACATCGTTTTTCAGTCAAAAAGTTCAGAGAATATCACGCTTTAGCCGTTTATTATAAAAATCGTAGCTAAAACGCGCCAATTCGGCTTCAGGCATACCTGTTAATGCTTTATAAGCAGCCCCGTCCAAATCCAATGCCCGCTTTAAACAGCTTGCCAAACTCGCCGTATCCAAACGTTTAATTAAAAACCCAGTCTGCCCATCAGTAACATAGTGACTAATAGAGGACACATCGGACACCACCGGAATACACCCAAAATTAAGGGCCTCGGCTATCACTTTTGGAAACCCTTCTGATGCCGAAGGTAACACAATAGCATGCGAACGTTTATAAATAGCATGAACAGCCGATCGGGATAAAAATCCATGAAAAATAACGGATAATCCCAAGGCTTCAGCCTGAGCCTGATAAGCCGCTAAACCTGCACCGGCACCAACCAAGTGAATATTTCCTAGTTTCTGGCGCGTTGCCACATCCAATCCGCCTAAGGTTTCTAACAATAAATCAACCCCTTTAGCTGCTTCCAAGCGGCCTACAAAACACAAATCTAACGGATAACTGCGGAGTTTAGCCTTCTGAACCGCCTGCCCCTCGGCCAAGTCTTCGGCTGTTAAACACGGGTTTTCAAAACTCAAACAATGCCTGGGCTGATCTGCCCAAAAGCCATTAATCGTTACAGGACGGCGCTGTTTTTCTAACAGCCATTTCTGAAACCGATACGCCAAGGGCGCCTGTGCCTGTTTCCAATTCCCAGCATATTTAAACCACCCCTTTTGAGAGGCAAAAAACACCAAATACGGCATCACATAAACACCAATCCCTGTAGGGGCACGAAATTGAAAATAATCAGCTGTTTTTAAAGCCGTCCGCACCTTACGGATAACCTCTACCGATGCGGTTATAAGTCGTATTTTATCAGAAAAACGAGGCCCACCAACTGCTGGTAGCGCTACAAATTCAATCCGGTCGGACACATAGGGCAAGGCACTCGGTGGTGCTTCTGTATCATGCAGCATGGCCACATGTGTAATCCTATCAAAAACTGCCAAAAGCGCATTTAATTCGGTTACGGTCGACCCCAAACCAACGAGGCTGCCGTCTGCCGTTTTATAGTGTTCTGTATGTGATATGATGGTTAACCGACTCATGACAAATAACGTATATAATGTTTAATAACAACATCCCAATCATGGGCTGCTGCCCAAGCTCTAGCTTGTGTGCGATAGCCTTCTGGGGCAGACAATAAGGTATCTACATAGTTTTTAAAAGCAGCGGCATCGGTACGGGCCACCAAATACCCCGATGCGCCTATTTTAACCGCATCGGCTATCCCGCAACCAACAGAACCTATAGCAGGAATCCCCATAGCATTGGCTTCCAAAATAGCAATACCAAAACCTTCCACATCGCCAGTCTGACTCTCCGTACTCAGCATCACAAAAACATCGGTTCCACCCAATAGGTGTTTTAACGCGGCATCAGAAACGGCACCGTGAAAACACACATGCTCCCGAACTCCCAAAGCTGTTGCTGTCTCCAAAAAAGCCGCTGCTTCTGTGGGGATACCAATACAGTGGTACATAAGTTCTGGGTAGGCTTTTACCAATTCTGGTAATAATTTTATAACCCCTAACTGCCCTTTCCGTGTACTCACACGTCCTACGGTAGTCAATACCGGATGCCCAGATAAAGAATGCGGCTTAGGAGCTGGCATAGGCCAAGATTCCAAGGTAATCCCGTTAGGAATAACAACCACAGGTTTATTTAAATGCTTAACAAAACCTGCAGTATAGGTCGAAACAGCCACAATCTTATCAAAACGCTTTAAAGCCATATCGATACTGTTCCGTAAAACAGCCGATTTAAAATTAACTTCACTCCCATGAATCACAGCCAGTTTAAAACGCTTGTAAAACAAGGAGCAAAAGCCCACATTCCAAAGTGAAAATTTCCCGGTAGCAATCACGTATTCAGCCTGCTTAAAAGCTTGTAATGTGGCAACAATGCGTTTACCGTACATCAGAAAACGCGGCTTTGAAATAGCAATCCGCTGAACCTCAAAATCCAAACCCGCATCAAAAGCAACCTCTTCCGCATTCGCCACATCCCGCTGATCCGCAATAACAGATACCGCATAGCCGTGCTTAGATAAATACAAAGCCAAATGATACGCGTGATTCCCAATCCCACCAGGCTGTGGTGGAAACTCCGAAGTCACAATAAGAAGCCGCTTATTTTCCAAATTTTATAATATATATTTTTTTTAATTCCTCCACTACTCACTATTCACTACTCACTAATCACTATTCACTTCTCCACCACTCACTATTCACTAATCATCATTCACAACTCCACTACTCACTATTCCTCCATTCACAACTCCACCACTCACTATTCACTACTCCACTACTCACCATTCACAACTCACTATTCCACTACTCACTAATTCAACTCCAAGCCCCATCCCGCAGTTTCTTACTCGCCAAATGCCAGGAACTAAACACCTGACAACAAACCACTGGTAGCAGCAACACACTAAGTAAAGCGCCAATTACCAATAAGGGTTTATTTTTTTTAAACTGATAAGGAAAAATAGAAATAGGAATGGTACGCCATAAGGCCCAACGCGCCGCTGAATTCCCATAATAAGATCTAAAATAGTACAGCACACTCGGTATCGGTCGTGGAGCAAAAAAGTTTGACGGTCTAAAAGCATCCCAGCTCCCCATTTCACGCAAGCCACCAGTACCCGCTTTAACATCAATACAACTCGCATAAGGGTTGGATATACTGCGAATACCTGCCAAATACACACGCGCACCAAACTCGCCATCGCCCATGCGCTGCTTTTCAAACTGCCTATCAAACAGCCCTACTGCTTCAAATACCGATTTATAGAGCATGGCATTACCCGTTGCAAATTGGGTAGCCATAGCAAAAAACGAACGGTCTTGAGGAATCTGAGAACCAGCAGCATAAAACACACCGGCAGACACCTGTGCATCAAAATAATCCAGACATTGTATATGGGTGCTCAACCAATCAGGAGCAATCCGCACATCATCTTCAGACAAGGCTATTAAATCCCCTTTAGCAAGTGTAACAGCCGTGTTTCTTGCCAACCACAGCGCTTTCTCCGCTTGCCGAACAACCTGGATATCTAGATCAAAAGCCTGATAAAAATCAGGCTGAAATGGTTCCGACTGATCCACGATAATAAGTTCAAAATTACGGTAATCTTGTGCCTCAAAATCACGAAGCACAGCCTCTAAATAAGCGTATCTATTTAAAGTAGGAATCACCACACTCACCAATGGGGCGGCTACTAACATATCGGATTCAAACCCGTTCCAATCCGGATACGCAATAGGCTGAATCCCTGTATTCTTAACAGCTATTTTCCCACTAGCCCACCAAGCACGAATTTCCTGTATGGGGTTATGAAAAGTTACCAAGCGCATAAGCAACACATATAATACCCAAGCCGGATGAAACTGCTTGCGTATAAAATAATAATTATCAAAAAGTGGTACCGCCTCAAAAGCCGTATAACATGGTGCATCTCCTATATATCCCGCCTGAACAGCCTGCCAAGACAAATCGTAAGCACGGGCGGTTTCCGAACGATAATGCCCATCAACAGCCAAGGTATCTAACACAGCTTTGGGTAACTCCGAAACTATAGGATAAGCACTAGCTCCTAACGCATTAAACAAGCGAAAGTAATGCGTGGGCTGTAAATATCTTAAAAACTGAAATGGCATATTAAGGTTATACTTTAAGTGTGTAATAATTCCAAAAACTGCTTATAAATAAGCTCTTTGTCAAAATTTGTATGATACATAGTTTTAAAATAGCTACTCGGCAAACCATGCCCATCAAAATAAGGTTTTAATTGCGCTATTAAATCTGCTTTAGACTGAGGATCAAAAGTAAAACCTTCTAGCTCTGTTTTATCTGTAATAAATGAAAGTGAACCAAATGCCGAAGAAACAACCACAGGGGTTCCTAAAGCAATAGCTTCAATAAAAACCAAACCAAAGGCTTCTGCTAAACTCGGTAAAACAACAACATCCATATCTTGGTAAAACAAAAGCATCTCCTCAGCAGATAAATGTCCTCTAAAAACAACCTGACCATTTAAATTTAAGGTCTTTGTTAATTGTTCTAAACCTAACTTTTCAGGACCTGTTCCCGCTATATGAAACTCAAAAGGTTGTGCTTCAAAATGAGATAAAGCGTCTAATACAATGCGTTGATTTTTATGTGTAACTAAACGTCCTGGTGTTCCTATCTTTAAAACTTGACGAGGAGGTTTCTCATTTCGTAAAAGGGAAGTCTCATTGTGTATAGAAGACCAAAATGCGAGTGCCTGAACTTTCGAGCTTTTAACATTAAAATCCTGAATTAATTCCGTTTTGGTAAGCTGTGAATTTGCTATAATTAAATCACTTAACTTCAGAAAATTACGCTTAATAAGGATATTTAAATAGGAAGCGCCTGTCTGTTCTTTCAAGGAATCAAACCAAGCTATATTCTTTTTAACCCCTAATAAACGACCGAATAATAGAGCAGGATTAACATAACTGAAATTTGAAATTACAATATCTGGCTTAACCGCTTTTATAATATCAAATACTTGCCTATAGGTTCTAAAATAACCACCTCTTTTTTTTACGGTTAACTGAACACCATTCTCATTAAGCTCATAACTACGTGATTTCAAAGAATAGTTATATACAGAATAGCCTGCTTTAACTAATAAAATAGACAACTCCTCAAAAAACTGAGATAAATAACCTTGGTTACGTGTATAAAAAAGTAGTATGGTCACCTAATATGCTATTAATATTTTTTCTTATAGTTCCAATACAAAGATCTCAAATCTCGGTATAATTTATATTTTGGTAATTGCCTTTTTTTATTATTTCTAGCATGGGGAAATTCTCTATCTGGAATGGATGAAATTTCTAAAAAATGACACAATGTATTATAATCAAAATTTTTACCCATTTCCATAATCAAGAAATTCGGTTTATCCTTAAAAAATGCTAATATAGCTGCATTAGACTTTTCATAAACTTCTAAATAACGGGACTCATATCCCTCGGCGCAGGGTACATCATATATCTTTTTATGCAACGGTATTCGAATACTTGCAAAATAAGTAACCACACTACGAATCCATTTTTGGGAATCACGAACAGTTAAAATATATTTAGCATCCGGATAAACCTCATATAATTCCTTATAAAATAAAGGCCAAGGCATGTCTTGTGCAGCGTCCCAATCCACTAAAGTTTGCTTTATATATTGTTTTAAATCGGTTGCATCGGCAATCTTCATCAAGTTCTTATCACCACCGTATACACGATACCCCAAAAACTGTAAAGCATGCTCTAGCGAGGTTGTTCCCGTTTTCTGAAAACCCAGAATAAAAACCTTAGTTTGTTTATTAACTACCATTATTTTTTACTTCTTCATTATGTGTTTAAAAAAAAACCACCTAATGTTAATTTCTCTTGCCATAAAATCCTGTTTTTTTCTAAAAGTACCGTTAATTGATTT
The DNA here is from genome assembly GCF_054031195.1 of Algorimicrobium bowmanii. The sequence goes on from NZ_CM132929.1 coordinate 2,323,226, forward strand.
TGATCTAACTGATTGTGAAACTCTAATAATCGTGTGGCAATATTATGCCTATCATCATAATCTACCCAAACCACATGTTCCTTCCAATTAATCACATCACTTAAAGGCAAATAACCATCTGTATGCACATATAAAGGAATACGCCCCATCATCAGTGTTTCGTAAAATCGTACAGAAAAATTCCCCGCACCACGTACACACAATACATATTGAGATTCTAAAATATTGTTATAAAACACTTCGGTGGTTGCATGAGTTAATTTATCGTGTGTGACTCCCGCCCGATATTGTTTGCGCTTTATAAATTTGGTTTCAACTGCTTTTTCATTTTCAAGTCTTTTTAACAAATTTGACCGCAAATAACTCGTAGACAAGACACTTTGGCTTTCTTGTATGCTTAAGCCACAAACCGATTTTACATTTCTATAAACTTGTTTGCTCATTTCTAAAAAAGCATTTTTTAAAGAAGATTGAGCTTGTCCACAAAAACCTACTACAGGTTTTTCTTTATAAACTGATGACAAATAAGTCGTTCCTAGATTTTTATCTCTTATATAATCAGAAATAAAACAAGGGTAGCCATCATGTCCAACATGCCCCTTAGACCTATAACCACTTTGTCTAAATACGATAACATCTTCTAATTTTGGCAATCTAACTCCAAAATCACCGGTATTAACAGACCAAATACTTTTCTGATTAGTAACGCCCTCTTTAATTAGCTTATAAGCTAAAGGCAACTGTTTGGTTCGAACGTAATAATTCCAAGACATGGTTAATATAATCACATCGGCATCAGCAATGGTATTAACTATACTAAAATCCTTTTCACTTACACCATACATTAGTTTACGATCTGTATCTGTAAAATTACCTCCTTTAATAAATGGTTTCAAGAGCGGAAATAGCTCTGAACGATAAGATGCATCATAATGGTGTACAGGGTAATATAGTTTCATAGTGATATTAACTTACATTTATAGCATCTAATTCCAACAACACTTGTTATATCGTTATTTATACCCTACAGCTACTAAATGAGCCGTCTGCTGGGCTGTTTGTTCCAATCCTTTAGATTGCTGCCTGTTCACAGCGGTACCCACCAAGGTTTTAAGCATAGATACCGGATTGAGCGTTTTTAAACTCTTTAAACTCCATACCCGATATTTACCTGTTTTCACCGCATAATGCACATCTACCGTTTTAAAGTAAGGAGCTAACAAATCATGCAATTCCTGACGGGTATAATGCCGCACATGATCGGGATTTTTATCAGGCCCTTCATTTTTTATAAAATCACCATTAGGCGTCGTTAAATAAGCCCAACCTCCCGGTTTTATAACCTCCGAAATATGTTTTACAAAGGCCGCATCGGCTTCCACATGTTCTATAACTTCTATAGACACAACGGCATCGTAACTTTCAGATGCCAATCCGGGTTGGGTCATATCATGTATAACCAAATCCGAAATATTAGAGCGCTTACCTTGTATGGTGGATAAAATATCCTGGGTAAACCCCAAATGCAAGTCGGCACGAACACCAGCTTCTTGAGGCACATCTAATAAGGTTACCGATGCTGGTAAATTAATGGTATAAGGCGATTTACGACCACCCACATCCAGTACCGAAAGCCTCGCTTGCTTTTCCGGAGTACTCTGGCTTAATAAGCGCTTAATATCATTACGTACGGTTACCAAATGCGTCGTCATCAAAGGAAAGCTCAACCAACGCATAAATTCATAAGAGGTCATGGAATCGTTTTTATCATTTTGCACTACAATAATAAGCCTTATCTATAAGATTTCCACATAGTTTCTAAAAAAGCTAATAAATTTCTAGAAACCAACTATAATCAGGACTATGAGGCTTGGTAAAACGTTACAAAAGCCGCCTGCTGTTGTTCTAAATAAAAAGTAGCTTGTACACGGGCTTGTGCACGGTGTCTTATAGCCATTTGCTGAGGTCCTGATAAATTTAAAATATCCACAAGCTGCCTGGCCAGTACCGCAGGTTGCCGCTTAGAAACCACCCAACCGGTTTTTCCATCTAAAACATTCTCGGCCAAGCCTTCCGCATCCGATACAACACAAAGCAAGCCCATGGCCTGAGCTTCTAAAACCGCATTACAAAACCCTTCTTGAATACTATACTGCACATACACATCAGACTGACTCAGTGTAGCTTTAACTGCTTCTGGCGCCATTTTTCCGGCAAATATCACAGAGGCTGAAATCCCCAATTGATGCGCCGCAAAAACAAGACGCTCACGTTCAGAGCCACTGCCAATAATAGTATATTCAAAAGCAATACCTTGCTGTTGCAGTATAGCCAAAGCCTCTAAAGTATACTCCAAGCCCTTCTTCCAGTGCAAACGGGCCACACTTACCAAACGCAAAGGCGCGCTAGCATTTACAACACAAGCAACAAGCTCCTTATTAAAAAAGGCCACATCTATAGCAGGTGGGATAACATGAATACAAGCCTTTGAAATCCCCAAGGCTATCAAATCCGCTTGCATGTCGTGAGACAACACATGATACCGAACCGCTTTCTTAAAGAGTAAATCATAACAACCTGGATGCTTTAAAGGCGATAAATACAAATCGAACCCCCTAAAGCTCACCGCCATATCGGCACCCATAGATGCCGCTACATGCTCACGACCTACAGCCAACATACCAAAACCAAAGTGCAACCAATCTACGGATGTCGAAAACAAAAAGGCATTTGTCACCAAGCGTTTAACACAGCTGAATACCGACAAGCCAGCAGCACGATCCAATGTAACATGCCGAACACTACGACGCGGATGTTTTAAAAGCACCCCGAACAACACCCAAATACTCAACACCACGCGGTACCAAACAGCACCTTTAAAAGGCCTTCCCGGAATTACCCGACATCCAAAAGCCCTTGTTGCAGGACCTGAAGCATCGGTAACAAACAAAACCACTTCAATGCCATGAGCCTGTAAACCCGCAATCTTATTTCGGAAAAACGTTTCCGAATAACCCGGTACGGCCGACAAAACAAGTCCGATACGTTTGCTATTCCTTTCTTTCATATAAACACTTAATACGCTTTTTAATAATTTTAATCCGCTTCCATAACAGACGCATAAAGCCCCAACATACCAGAAACCATATGGGATTCCAAATGTTGTTGCATAATCAACTCCTGAGCCTGATCCAAAAGCTGCTTCTGCTCCGTTTCCGATAATTCAGCCAAGGCTAAAACAGCTGCTGCTAGTGCCTTGGCTGAGCGGATAGGGACTAAAAAGCCCGTCTCATGGGGTTTAACAACCTCAGCCATACCGCCACAATCGGTACTCAATACCAATGTGCGTAAGGCCATAGCCTCCAAAACCACATTAGCAACCCCTTCTTTTACACTCGGTAAAAGCAATAAATCAGCCTCTGCTATCTGTTCCTGTACCGCATCAAAGGATCGCTGCCCCACAAGCTTAACGTGATTATCTAAGCCTAAATCGGAAATCTGATACTGGTATTCTATAGCATCCGCACCACCAATAATAGTATACTCAAAATCAAACCCTGCTGCTACTAATTGCTTACAAGCATCCAAGGCATAGCTATAACCTTTAATCCAATGCGGACGTCCTACCGATAGTATTTGAAATGTGTTTTTGCCTGGTTTTAATGGATTTGAAGCTGCTGATTTTAAAAAACTAGCTGCCAAACCACTATAAACAACCTGTATGCACGATTTTTCAGCACCATACTGTGCTGCTTCCAAACCAATGGCTTTGGACACAGCATGAAAACCGGCTACTTGCGGGAAATACTCTTCGTACATGGCGGCTAGTTGGGCATCAGCAATAGGCGAATAATTAATATGAGCGCCACGCAAACTAAGCACCAATTTCATACCAAAATCCTGAACCCAAATCCAATCGGAAACCCCTTTGGCCCATTGGACATGAAAAATATCAGGACTATACCAAAGCACTGGGTAATACTTCACCTTGCTATACCAATCTGCTTTACCGACTTGCTGTAAATAAGCATCCAAACGCTGCTTGTCACGACGCTTAAACAACCATAGTAACAACCCAAACCGAAGTAAATGCCAAAGTTTAGATAAGCGGCGTAAACGATACCCCACCACCACAACACCGGAACGCCGAGCAGGCTTACGGTTCAAAACACCAAAAAGATACACCTGATGCCCAGACTTGGATAAGCCAGCTACCAACCGCTCTATAAAAGTGGTACTACAAACCCTTCCGGAGTAAACAGCTATTTTTAAAGGTCCTTTCAATAACTTCAATTTTAAAACCTAAAGGTAAAAATCTTTAGAGAAGAGTTATAACTATTTCCAAATTTAAAGGAACTAAACCCGCCTTTGCTTAACAAATAGAGACAATGTTAATAGCATACTTAAAGGATGAGATTCCTGTACACCATTTGAATTTTTAAAGAGATCATAAGTAGCTTTCACCTGATTAAGTGAAATTAACTTAAACAAATCTTCATTTTCAAAAAGCCAATACCGTAATTTTTCATCATTCTCCTCTCCTAAAAATTGCAGCTCCCAATTTCGTTGAATATAGGGAACCGAAGATGTTAAACGCTGTAATTTATTAATTACACGATAGGGTAAGTTCCACGGACTTTTATTATAAGCGTAATTATATAAATTAAAAGGTCGTTGTGCTTCCCATGTTAATTTTGCCAATGCAGGCATTCGCATTTTAATATATTCTATCTGAATTTGTCTTCCTGCCAAATACCTTTCGGGAACGCTGCAAATAAAATCACAGATTCGCTTATCATAATAAGGCAATGTTATTGGACGTTCTGATTGAAAAACTGATAAGTTTACACTTGTCCAACGCGGTGCCCAATACAAACTCTTAAAAGCTCTTATTTGCGCATTAGCACTATTTGGTATATCAATATCTCCTAACAGTTTAGTTATTCGTTTTTTTAAATAATCTATAAAATCACCTGAAAAACCCTGCGCTTTCCAAATACTTTCAGCTAAACGTAACCCTTCTTTCTTAACTATTTTCTTCAATAAAAAATCAACTTGCTCTTCATTCGAAGCTTCGTCAGGCACTCCCATATCATCAAATAACACATCGCCCCAATGCCCTAAAGAAAACACATCGCCCATTCCTGCGTAATGTGATTTAAAAGCCATTTGTCGCGGATGCGTAAATTCAGAATAACAGTTATTTATTTCAGCTAAAGATTCTATAGAATCCCATAAATAGCCTTTTGGAACCTGAAAATCTTGAAATTGGAAATCACATATTTTGGCTATCTGTTTACTATATTTTGTTTCATCATGTCCTCCAGAAAAAGTGTAACTATAAGAATTTACCGGCATTTGCAAATATTTTAAAGCAACAGCTTGTGTTCTACTATCCAATCCTCCAGAAAGCGGGAGAATAACCTGTTTACCTAATGTTTGCTCCTTAATAATCGTTTCAAACAAATCTGCAAATTCAGATACTACCTGACTCAAAGAACGCTCTTTAGGTGTATAATGCCATTTAAAATACTTCTTTTCAGAAACAATATTTGTTCCCTTAGCATCTAACACATAATCTCTTCCGGGCTGTAACACTTTCACCCCTTTATAATAACTATCTGCTTCCAAGAAAAAACCTATAGCCGTAAAAGTACATATGGCTTTATAATCAACCTCTTGAGGTATACCAACAAAATGTTGTTCTATCGGAATAATATCGGTTGTTATATTCATATATACTTACTGCTTAACAAGTTTCAAATATAAGTCTTCATGACGCTTAATAAAAGTCTCTATGGAAAAATGTTTCACACAATAGTCACGCAAATCATTACCTAGTTTTTGTTTTTCTTCTGGAGCTAAATTATATATAGCTTCTATTTTAGTTGCTAAAGCACTGGTATCTGACAACGAAAACAACAAATCTGGAAATTCTTGGAGTACATAGGCTATCCCTGGGATATTTGATCCCAGCACAGGCACTTGCATCGCCATAGCTTCAACCAATGCCATAGGCATACCTTCCTTTTTACTGGGTATTACATACACATCGGCCTGCTCCAACAAAGGCCTAACATCTAAATGCTTACCTAAAAATGATACTTTATCCTCTAACTGCAACTCTTTAATTAATACTTGTAATTTTTGTACATAATCATTTCGCATATCACCTACAATATCTAAATGTATCGGTAAATGTTTAATTAAAGCTATAGCTTGTAAAAGCATCTCTATATTTTTTACTGCTACCAAATTAGCAACGGTAATTAACTTAAATATAGCATTATTCTTATGGGGCTTATATGTTTCTCTATTATAATACGCAGTATCCAAACCAAAAGGAATAAGTGCTTGTGCCTTTTTATTTGGAAAAAATGCTTGCATTTGTGTATTTACGGTAATAATAAAAGTACTTAAATAACTTCTTATCTTCCAATGCTTATTGCCCCAAGTCATGGCTTTTTTAGTATATACAAAAGGAATACCTACCAGCTTACAAGCTAATGCTTCTGTCCAATCGCTACTGTAATGCCAGGAATGAACTAAATCTACCTGCTCTTCTTTTAGAAAATTCTTAAAAGGCTGTACACGATTCAATAAACTATAATAAGGCCTTAATGGAACAGTAAATGGCATAAGGTATATAGGCAAGTCAAGAGCCTGTACTTCCTTAAAAAAAAGACCTCTGTCATGATTACAAACAATAGAAACTTTAAATCTACTCCTATCTAATTGCTTTACTAAATCATATACCACTTTACCACTACCTGCAGTATCAAAATTAGGAATGGTATAGAGTATATGTAGCCGTTTGGACATGTATTATTAATTTTAAGTTAATTATAAAAACACAATTTATTTTCTAATTTATATTTGTTTGGGCTTAAATAAATATCTATTAACTCGCAAAAATAAGCTTCCAGATACAATCTTGTGTTCGTATAATTTCAAAACAAGTAAACCAAGCACATAAGAATTAAAGTTAATATGTTTTTTTTCATAAAACATATCTATATTTTGTTGTACCAAGTTTATATTTTCCTTACTTCCAGAACGTTCCAAATAACGTATACACAAGAAATAATATCCTGAAACTAAAGATAATTGATGTTTATTTAAAGATTCGGTTTGCAATAATTTAGATATAAATATACGCACGGCAGCACATACTGGAATAACAAAATTTTTACGCTCTCTAATAGGTTTCGTTTTGTAATAAAAATCTATAGAGTTATCAATAACAGAATAGCTTTCACTTTGTTGCAATGCTCTTATAGATAATTCAACATCCTGCAACCTAGGTAATTCAATATGAAATCCTCCAATTTTTTTAAAAAAATCACGATTCCATAATATACAGGTTGTTTGCCATAAAAATTTTGCAGCCAAAAAATGATTTAGATAATTACCTTGAATATGTTTTTTCTTTGTTTCATTACCATTCTCATCTTGAATAGCATAATTAATAAATATAGCAAAATGAGTAAAGTCTACTTCTCTATTCGCTATAAAATGTGGTGCAATAGCATCATCGGTATCTAAAAAAATAAGAGTATCTGTTTTTGCTAAATCAGCTCCAATGTTTCTACAAACAGATGCATTAGTTTTCTTCGTATTAAGAAACAGTTGTACTTTAGAGTTCGATAAACTATCAACCCATTTTTGTACTTCTTGTTGGGTTTTTAAATCCGATTTATCATCAACTATTACCCAATTCCAAGTTGAACGCGTCTGTTTTTGTAAACAAGCGTAAACTTGCTTCAAACCATCAAAATCATTATAATGTGGTGAAATAATACTTAATGACATTTATTATTTTTAAAGATTAAATTAACTCCTGATGTATAGCCCATTTTTGCCAAGCATATATGTGCCATAACCCCCATACATCCACATTTCCTTCTTCATTATAAAAATCGTCTATTTGTTGCTTTAAAAAAAACAAATCTACATGTGCAGTTCCATAAAAAGGCTTATTTAAAACAGTATCCAAAAAATCTGCTTTAAGTTCATTTTTTAACCAAGATTTAATAGGCACAGAAAACCCTTTCTTTTCTGTATTTACCAAAGACTCTGGTATTTTTTCATAAAGACTATCTTTAAGCAATAGCTTTGGCCTATTATGATCAATAGTAAATCCTGATTTAACCTTATTACTAAAAGCAATCATTTCTTTATCTAAAAAAGGAACACGCACTTCTAAACTATGAGCCATACTAGTCATATCTACTTTTTTTAGAATACGTTGCATATGTGCGTAAAACTCATTTTTCTTTAAATATTGTAAAACACTAGGTTTCGTAAGCGGGCCTTTGTAATCATAAGAACTATAAACAGCTGCTGTAAAATTAGTTCTTGGCATAAACTGATTTATACCACTAAAATGTATTTGTTTATTTAAAATCCAATCTGAAAAACGACCAAAGACCTGTAAGCCCCAAGGTGATTTACGCTTTAATTTTCTCAATATAGGTAAGATTATTTTACGAACCCAAAGTGGATAATTAAACCAATGAGCTTGTTGTAACGAAGTTCTAAATCTTGGATACCCCCAAAATAACTCATCCCCGCCATCTCCTGATAACATAACGGTTGCATGTGCTCTTGCTTTTTGACAAATCACATAGGTTGGTATGGAACTATAATCGCCAAAGGGTTCAGGCATGGCTTTAAAATGCGCATCCACAACACCCAATAAATCTGATTCTTTTGCTGTACTAGTAACATGTGCAATTTTTAAATGAGAAGCATAAGCTTTTGCATCAGCCCTTTCATCAAACTTACCATGATTATCAATACCAAAAGTAAAGGCTTTTATTATTGGATTTTCTTCTTTTACATAAGCAGTAATTAATGAACTATCATAACCAGAACTCAAAAAAGTTCCTAACTGCACATCCGATTGCAGTTGGCGTTCTACCACTTGAGCTAAGGAATTTTTAAATGCTTCCTTAGTGTTTGGATCCGTATCTACAAGTGTTTCATGTACTTCCCAGGAATAATAATCTTCTTTTTTAACAATAGTTTTTAATGTATTATCCCACACAATCAACTCTCCAGGTTTTACTTGATAAATATCCTCAAAAACAGTATCTGGCGCATGCATATACCCTAAGCCAAAAAAACTCTTCATGGCATCAGCTCGTAAAATCTTATTTGAAAAAAATGGATGTTTAAATACCTGGTCAAATTGAGAAGAAAAAATTATTTGCGTTTCTTTAAAACCATAGTACAAAGGTTTAATTCCAGAAAAATCACGAATTAAAGTAAGCTGTTTTAAAACCGTATCCCATACAGCAATAGCAAACATACCATTAAGTTGCTTTGCTATTTCACAAATAGATACTGTATCTAATAGATGTACTAGAACTTCTGTATCTGAAGTAGAACGCAAATCAGAAGCATTTATATGGTATTTAGCCTGTAAAGCTTTATAATTATAAATTTCCCCATTAAAAACCATAGCATAACGCCCAGAAGGACTTAGCATGGGTTGCTTTCCTGCTTCACTAACATCTAATATTGCCAATCGGTTAAAACCTAATTGACAAGACTCACTTTTCCATATAGCTTGTTGATCTGGACCACGATTAATACTCAAATCTAAAAGTCCCTTAAATTCTGCTTCCCCTAATAGCTCATTGGATACTTCTCCTAAAAATCCACACATAATTAATTACATTCTTGATGTATAAAGTCTTCTGTTTGTTTAGCTATTATTTTCCAATCATAGTTTGAGGCCAATTTCCGCTGTAAACTACTTATATTTTTCAAATAATCAACATCCTCTATAAGCCTTTTAATATATGTAGCAGAATCTAAAATAGCATCTGATTCAAAAATTGGTACGCCACTGGACATAGGTATATAGTCCCTAACTGCTCCTACATTATTTACAACTAGCGGGCAACCACATGCCAAGGCCTCTAGAATAGTATTAGATGCCGTACAATCGGTTAAGGACAGTAAAACCGCCTTAGAGGTTTGATAATACGTCAACAAATCGGTGTCTGATATGGCATTTGTAAGAATTTCTACTTGCGGAAGTCCTTCATATAAATAAGCATACTCGGCACTTATTATAACTAAAAAACGAACATTAACTAATCTATTTGTCTCTTTAATTATAGCTATATTTCTTTGATGATCTCTATGAGAAACCCCTATCAAAAGAACAGTATTAACTCTCACTTTTTCTTTATCTAAAGTAAAATAATCTAAATTAATACCATGAGGTATAAACCGTATTTGGGCATTGGTATACTTTTTAAAAAAAGGAATTTGATTCCTTCCCATTACTATTATCTTATCTACACTACCCAACACACGATGCCTGTCATATTGCATGCGTTTTTCTAATTCTGTTGGTGGATGGTGAAATGTTGCTACTGTTTTTGTGGCATGTGTATTAAAAGGAAATTGTTTTAAATATTGTAAATAATAAAAATCCATATCTCCATATAAAACGTGAACTGTTTTGTGGGCTTTTATCTGTTTTAAAATTTGCCATTCTTTGGCTACTGTTTCTCCTTTATAATTTTTTAATTTAGTACGTTTCCCAAAAAAATGAGCTATTCTATAAGGCAGAAAAAATCCTTTTATTTGTATGAATGGTACACCTAAAAAATCTATCAAACATTCATATCCAGAATACGTACCATGTCTTTTCCATTCTTTTGTAAGAATATAATTTTCTCTTGATTTACTCACCCCCTTAAAACTTCTATAATTCTTGTTAAAAGTAATATTTTATGTATTAACTTACCTTAAAAACGTAAACAAATAAACGCTTGAACAACATATTACAGTTAAGTATTCCTTTTCTATAAACACGCATTAAATTTAAGGCCTTATTTAAAATCACTATAAATATCTACTAACTGTGATGCTAAAATGTCATTAGCATAACGTTGTTTCACAAAATCCTTTCCCTTATTTCCCATTTTCATTTTTAAATCACAATCAAGTATTAGCTGTTCTACCTTTTCCACAAAGCCATCTACATCTCCTTCTTTTACTACAAATCCACTTTCATTTGGTAACAAACCATATTTTACACCTCCAACATCACTTACTATTACAGGCAACTGCATGGCTTGTGCTTCTTGCACTACCAACCCCTGGGTTTCTGCTCTACCTGTATCTACATCATGTCGTCCCGGTAAAATAAAGACGTCTGCATCCGCAAAGCACTTTCTTAATGATAGTTGGGATTGAGAACCATGAAAAAACACACTTCGTTCTAAACCAAAACTTAAAACTTGATTTTTTAAACGTTCTTGCATTTCTCCAACACCAACAATATGTAAACGAACTTGCAAATAACCTTTATCATGTAATGCTTTAACCACAGAAACTGCTATATCTGGCCCTTTTAAACCAATTAATTTTCCACAAAACACCAAATCAAAAAAATCGGTTTCTTTTACTTGTAAACCTTCCTTATCAAAAAAAGAAGTATCTAACCCAACAGGTAAAATATAACAAGGTTTATTATTAGCATTAACTTGTTTTAATAAATTCTCTAAATACGGTGTATTTACAGTAAACGCATCTGCCTGCTTCCATAAATCTTCATATTTTTTATGATAAGTACATATCTGTTCTGGTGACATATCATAGCCATGAAATGTGTTTATAAGTTTTATAGCATTAGGTAAAATCCCCAAAGACTTTAACCTTGCTATTCGATTTCCGTTCATACCAAAATGGGCATGTATTAAATTAAAGTCATAAGACAACAAAAACCATTGAGACTCAAAAAAAAGCTTTAAGGTATAAGCTTCCTTTCCAAATTTAAATACATTAATAGTTTTAAAAAATAATGTCCAATTTATTTTAAAAAAATGCACATAAATCCATTTAAAAAACAAAATAAAACGTGACAACTTAGAAGTTGGTGGTTTTTTAAAATAATGTACTCTATTTAATAAATTATATTTTTTTAAGCTCTCATGTATAACTTTAGCTTCTACCTTTTGATATGCATATAATTCTACATCATAACCAGCATCCAGTAATCCGTTTATTTGATTTACAATAAAGGTCTCCGATATACTTGGAAAATATTTAACAATAAAAGCTACTTTTTTAATAGGCATACATAAAATTTTAAATAAACAAGAATTTATGGCTTCCAAGTCTTTAAAACACTCATATTGCTCCTATAATTAACATAACAGAAGAGTCTTTTATAAACATTTCTAAAATAAAGTTTAGCTACTTCCTTTTGTTCATAACTCCCTAACAATAAAGCGCCTATTTTTTTAATTGGCAACAACGGAAAACCTTTAAAAACACTTATAAAAAAGTCTAATTTATCTTGTTCTTTATTATTTAAAAGATCTTTATAAGGCCACAACATAAAAGTAGAATGTGTCATTGCTTTTCGCATTTGAGACACATAATCTAAACTTAGTCGACCTTCTGCCATAAAATGAGTAAAATACAAACGCTCATCAAACCATATTTTATAGCCTAATAAACGTAAAGCATAGCAATATTCGGTATCCCCGCCAGAACTTAACTGTTTACCTACCCTGTCACTAAGTAAATATGTAAATCCTAAGGCTTGTAGTTGCAACCAATGAACTTTACGCAATACCATACCCGCTCCATATACACAACCTTTTTTACTTGTAATATCCCCACTTTTTTTGCCTTGCCGAGACACTGCAAAATAACGTGCTTGTTGGTCAAACCATGTTGGTTTCTCTTTTTCAAAAGCAGCTTCACACCACCCCCCTAAAGCACCAATATCATCTCGTGATTCCATGATATCAAACGCTGTTTGCACATAAGTATCACAAAGCCAATTATCATCATCACACCATAAAAACAAATCGTACTTTGCTGCGCACATTCCTGCTTCTCGCGCATAAGACAACCCTGGTTTAGGCTCATCAATCACATGTAATTTAGTGGGGCAACCATAAGACTGCCATACTTTTACAGCTACTGTTTCAGTTCCATCGGTTGAGTTATTATTTACAACTATAACTTCCCATGCTAGGGTATTTAAAACTTCCTGTTTTGCTAAATGCTTTAGAGTTTCAGGTAAGAGCTTTGCGCTGTTATAACAACATACAATAATACTAATTCCAGTCATGGGTAAATAGTCGTTTTATAAAATTAAGTATGCAATAGTGAATCATTACATTTTTCATAAGCTTCTTTCGCCTTAGCCAACAATTCTTTAGGTACCTCAATAGTATCATACCCTCTTGTTGCTTTTAAAACACCAGATTTTATATTTTCTAATGGATCTCCAAACCCCTTAACACCAGTATCTTTAAAAGTATTATAGGATGCCTTTAAAGGTGTTTTTAAACCTAACCAATCTGTTATGTTTTGTAAAGTTGTTTCCGTATCCTCTATTAGGTCATCAGATTCTACAAATAAATAATCCTTTCCTAATCTGTCTGCTAGGCGTTCCATTTGAAGTAACCTATTACAGTAATAAGCTGTTACTTTTTCTACATCTGAATACCAAGCAACTCCCGTTTTAGCTCCCATATTAATAATACTTTTTATAGTAGCTTCGGGTTCTCTTAATAAGAAAAGAATTTTGGGTTGTGTTTTAGCTAAAATCTCATCAGATATCAGAGTATTATGCAACAGTTTATCTAGCAGGTATTTATTTGTAAGCTTACATTTTAAATCGGTTACCAGTTCAATTTGCATATTAATTAGTGATAACTGATTTTTATAAGAACGATGCAGCTCCTTATACCCACAAACCTCTGGGTTATTTCCTAAAATATGACACAAAACAGTTGACCTACTGCGCATATGACTCACCACAAACAAATACTCCTTTTTACCTAAAAGTATTTCTGGATTTCTGGCTATTACGGCTAGTTTTGTTAATTTAGTTTGTACTGACATTTTAATACCTATTTCCTTTAGTTATAATAAATAACATTGGTTAAATATTCGTTACTCTTTAACTTTTAAAACCGTTTGTTTTAAAAAATAATCCACCTTAAATAGTTTATAAATAATAGCACCAAAATAAAACTTTATACCTGTAATAATAGAAACATGCCATAAAAATTTACCATAGACATGTATTATAGAAAATCTATTCGCGCTTATTAGCTCTCTTACATAACGAATACTATACCTGTAGGTGGCATAAAAATAGGCTTGAAACAGAGCTTTATCTTTCTTTTGTAAAACATCCAATAGCCTGATTCTTGCTAACAAATAATTAGAATATCTTTTATCTAATGGAGCATCTCTTGTTATAGACGTATTAGAGTCTCTAATATATAGTAATACGTCATCCATGAAAACAAAATTAGCATCATTAATATGTAACGCTTGTAAAATATGAAAAAGCCACTCTTGTCCTCCTTTCAGGCTTTCATCCCATGAATAGTTATTTAAAAAACACCTATTCCATAATACTGCTCCTGTTTGCCAACGTATCTGTTGTGTTACCAATGCATCAAAAACACTTTTGGAGATAGCTTCATGTTTGGACCAATATTTATCTTTAACATCGCCAGGGAAAACATTAAAAAAAACACCAAGACATACGTTTACATTAGCATTACTCGAAAGCAATACCTCTATTTGTTTTGCAAGTTTTTCAGGAGCGAACAAGTCATCGCTATCCAACCAATTAATATACGTTCCTTTAGCCAAGGTTAACCCATAATTACGAGCTCCATTACCACCTGACAAATGATTCTCCGGTCTTTTATGATACTGGAAACGTCCGTCTTGTTCTGTATATGCCGTCACAATCTCTTTAGTTGCATCTGTAGAACCATCATCCACCACAATACACTCCCAGTTGGTATAAGTTTGTGACAGCACAGAGTCTAAAGTCTCCCCTATTAAGTGGGCACGATTATAAGTGGGTATAATTATAGACACCAATGGTGTAGCAGACATCTTTACATTTTTAATAGCTGGGCTAATATAGGGAATTTATTCTTTGATAAATGAATGATAGGTAATGAGTGAAGCGTGGTGCGTGGTGAAATCTTGGTTTAAGTTTGCTTGGCTTCGGAAATGGGTCCATTTTTAGCATATACACCCAAAGCGCTATCGAAGGAATCCCGAAGAAAACTCGAAGAAACCACCTCAAAAACGCGGCGTTCTTGTCAGGCTGTGTCTCTGTCGTTCACATTAAATCAGTAGAGTTCAGCAGAGGTCTTCTTGTTTCATAGCTGTTTAATTTCGTTCACAACACACTTTATGACATCACTAGTAATCACTACGTTTCAACCTCTTGTTTGGTAGCTTAATAGGCAGTAGCTTGAGGTATTATTAATCATAAATTTTTGAATTATGGCAACATTTGACAAAGGCATACTTGGCGGTTTTTCCGGTAAAGTAGGCAACGTAGTAGGGTCGCGCTGGAGAGGTAAAAACATCATGCGCAGTTTACCAACACGGGGTAATTACACCCCATCGGTAAAACAATTGGAACAACGTGAAAAATTTAAAACGGTTATTCAATTCCTAACACCTATAGTCCCCGTACTGGATTTGTACTTTGGTAATAAACAAGGTGATAAATCCCGTTACAATTTAGCCACCTCGTACCATATTACCGAAGCGGTTATAGATACCGGATTGGGATTTGCTATAGATTACACCAAAGTGTTAATTAGTAAAGGGGATTTACGTGGCATAGATGCCGGTGCTGTAGCAGCTGCCGCAGGACAGACCCTGAATTTTACTTGGGTCGATAATAGCGGTCAAGGAAATGCCTCGGCGTTTGATGATTTTATGGTGGTGGTTTTTGCCCCGGGACTGGATGAGTTTTATTCCAACCTAGCAGTAGATACACGCGATGCTACATCAGCATCCGTTTCACTACCCGCTTATTGGACGGGGCAGGACGTAGAAATATGGGCTGCATTTAATAAACCAGACACCAAACTGGCAGCAACAAGCAGCTATTTAGGAACTGTAACATTAACCTAACCCCCTATGGTGGTTATTAAAAAACGCAGAAAAGTAAATTTTACTTTGATGCGTTTTTTTTATTTGTGAGAAATGGATAGTAAGTAGTGAGTGGTTAATGGTGCCTGGTGAAAAACTTGTCCCATAAAAACTCATTCTTTCTTTAAACTATTAATAGCGCGTTGTAACATAACTTTATTCAGCAAAACTTTAGGATACATCGGAATACGTCCTAATACAAAACTGGGCAAGACGCGTTTTTTACGAAGGCGGTAAATGGTACTCCTACTAATATTAAGATGCTTGACAACCTCATCTGTTGTAAGCCATTCCTCATTACGGATCACCTCTGGATTATTAGACAGAAAAGCCTGTAAAGCTTCGGGTTGGGACTGCTTAAGGACTTGCTTTGTTTTTGTAGCCTTAGTACGTTTAGTGGATGTTGAACGTTTGGTAGGTTTAGTAGGTTTCATAGGCTCAGGAATTTAAACAACACAAACAACTGAATTGCAGTTGATTAACCCCAAGTTAGCATTTTTTTTTATTAGTTGTACGCCAAAACAAAAAAATACGTAGAAATACGTACACCTTTACCTACATGATTATCAAGCTTGTTATAAGAAAATTATAAACCCTGTAATTACTTAACTAGTTGCTGTGTGCTTAAAATCAGCTGTCTCTTTCAAGATTTTTTGTAAACTCTCAATATGACGTTTTATATTATAATTTCTTAAAATATGCTGCTTCCCTGATGTTCCTAATTTTTTAGCATATTCCACATCATCCATAAGTTGTAACATGTTGTTCGCCATACCGTGAACATCATGCTCCTCACATAACAAACCGGTTTCTCCATCTATAATCACATCTGGTATTCCTGCATGCTTAGTAGCAATTACAGGTAATCCTGATACACTAGCTTCTAGTACAGCTAAAGGTGTCCCTTCCATATCACCACTCGCAGCTACAATGGAATGTTGCACAAAACCCAATGATTCTGACAACAAAACTCTATAAGCCTCTGGAGTAACCACACCTAGAAATTGTACTTGCTTTTCTAATTGATACTGTTTAACCAAGTTAACACATACATTCATTAAAGAGCCACTACCCGCTAACAACAAATGTGCATCGGGATGTTTATGGGCAATTTCATTAAAAGCCATAATAGTATAATAAGGTGCTTTTTTATCGGTAAAACGACCTATACCTATGAATTGTTTTTTTGCAAAGGTTGGTGTAACAGCTTCAAACTCTGGTTGAGGACCATACACGTTATACACTAGCTTTTCCTTAGGACAACCAAGACCTAATAACATCTGCTTCATTTTTGTAGAAACAGCAACTATTTTTGTAGCGTAATTAAAAACGTCCTTATAATCATTACAAGCTTTAATTGCTGTATGTACACTAGCATCATAACCATGAAAATGGACTACTACAGGCAAACCACTTTTAACCAATACATCTTTCATATTAAAAGCATGCGTACCATACTCCACTAAAACAACATCTATGTTCTTTTCTTTTAATGAAGCAAGCACTGCCTCTTCATTTATATAAGAAAAGGAATACTTTTTTATTTTACGAACCAAACGTAATCTCAATAACGCCCATTTAGAAACTAAAGAGTTCTCTCCTTCTAACCGAATACGTCCCCTTCCTCCATAATAATAAAACACTTGCCCTTTAAGGTAGTTTTTATGTGCCTGAATAAAAGTTTCAGAATATGGGTTTTGGCTTGGTGTGAAAATAGCAATATTCATTTACTAGTATTTTTTTAGTTTAAAACAAATAAACTGAAAAGCGAATACAACCTTTTTAAAAAGAGAAGGGTGTAGTCTATAAAAACTTCTTTTAAATAAGTCTTTCTTTGTATGCAATTTAAACCAGTTAACTAACAACTTATTATTCATTACTTTATTGTTAATCCCTTGTTTCTCCTTCAAATATTGTCTTATTAAAGATTCTTCTATCAGTCGCACTTTTTTTTTATTGCTATTAAAATGATTTCTACTTACCTGATTATGGTGTCTAAAAAAGTTTAAATCCTTATTAATAAATGCAATATTAGTATTACTAACTAACTGTATCCAAAAAAACCAATCGCCACACATCTTCATAGTTAATAATACTTCATTCCAAAAATGAGAAAGGACTAATTCTTTTTTAAAAACAACGGCACTAGCGTTGGGTATTACATTTTTTACCGAGAAATATTCTGCGATAAAATTAATTCCTTGCTTTTTAAAATTAGCTTTCCAAATATTGGGATTAAAAGATTGTGTATACTCTATTCTATGTGAAAGTCCATGACCATCTTCATCTACATCTACACTTTGCACATATGCAACTCCCACATCATCATCCAAGGTTTTTAAACAGGTTCCCAAAAAATTTAAGTCACAATAATCATCACTTTCGGCAATCCATATATACTCGCCTTGTGCCAGCGTTATCCCTTTTTGCCATTGCATAAATGGACTACCAGAATTAACGGTATTAAAAACAACATGACTTATCTTAGGATGGTTTTTATAAGAATTTAATAGCGCTATACTCCCATCTGTAGAAGCATCATCCAGTAAAATCACTTCAAAATCTTGAAACGTTTGATTTAATACAGAATCTAACCGTTGTTGTAAAAACAATTCGTGATTGTAATTAGGTATTATTATAGAGACTTTTGGTTTCAATTGGTTAATGCTTTTTTAGTAGCTTCTAAATAAGCTCTACCATATTTAATACATGGTTCTAAATGATTTCCTTCTGCCCACTCATTCATCGCATTAATAAAAACAAAATTCTCATCCTTTGAATAAGGTTTAAAATGATCAACTACATGTTTCAACCACTTAAAATACAACTCAGGACTACTCCCTTTTGCCACAACCCAGTTTTCCTTTTTTCTAGAAGTATTATCCCACGAAGGAGTTACACCTCTATATAGCTTAAAATCAGGCAAAGGGCGCTCTATACAATTCTTCACCCCCAATTCAAAATCTCTAATATCTACATTTAAAGAAGGTCTTTTCTTTTTAAGCTTGCTTAAAACGGACACTTTTTTATTATTTTTTATTTTGTTCTTAATAACTGCATGTGGTGAAAACTCTATAGCCGCATCAAACCCCAAGTCACTGGGATCTGCTTTCTCACCAAAACTTTCAGCAAAGCACAAGTATAAACCTTTAAACTCAAATTCATTTACCGCTATCTCTTGCCATAATTTTATAGTTTCCTTTATGTTTGGAAACAAATTATGTCTATAAATCACAAAAACAGGTTTACCATCTACAGTAATATATCTAGAGTCTGAAAATACGTTTTTGCATAGCCAACGCATGTGCTCCATATCATCTTCTAAACTATAATTTTGTTGCATTAAAACGTCTTCTTCTTTTCCATCCCATCTACGCGTCCAATTTTCATTTGCCCAACATAACATAAATGGCATATTCAAATCTTTCTGTTCCAACATACCATCTATAGGTTGATTTAATAAACGTTCTCCATTAAACCAATAATGATAATAACAAAACCCATCAATACCGTAATCCTTTGCTAAGTTGGCCTGTTCTTGCCTCGCTTCAGGCAAACGCAAATCATAAAAACCCAAGTCTGTAGGTAAATGAGGCTGGTAATGACCTTCAAATAAAGGCTTTGCTTTGGTCACATTTGTCCATTCGGTGAACCCTTTTCCCCACCAGACATCATTTTCTGGTATTGGATGAAACTGTGGCAAAACAAAAGCTATTGCTCGTAATTTTGATGTCATTTTTATAGTTTTTTCATTACAATTATCTCAATATACTCTGCTCTAATTCCATTTTTAAGATCATCTATATATACAATTTCACAAAAAGCTCCTGTATGTTTTACTATAAAATCCTTAATATCATACCCCCAATGAAAGGTTACGGGAGACCCTTTTTTATCTATGGGGTTACCATGCCATTCTGGGGTATATAAAAAGTTTGGACTCCCATCTGTATTTTTATTTGCCCAACGTTGAGTTGGTTTATGTTTATTAATTATGGGTACCGAAAATATATGTGCTCCTCCTGGTTTTAGTGTTCTATAAATTTCCTGAAAGGCTTTTTCTGGATCGTATATATGCTCCATAACATCTGAGGTAACAACCAAATCAAAACTAGCATCCTTAAAGGTTTGTTGTTCTAAATCTTCATTTCTCACTCCATCTACTGTACTCCCTAAGGTGGCATTTACAAAAAACTGTGTTTCGGTATAGTTTTTTGCTTTTTGCCTTAGCAACTTACTATGTCCTCTATTTCCAGGGGAAGATTCATGTATAGTTAAATCTTGCCAATTAGGATATTCCTTTTTTATAATAAGCATTAAGGCGCGCTCTCTTGGAATACTACCACAATTATTACATTTAAAATGATCACGCAACCAAGAGTTTCTAGCTATAAAAGACACTTTTTGTTCGCAACACGGGCAGTTACCTTCTTGCCTAAAGTAAAAACTTTTTTGCTTTTCATAGAAATCGAAAATCTTCTTTTTGATTTGTTTTTTTAGCGCTTTAACCATCCAACAATTCTTTTAAATAGTACTTTAAACAAGCCTTTCACTGTATAATTTTGAATATTATTATTCTCTGAGGACTTAACCTTTATGTACATATTTTTTATAATATCTTTTTTAATTTCATCAGAATCGGTATAAGATAATAAACATATTTGAAACTGTCTCCCTATTATATTCTTCTCTTTTGCTGATAGCTTTGAGTACACACCTTGCCCATATCTATAAATCCCCATAACCTCATCTATACGGTGCATGAATCCATGTTTCGACAAAATAAAATATAACAAGTAATCGCCTACAGGACTCAGTTGTAGCTCTACAGGAAATTCCTTTAAAACGTTTCTAAATACCACGGAAGGGGTATGTATAAAATTGGAATGTTTAAATAAAGTATGCTGTGTTATGGGAAACTGCTCAATTTTATCATACTTTTTTTCTGTAATAAAATCATCCACAATCCCATCTTCAATAGTTAGTATTCTAACCTTATGAAAGCAAAGAACGTATTTAGGGTTTACTTCCAAAAAATCAACCTGCTTTTGTAACTTTAAAGGATCTGTCCAATAATCATCACCTTCACATAAAGCAATGTATTTGCCTTTGGAATGTTTTAAATTCCACAACAAACAGTAACGCCCAGTTGCATTGCCATTTATTTTTATATTATTTCTTCTATCATGAAGAAATAGCCTAATCGTTTCTGGATATTTCTCGGCATATTCTATACAAATTTTCCTTGTCTCATCACTTGAGTCATCTTCACTAAGTAATATTTCATAAGGAAAATTAGTATTTTGCATTAACAAACTATCCAAACACTTGACAATAAATTGTTCATGGTTATAAGTCTGGACAATAACAGATACTAAAATTTCTTGCGAATTAACCTTATTTGGATATATATGAACTAGTTCTTTTCCTTTCATATTTATTAAACGCTATACTCCTTTAAAAACACTTCTAACTCAGTGTCTTTTAGATCTTTCTGAATATAATCTATTATATGACTTGGCAATTCATGCCAATTATTATCCTTTGTTTTTTTCTTATACACAGAATACGCATTTTCATGATTAACAGAAGTACTTTTAGCTATAAACTCTTCTGTATCCTTAGTAAACTCTAAATTAGAAAATACAAATAACTCTTTTATTATGTTAGTTGTATCCGCAAGTAATTCGGAATAATTAATTATACAAACACGATTTGAATAATGTTTTTTTAATTCAAGAAATAACCTTGTAGCCTCTTTCCATTTTTCATATCCATTATATTCTTCTGGTTTATTTAAGTTTTTTTTTGCAGCATTAAGCCATTCTTCATCAAATACCCATCCTTTTTCTTTTCTAAACTCTTTTGGAGCATTATACCAACTATACAAAACAGCTAAAGGATTTCGTATCAATAAAATCAATTTAAACTCATCATTCTTTGCTAACATATTTTCTAACACATGATGATATCTTACTTCTTTATAGCATATATGTGTAGGGTTTTCATCTTTTCTAAAAACAGGTATAATTCCTTTCTCTATACCTTCGGTTTGATTTATAAAGCTATCCTCAGAGGTTTGTATTTTTTTAAAAAAGCTATTAATATCCTCTTTTGTTGCACTTGGAGATATAGCACCTTTAAAAGCATATGAAAATAGTGGTTGAAGTTTAAAAGTCACTTTTGAATGACTATTAAAAATATTTCCTAGCCAAGTAGACCCACTGCGCGGCACACTATGTATAGCTATTTTATTCATATCAATTTATATTGGTTTAACATTTCTTTTACTTCTTCTTTACCGTTAAACATTAAAACGTCTATGATTGATAAAAAGGGCATAAATACATTAGAAAACTGTTTATACTCTGTTGGTTCAATTTCTAGAAAACTTAAGGAGATTCCTTCTTTTTCATATTTTTGCGCATCAAAAAATGAACGTCCGCCAGGTAAATTCACATAAGCATCGTACTTTAAAGCTTTACAAATTTGTAGCGCCCATTCGTCTGGCGCTTTAACTTCCTCTATTTCTACTTTCATTTCAGACCAAACAGAAATAGGTGTTGTGATACCAATATAATTACAAAGTACCTGTAATGCTTTCTTGTTCAAATGTACAATGGAAGTATACTCTTCATCAAAAATTTGATGAAGCATTGCTAACACATTTTTATAATAAGGTGCTTTTTTCTTATAATGATCTAATTGAGAAATTATTTTTTGCTGCCAATTCAATGTATTATTAATACAAACATCTTTTATTATTGTATCTCGTTTATGTTTAACCAAAGGCACTTTAAAATACATGGTATCTCCATCAAGTTTCAACAACTTATTCCTTTCTATCCAACCATGCCTAATAAACTGAGAGGTATCAAACAAAATAAACTTATCTACATGATCTATAAGTGCTAAATACCCAAGATATGGCATAAAGTAGGGTTGCATAATAGCTACTTTCATACGTACTCTTTTAAAATAGTTATAATTGTATCAATTTCTTCTGTTTTTAAACCTACATATAATGGCAGACATAAAACACGTTTACTTATAGATTCGGATATTGGCATTTCTTTGCCATTTACATAATTTATTATATTTAACGAAGGGTAAAAATAGCGTCTAGGCAAAATTGATTGTGTTTCTAAAGCTTGAACAACTTGTAACAATTGATTTTCTGTTTTAAAGATTACAGGAAAATAATGATAATTCCATTCAGTACCTTCTCTTAACTGCAATTGTTTCAAAGAAGTATTACCTAATAACCTTTTATAATACTCTACCACCTTTTTTCTACTGTCAAAAATGGCTTCTAAATGATTAAACACAGCCAACCCCATCGAAGCCTGTGGCTCGCTCATTTTGGCATTAATCCCTAAACCTTGAAAAGCCTCTGGTCCATCATGTCCAAAATTATGATGCGAAAACATGGTTTCAAAATATTGGGGCTTACAAAATAAAGCGCCACCCTCTCCGGTATGAAACAGCTTTGTCGCATGAAAACTACAGGTACTCACATCGCCATAATTAAAAATAGATTGCCCTTTATAAGTCACACCAAAACAATGTGCCGCATCATAAATTACTTTTAAGTTATATTTTTCTGCAATACTATCAATGGTTTCAATGTTACATGGATTGCCAAATACATGGGTTGCCAATATGGCTGTAGTTTTATTAGTAATTGCAGCTTCTATCTTCGTTTCATCTATGGTTAAATAGTCTGGATGAATATCTACAAAAACAGGGGTACAACCTTCCCAAACAATACTAGAAGTGGTTGCTACATAACTAAAGGGCGTGGTAATAATTTCACCTTGCAAACCTAAAGCCTTTATAGCTATTTGTAAAGGCAAAGTGCCATTCGTCATAGCTATAATATTAGGTGTTCCAAGATACGTTTGTAATTTCCCTTCCAATTCTTTGACCAAAACACCGCGATTGGTCATCCAACCGGTATCCCAAGCCTGTTTTAAAATGGCTTGATACTCGGCTTGTGGTGGTAAAAATGTTTTTGTGACGTTTATCATTTTATGCCATTAGTTTTATTTTCCCAAGGAAATGTGGTGTATTTTGGTGTTATCCCTATAAAATCAGAAAGCTTTGTAACACTGTCTGCTTCTGAAACATTAAGTATCAATAAATTATTTTTATTTTTAAAATAATCTTTAACACCCTTATTTCTGGTTTCATAAATACCAATTAATTTTTCTTTATTATAAATATCACCAACCGTTTCACCATATTTTTCATAAAAAGTTTTCCAAATAAAACCTTTATAAATATACGTTCCGTTTTGCAAATCTTCTTTAGTTGGAACCCTTCCATTTTTACCAAAAAGTTTACTATGAAATTTTGTTATAGAGTTATACCATTCTTCAGAAGTGCTACGTTCAGTTAAAATAAACTTAGCATGAGGAAAATAATGATCCAATAAAACATATAAATAATCATTACTAAATGGAATATCTTGAAATACCTGAGCTGTTTTACAGTAATTTAAAATAGGCTTCCAATCTCTATTTATATACGCATCAATAAGTAATTCTGCTTTGCGTTGATTCCCCACACTATAACCATGGTCTTTAAAAAAAGTCTCCAAAGAGGTCGTCCCCGTTTTATTCTGACCAATACAGAATATTTTTTGTTTATTTTTTTTCAAGAAACTCATAACCTATATCACTGCGTAGTTAGCTTCTAATAAAAATGGCGGCCAAGTCTCTGATTCATTAGTCATTTGAAAATCCAAAACCCCATTAATTCTTAAATAGGGCTCCTTACTTTTCATGTTATTCACGGAAACATTAATACTATAAACTCCTTTTGAGAGTTGTAAATTTTTATGTGTAATTCTAAATTGAAGCTCATTAGTAGAAAAAGCAATATCAGATTTTTCTGTATTAGGTTCCAATAATGCTACAGGACGTTGTTCTTTGTCAAAAATGGTTATATTAAAAAGCGGTATTTCTTTTAAAGTATTATTCTTAAAAGTTAAATCAAGTGTCAGGTCACTCCCCCATGCTATTTGAGCAACACCATTTAAGTTTTTTTTATTTAGTATTTCAATTTTGTTCAAAACCAAACTACCATCGTCTAATACAACATTACTTTTATTATTAGCAAAACGTGTATAGTATAAATCAATAGCCTTACCCACTTCTTGTCCTTGAAACTTTGCACAACCGTGCTCCATTAAGATGACCTGACTACAAATTCGAGATATCATCGGCATACTATGACTCACAAATATTATAGCCGTATTAGGCAAAATGGTATCAATAGTTTTAAAACATTTCAGTACAAACCCCAAATCTCCCACAGCCAAAACCTCATCAATAATAAGTACATCCGGTTCCATTTGTGCGGCGACCGCAAAACCCAACCTAACTTTCATCCCTGAACTATAATGCTGCACAGGCATATCTATAAATTCTTCTAGTTCTGCAAAGGCAATAATATCTTCTAGTTTCGTATCTATTTCCTTACGACTAAAGCCTAAAATAGCCCCGTTGTTATAAATATTTTCCCTCCCACTAAGTATGGGGTTAAATCCGGCACCCAACTCTATCAATGCCCCTACACGACCTTTAATGGTTACACTACCTGCATCGGGATTAATAAGCCCATTCAGTATTTTAAGTAAAGTACTTTTTCCAGCACCATTATGCCCTATTAAACCCAAACATTCACCGCGTCGCAATTCAAAACTAATATCTTGTACGGCCCAAAATTCTTTAGGACGTAACAACCGGTCTTCCTGCGAACCACCTATACCTGCTACCAAGTCCTTAACACCATACCATAAACTGGTTTTAAGGTCTTTACAGAATTTCTTACCAAGGCCTTTAACCTCAACAAGAACCTCATTAGGCGTTACTATTTCTTTATTGTTAGACATCTGTTCTATTCACTAAATTCGCTTTTCATACTCCAAACTACACTTCTCACTTTCTTAAGCACTCAAACGCTCCACTATAATTGGTATAGATATACGGTAAATTATAAGCCCTAAAAACAACAAAGGCAAACAAACCAACAATACAATTATAAAATACGTTAAATATGCGGGTGTAAACCCTACAACCAAATCACGAGCTGTTAAAATAATAGAAGTAATGGGATTCCACTCCATAAGGGTTTTCATAACACCTGATTTTGGAATAGCATATACGACAGGCGTGACATACATTAAAAACTGCATGCCAAATGTAATAATCTTACCAATATCTTTATAAAGCAGACCTATTGGCGTTAAAAACAAGCCTACGGTTGTACCAAAAAGTATCGCACCTAAAATAGCAACCGGAAACAAGAGTAAACTCCAATGAAAACCAACCCCATAAAGAAATACAAATAGAACCAAAAGCACAATTTTAATAGAACTATCAAATAACAACTTGTAAATACCAGACAGCAACAAAGCCTCTTTAGGAAAGTTAATTTTAGTAAGAATGCCTTTTGCTGCTTGTGTGCTCTGCATGGGCGAATTAATTGAAGCCACAATAATAGACCAAATTAAAGTACCTGAAAAAGCATAAACCGGATAAGGAACACCGGTATCTGAAAGTTTAATAGTACCACTATTATTTAAAAATATCCATACAATAGCTGTTGCCAATGGTGTGATAAAAGCCCAAACAACACCAAAATACGATTGTCTATACAATGCCTTGATGTCACGTTCCGCCAATTGCCGTGCTAAAAAGCGCGACTGAACCATATCCTTTAAACTAGCACTTAAAAGCTTACCAAATTTCAGGGTACGTTCTTTCTGATAAACTCGCGTTTCTAATGCCATGGTTACTCTATAAATTGGTAAGATATAATTGATTGCTTAATACGGCTAATATAGTAATTCCCATGTGAAACTAAAATACCAAACACCGAATATAATCAACTGTTAACCTAAAGCTTTTTAATCAAATACAACCACTTAGTAACACCTAGTAATTATTAAATAACAATGCAACAGGAAGCCATCCGTTAAAAATATAAAACACACGAGCCAGTAACTAAAAAAAAGTAGTTACAACAGAATAAATAATATAAAAATTAAGCAACATCCGGCTCTTGAGACGCCAATAGAGCATCACGTTCCTGCAACTCCTTAGTAGTCATAAACAAATCCATATCCTTATGACGCAGAAACTGCATGTCACCCGATTCTAAAATATGCTTCTGATTATTTGTTTTAATTAAATCGGCATCTATAGGATCTTTACTAAATAACGCTGTGTTTATATACACAAACACGACATGTACCGGAAAGGAAAAAACAAAACAAAAGTCATAAATACTAATTACTTGATGCTTTCCTAAACCACGTTCATTTCTAATATACTGCATCATATTACGAGCCGATCGAAGACTCAAACCTGTCATAGATGCGACATCGGTCGAATCCAAAAATAATTTTTTACGCTTCATAATTTAAAAATTTTAATTACACTTAAACACTTCAAAACTAAACAGATACAATCTAAGGATACGACAGGATTCCTAACTAAAAAAATATAATTATTCGATAAACAGTAAAAAATATGTAAGAAAAAACTACAAAAAAAACTTTTCATCAGATAATGAAACAGCTTATCGGAGTAAAATGAACAAACAACCATAAAATGTAATAGCTTTCTGCCACAAAAAAGTAAGCCCCCCATCTAATAGATAGCAAACACGAAAACAAGTATTGCTATTTATGTAATGTATAGATAGTGTATGGATGATGTATGGATGGTGTATGGATGGTGTATGGATGGTGTATGGATGGTGTATGGATGGTGTATGAAACAATAAACAACGCTTATCAATAAAAAACACAAATCACAATACATTTTAGAGGAAATAAACTGCACAATCGGAAATACCACCCCCCAAAACTACAAAAACGGAAATCTCAAAAAACAAACTTCAAGGCATCTATTATTTTCACGGTGTCAATTACTGTATAACAAGACATGTGATAAACGAAGGCGCCCGTAATATCATTCTTGAAGATATAAGTCTGACAACAATTATTTATAAAATTTAAATTTATTTTTAAATGGCAAAATTAAAAAGCATAATCAAGATCGAAGGAACCCTGGACGATCTTACCTTTTACAAAGGCAAAGAGGGGTATTTAGTAAGAACCAAAGGCGGTGTAAGTGCCAAACGGATTAAACATGATCCTGCTTTTGCAAGAACACGTGAAAATGGTTCAGAATTCGGACATAGTGCTAAAAGCGGTAAAATGCTTCGTCGTGCTATACTTAACCTTTTGGCAGACGCCAAAGACAGTCGCGTTACTGCTAGATTAACGCAAACCATGAGTATGGTTAAAAATACCGATACAACTTCTGCTCGTGGTCAACGTCAAGTAGCTATTGGTCTTACCACTCCGGAAGGTTTGGGCAGACTTAAAGGCTTTGACTTTAATAACGAGGCCTTATTAAGTTCTGTATTATTAATCGATTACAGTTTAGATACAACAACTGGTGAGATTACAATACCGGACTTTACGCCTAACCAAGATTTAGATCAACCTGGTGGGGCAACCCATGTGAGTTTTAACTCAGGGTTTCTAAACTTAGACTTTGGCACTGGTGAGAAGGATTTTCAGTCAAGTACAACTGTTAATCTTCCTATTAACGGAACGACTTCCACCATCTCGTTAACACCTTCAGCTGCAGCTGTGGGAACTGGAAACGAACTTTTTTTCTTAAAAGTTTCTTTCTTCCAAGAGGTCAATGGCATTCAATACCCGTTAAGAAACGGTGCGTTTAATGCTCTGAAACTTATCGAAGTATTGTAAAGCCAATACGCATGGAAAAAGCTGTCTCATTTAGGCAGCTTTTTTTTTAGCTAAACTCAACAGGTACCTTACAACTTCTTGGCAGCTTCCCAAAATACATCCATTTCCGCCAAGCTCAAATCCTGTATAGGCTTGTTTAACTTCTTAGCCTGCTCCTCGATATACTGAAAGCGTTTTACAAACTTTTTATTGGTGCGTTCCAAGGCATTTTCGGGGTTAATTTTTAAAAAGCGGGCGTAATTAATTAAGGAGAACAACACATCGCCAAACTCCGCTTCCATAGCATCGGTATCGCCTTTTGATACTTCGTCATGAAACTCGCCAAGCTCTTCCTGAACCTTATCCCACACCTGATGAGGCGCTTCCCAGTCAAAGCCCACGCCTGCTACCTTTTCCTGTATACGACTGGCTTTTACCAAGGCTGGTAAACTTTTGGGAACCCCTTCCAAAACACTATCGCGCCCTTCTTTAAGTTTTAATTGCTCCCAATTACGTTTCACCTCTGCTTCATCGGCTACCGTAACATCGCCATAAATATGCGGGTGCCTACTTACTAATTTATCACAGATACCATGACACACATCGGCAATATCAAAATCAGAAGTATCACTACCAATCTTAGAATAAAACACAATATGCAAAAGTACATCGCCCAACTCCTTCTTCACCTCTTCTAAATCCTCATCTAGAATAGCATCCCCCAACTCGTAGGTTTCCTCTATGGTTAAAGGTCGTAAGGTTTCCATAGTCTGCTTCTTATCCCACGGACATTGCGTACGCAACTCATCCATAATGGTTAATAATCGATCGAAAGCTTCTAATTGTTCTGCGCGTGTATGCATCGGGTTTGTGTTTTTAGGTTCGTAAATGTAGGGCCGTTTTATAAATACCAAACGGACTTAAGCAAAAAAAATCCAGTAACACCTTGAGCGCTACTGGATTTTTTAAGATTGTAATCACACCTAATAAATTAGGCTTTATCTTCAGCTTCTACTGCCGCTTCAGCTTCAGCATCGGCTTCTTCTAGGTCTAACATATCATTTTTATGAAGTAAGTTATACCACTGAATAATCTTTTTAATATCGCTAGCGTAAACACGATCTTCATCATAATCCGATAAAACGTCAAAGAAATAGGCTTCTAATTCGTCTTTACTGGCTTTATGACTAATAGCCGTTTCGTTTCCAGACTCTTTTGCTTTAATTAATTTAAAAACCTCGCGTAAAGGCTTTTCTTCCGTAAGTGTGTAAATAGCTATTTCACTCAAGATACTCACATTGTGATGAATACCTACAGACATTTTCTTGCCGTCTAATAACGATTCTGCAACAAAGCCGCCTCGTGTTTGAGCAATCATCTTATATAATCCTGGTTTTCCAGCTATCGATAGTACTTTTTCTAAACTCATATCTTCATGTTAAAGTGGACAAATATCAAACGTTTCCCTATGTTATACAAATATTATCGTTTCTTTTTTTGACTTGGGAAACGCATTCTGTAATCCACATTAATTTTTCCTTTTGAAATATTGGTCAGCTTACCTTTTATCAGGCGCTTCTTTAAAGACGACAGTTTATCGGTAAATAAAACCCCGTCTATATGGTCGTACTCATGCTGTATAACACGTGCTACCAAACCGGTATAGGTTTCGGTATGTTTCTTAAAATCAGCATCGTAAAACTCGATAGTAATAGTCGGTTTACGGAATACATCCTCACGAACATCGGGAATACTTAAACAGCCCTCATTAAACGCCCATTCGTCGCCTGTTTCTTCTAAAATACGTGCATTTATAAAGGTTTGTTTAAAGCCTTTTAAATAGGTACGCTCTTCTTCTGAAAGCGACTCATCATCTGCAAATGGTGCTGTATCTACCAAAAACAAACGAATAGCCAACCCTATTTGTGGTGCCGCAAGTCCAACACCATAGGCATTATACATCGTTTCGTACATATTTTCTAAAAGCACATCCAAATTAGGATAGTCTTTTGAAATATCTTGGCCTACTTTTTTTAATACAGGATCGCCATAGGCTACAACAGGTAATATCATGGATTATATTTTATATAAATTCGGTGCAAAAATACAACTCTTCTTATATATACGCATAAAAAAACTCCTTTAATAAAGGAGTTCTCGTGGATTGTAAGTAAGAAAAACGGGGTTTAGCAAACCAAACGCGTTTCTTTTAATACAAATATATTTATCTCACCGCGTAATTTAGACGCGATCTTATTCACTAAAATATCTTTCTTTTTAGCAGCGACCTCTTTAGAATCTGTTTCTATTGTGCTAATAGCTTCAGCAGCTATAACAGCCGTTTTAACTGGCGTATTTTGTAGCGCTTCTTGTGCCTGTACACCGGTTAATCCGATAATCATAAAAAGAGCTATAAATAAAAAAGTTTTCATACGTGTTGCTTTATTTGAACAGGGCAAATATAGTATCGACAAACGGTAAGCACCGAATTAATTTGACGAAACACCCGTTAAATTCGTTTATAAGATAAAGGTCTATTTTTTACCGATAAACGTAATGTCAGTCAGCCTTTATAAGCAACACATTATCGAGCAGCCTCCAAAACAAACCCCACCTAACAGCCTGACAACAAACACACAGAACCCAAAAAACGTACTAAAAAACAACCCCTCATTTTAAATAATCGATAAACGGTATAAAAACAAAGACCGCCAGCAAATTGCTAGCGGTCTTGTTATATAATATATAAGGATAGGCTTAGTTCATAACCACCACTTTTTTAGAAACGGTAGACGAACCACTCTTAACCTGTAGTACGTAAATACCATTGGCTAAATTAGCCGTTGATACAGCCGTACGGGATACGTTACTAATTGTTTTAGAAAGGATACGCTTTCCAGTAACAGCATATAAACTAATTTGGGCATCTAAACGCGCGCCAAAAGCTACTTGAATATCCTGACCCTGAGCAATTGGATTTGGAAAGACTTTAAATCCGTTTAATGCAGAATCTATAGATTCTAAAGATAAGGTTTCGCTAGTTAAATCGCCATTTAAATACTGGCACGCTGCACTACCTAAATTGGCCGTAAATGTTGTGGTATCCGTAATAGCATCTTCACCAGCATCTAAATCGTAGATAGATAAGCTAGAGTCGCAAAACGATAATGTAAATGAACTACCATCTACACTAATAGTGGTTGGACGGTCTGCACAGTCTACAAGTACCGATTCGTAAATAAAGAATAAAGATGTCGTGTTGGTAAAACCATTGTCTGGACATACCTGAGCCTGAGCTGTGTTAAAAGAAAATAGTGCCATAAATAGCACCGCAGTTAAGTAAATTTGTTTCATAAGATTTGATTTAATTAATAGTTGAAACAAAAATCTAACAACTCCAATTAACTATCAAAATAATCTGACAAACTACCAATTTAAACGACTAGATACTCTGAAACATTTCCGAAAGGAAATACAAAAGCCCAACCATTAGAAAACTATTTGGAATATAAATAACTCTGAAGTATTAAGGTGGCACTAATCTCATCTACCAAAGCTTTATTCTGACGTTTCTTTTTAGACAAACCACTGTCTATCATCGTCTGAAAAGCCATTTTAGAAGTAAAACGCTCATCAACACGCTGTATAGGTATTTGTGGAATAGACTTTTTAAGCTTCTCTAAAAAAGGCAATATTAAAGCCTCACTTTCAGACGGATCATTATTCATTTGCTTAGGCTCGCCTACCAAAAAGAGTTCCACCGATTCCTTAGCCACATAATCCATTAAAAAAGCAATTAAAGTCTTGGTATCAACCGTAGTTAACCCCGATGCTATTATTTGAAGTTCATCCGTAACAGCAATCCCTGTTCTAACTTTTCCGTAATCTATTGCAAGTATCCGTCCCATAGTTGGCAAAGTTACTATTA
Source organism: Algorimicrobium bowmanii (assembly GCF_054031195.1). The sequence goes on from NZ_CM132929.1 coordinate 2,355,892, forward strand.
TAATTGAAACCCGAAATAGAAAAGCAATTATTTAAGACGCTTCCACTATTAAGAATACAATTATAACTTTATCTTTGTTTCCTATATAAAAAATGTAAATCAAGTTTAGGATTGACTAGTAAAAATAATATGGAACAATTACAACAAGTTATTGAAAACGCGTGGGAAAATCGCGAACTATTAAATGATAAAGTAACTATTGATAGCATTCGCAGTGTTGTTGATTTAGTTGATAAAGGCTCGCTACGTGTGGCAGAACCAACTGAAAATGGCTGGCAAGTAAACGAATGGGTTAAAAAAGCCGTTGTGTTATACTTCCCGATTCAGAAAATGGAAACCTTTGAAGTGGGTATCTTTGAATACCATGATAAAATTCCATTAAAAACAGGTTACGAAAACAAAGGGATTCGCGTAGTACCAAATGCAGTTGCAAGACATGGTGCTTACATATCTAAAGGGGTTATTTTAATGCCGAGTTATGTAAATATTGGTGCCTATGTAGACGAAGGTACGATGGTTGATACTTGGGCTACAGTAGGTAGTTGTGCACAAATTGGCAAAAACGTTCACCTATCTGGTGGTGTTGGTATTGGTGGTGTATTAGAGCCCTTACAAGCTGCACCAGTTATTATTGAAGATGGTGCCTTTATTGGATCGCGTTGTATAGTTGTAGAAGGTGTACGTGTTGAAAAAGAAGCGGTATTAGGTGCCAATGTTGTTTTAACCATGAGTACTAAAATTATTGACGTTACTGGCGATGAACCGGTTGAAATGAAAGGTGTTGTTCCAGAAAGATCGGTGGTGATTCCAGGTAGTTATACAAAAGAATTCCCTTCAGGAAATTACAACGTACCTTGTGCTTTAATTATTGGAAAACGTAAAGCGAGTACCAATAAGAAAACCTCATTAAACGACGCCTTAAGAGAATATAACGTAGCCGTATAATTAAGCAGGACGCTTCTAACAAAAGGGAATTTATTTGAAAATTTTAGTCATACAGCAAAAAATGATTGGCGATGTGCTAACCTCTAGCGTCTTATTTGAGGCCTTACGGGAACAGTACCCCCATGCACAATTAGATTATTTAATAAACAGCCACACCACACCAGTGGTGGAAAATAACCCGTTTATTGATAATCTAGTCTTGTTTACACCCCAAGCTGAAACGGATAAAAAAGCCCTTTTTAAACTGGCAACAGCGGTAAAAAAGGAAAACTACGATGTGCTTATTGATGTGTATTCTAAAATATCTAGT